>DYKZ01000091.1 GCA_020722345.1 Anaerolinea thermophila | reverse complement strand
ATCCGGCGTCAACATTAATGCCGGCAACCGGGCAGTCGAATTGATGACAGATGCCGTCCGCGCCACCTACGGACCGGAGGTGCTGGCCGGGATCGGCGCCTTTGGCGGTCTGTACGACGCCTCTGCCATCAAAAGCATGAAATCGCCGGTGCTGGTTGCCTCGACCGATGGGGTCGGGACCAAGGTCAAACTGGCGGCCGCGGCCGGGCGTTACCGTTCGATTGGGCATGACATCGTCAATCATTGCATTGACGACATCCTGGTTCAGGGCGCGCGTCCGTTATTTTTTCTGGATTATTTTGCGACCTCGAAACTTGACCCGCAGGTTGTGGCCGAGACGGTGATCGGCGCAGCCGAAGCCTGCCGCGCGGCGGGTATGGCTCTACTCGGCGGCGAAACGGCCGAAATGCCCGGCGTTTACGCCGAGGGAGAATTTGATCTGGCCGGGACGATAGTTGGCGTGGTAGAGCGGGATGCGGCACTGCCGCGTCCGGGGATTGCACCCGGCGACGTGTTGATCGGCCTGCGCTCATCGGGGCCACATACCAACGGCTACTCACTCATTCGCCGCGTCTTTGAGAATGTCTCCCTGGACACGGTTTTCCCTGAACTGGGGGGCTCCTTGGCCGACGCCCTGCTCGAGCCGCATCGCTCTTATTTGAACCTGCTCTGGCCTCTGATCAATCGGCCATCCTCTCCCATCAAGGCTTTATCCCACATAACCGGCGGCGGCTTCCTAGAAAACATCCCGCGCGTTCTGCCGGAGGGAGTCAGTGCAGTGGTGCGGCGCGGCTCCTGGCCTGTCCCGCCGCTCTTTGACCTGATCCAGATCCGCGGTGGCGTGGATGTCCTTGAGATGCACCGCGTCTTCAACATGGGCATTGGTATGGTGATCGTTGTGGCAAAGGAGGAGGCCGAGGCGCTCCAGGAGGCCATCGGCGAGGAGACCTGGATCATCGGCGAACTAACCGCCGGAGAACGAACCGTCATTTTGGAGTAAAGGAGAATTGTATGCAACGAGAACTTCCCCTGCGCTACGGCGCCAATCCGCACCAGACCCCGGCGCGGATCTATATGAAAACCGGCGAGTTGCCGCTTACCGCCCTGAACGGATCACCCGGCTACATCAACTTGCTCGACGCCCTGAACGCCTGGCAACTGGTGCGCGAATTGCGGGCCGCCCTGAACCTGCCGGCGGCGGCCTCGTTCAAGCACGTCAGCCCAAGCGGCGCGGCAGTCGCTGTCCCGCTTTCGGACATCCTGAAGAAGGCCTATTTTGTGAACGATATAGACCTCTCGCCGCTGGCAGTTGCTTATGCCCGCGCCCGCGGCGCCGACCGGATGTCGTCCTTCGGCGATTTTGTTGCCCTGTCCGACCCGGTTGATGCGCCGACTGCCCGGCTGCTGGCGCGCGAGGTCTCGGACGGGGTCATCGCTCCGGCTTACGAAGCGGAGGCGCTTGAGATCTTGAAGAACAAGAAGGGCGGCAAGTACGTTATCCTCCAGATTGATTCGGATTACACCCCCGGCGAGATGGAGAGTCGCGAGGTCTTCGGCGTGACCTTCGAGCAGCGCCGCAACGACCGCCTGGTGACGCCCGACGATTTGAAGAACATTGTCACGGCTAACAAAACCCTGCCGGAGAACGCTTTGCGCGATATGAGCGTTGCCTGGATTACGCTCAAGTACACGCAGTCCAACTCGGTCTGTTACGCCCTGAACGGTCAGGTCATCGGGGTGGGGGCGGGGCAGCAATCGCGCGTCCATTGCACCCGGCTGGCCGGTCTGAAAGCGGACCTGTGGTGGCTGCGCCAGCATCCGGCCGTGCTTGGGCTGAAGTTCAGGCCCGGTGTCAGACGCCCGGACCGCGACAACGCCATTGACCAGTACCTGCAACCCGATGTCACCGCCGCCGAGAAGAGCGGCTGGACAGCGGTCTTCTCTGAGGTCCCCGCGCCGCTTTCGCCGGCCGAACGACGCGCCTGGCTGGAGCAACTGACCGGCGTGACCCTCGGCTCGGATGCCTTCTTCCCGTTCCGCGATTCCATTGACCGCGCCGCGCTTTCCGGCGTGAAGTATGTTTTGCAGCCGGGCGGCTCGGCCCGCGACGAGGAGGTCATCCGCGCCTGCGACGAATACGGCATGATTATGGTTTTCTCCGGCGTGCGGCTATTTCACCATTAGTTGCGGAGGCCTATGGGACTTTCTCGTCTAGTTGTTCTCGTTTCCGGCAACGGCACAAATCTACAAGCCATCCTCGACGCTTGCGCCGACGGGACTTTGTCGGCGCAGGTGGTCGCCGTGTTCTCGAACAAGCCAGAAGCCTACGGCCTGGAACGGGCGCGGCGGGCCGGCGTCCCGGCGATTGCTTTTTCAACGCGGGAGGGCGAATCCCGTCAGGAGTATGACCGCCGTCTTGCGGACTCGGTGGCGGTATATGCGCCCGATTATGTCATCCTGGCCGGCTGGATGCGCATCCTGACCACGAACTTCCTGCTCCGCTTCCCGAATCGGGTCTTGAACCTGCATCCGGCGCTGCCTGGCGCGTTCCCCGGAACGCACGCCATCGAGCGCGCCTACGCGGCTTGGAGGCGGGGCGAGATTGACCGTTCCGGCGTGATGGTCCACCTCGTCCCCGACGAGGGTGTGGATACTGGCCCCGTGCTTGGGGTGGAAGAGATTCTCTTCCAGGATGGCGAATTGCTGGAAGCGTTTGAGGCGCGCCTCCACGAGGTCGAACATCGCCTGCTGGTGAAAACGATTAAAAACCTTCTCAACACAAAGGTTCACGAAGTCAGTTCTTAGTGCGCCTTTGTGCTTTTCGAGTTTAACCTTTTCAAGGAGTCAACTGAATGCCCAAAGCCATTCTCTCTGTCCACGACAAGACCGGTATTGTTGAGTTCGCCCGAGGCCTGACCGACCTCGGCTGGAGCCTACTTGCATCGGGCGGCACGGCCAAATTGCTGCGCGAGAACGACCTGCCGGTTACCGAAGTGGCCGATTACACAAAATCGCCCGAAATTCTCGGCGGGCGCGTCAAGACCCTCCATCCAGCCATTCACGGCGGGCTGCTGGCCCGTCCGACCGAGGCCGACCATCAGGAGTTGCTTGCCCTGGGTTGGGATTACATTGACCTGGTAGCGGTCAACCTTTACCCCTTCGAAGCCACCGCTGCCAAACCGGGCGTGACTTATGCCGAGATTATCGAGAACATTGACATCGGCGGCGTGACCCTCATCCGGGCCGCGGCGAAAAACCACGAGCGGGTGACCATCGTCTGCGACCCGGCGGACTATTCCGAGGTCCTGGCCGCGCTGCGGGCGGGCGGAGTTCCCGTCTGGTTGCGTAAGCGGTTGGCCGTCAAAGGCTTCCAGGTAACAGCGCATTACGACACGGCAATTTCTGAGTGTCTGTCTGCTTTCTGAATCCCATGCCGACGCATTCTGTAATCTGACTCGTTTTGTGATGGTAAAACCGGAGACCTTTCGGCCTCCGGTTTTGTACTATGCGCTGATTTCAGCGGGTTCGAACTGGCTGTTGTAGAGTTCGGCGTAGAAGCCGCCCCTTGCCAGCAGTTTCTCGTGCTTGCCTTGCTCGACGATGTCGCCGTTGTTCATCACCAGGATCCAGTCCGCGTCGCGGATGGTGGACAGGCGGTGGGCAATGACGAAACTGGTGCGCCTCTTCATCAACTCGCTCATGGCGCGCTGGATCAGGATTTCGGTGTGCGTGTCAATCGAACTGGTGGCCTCGTCCAGGATAAGGATGTTGGGGTCGGCCAGGATGGCGCGGGCGATAGTCAGCAGTTGTTTCTGGCCGGCCGATATGTTGGTTGTCTCCTCGTTGAGGATGAAGTTGTAACCGTCCGGCAGGGCGCGGATGAAGTGGTCGGCATGGGCGGCTTTGGCGGCGGCGATAACTTCTTCATCGGTCGCTGTGGAGCGCCCGTAGCGGATGTTCTCCATGATCGTCCCGTTGAAGAGCCAGGTATCTTGCAGAACCATGCCGAACATGCAGCGCAGGTCGCCGCGCTTGAAGTCGCGCAGGTCGCGGTTGTCTAGCAGGATGGCGCCGCCGTTGACATCGTAAAAACGCATCAGCAGTTTGACCAGGGTGGTCTTGCCTGCTCCGGTCGGGCCGACGATGGCAATGCGTTGTCCCGGCTCGGCATAGAACGAGAAGTCGTTGATGATGATCTTCTCGGGGGTGTAGCCAAAGCGAACGTTCTTGAAGTCCACGCGGCCTTTGAGATCGGCGATAACTGCCGGCTCAGCAGGATCGGGGAGTTCCTCGGCCTCCTCGAGGAACTCGAACACGCGCTCGGCCGCGGCCGCTGTCTGTTGGAGGACGTTCGAGATGTTCGCGATCTGCATCAATGGCTGGGTGAATGAGCGCACATATTGGATGAATGCCTGAATGTCGCCGATGGTGACGGTCTGGCGGACGGCCAGGTAGCCTCCCAGGATGCTGACGGCCACATAGCCCAGGTTCCCGATAAAGTTCATTAGCGGCATCATCAGGCCGGAGAGGAATTGCGATTTCCACGCCGAGTCATAGAGGGTGTTGTTAATGCTGTCGAATTTGGCGATGCTGCGGGCTTCGCCGTTGAAGGATTTCATGACGATGTGGCCGCCGTACATTTCCTCAATGTGGCCGTTGACGTGTCCCAGATAATCCTGCTGCTGTTTGAAGTATTTCTGCGATTGTTTGACCACCAGGCTGATGAGCGCCAACGAGAGGGGAACGATCAGCAAAGCCACAAGCGTCATCAACCAACTGATGGAAAACATCATCACCAGCACACCGATAACGGTCGTCACCGAGGTAATGATCTGGGTCAGACTCTGGCTGAGGGTCTGGTTGACCGTGTCCACGTCGTTGGTAACGCGCGACAGAACCTCGCCGTGATTCGTCCCGTCGAAGTAGCGCAGCGGCATTCGGTTGACCTTGGCGGCAATGTCCCGGCGGAAGCGGTAGGCGATGTTGGCCGAGATGCCGGACATGATCCAGCCCTGCACGTAACTGAACAGGGAGGAGAGTGCATACAGGATCAGGGTCAGGATGATGATGCGGCCAATGTACTCGAAATCTATGCCGGACCCGGCACCTGCGATCTGCTCCATCACGCCTTCGAACAGTTTGGTGGTGGCCTTACCCAGGATCTTCGGCCCGATGATGGCGAAAACGGTCGAGGCGATGGCGATAAGCATGACAATCGAAATCGAGAGCCGGTACGCGCCCAGGTACTGGATGAGTTTGAGCATCGTACCTTTGAAATTGCGCGCCTTGTCGCCTTTCATCATTGCCGTCGGGCCGCCGTGCCCGAAGGCACCCATCGGGCGGCGCTGTTGACGGTTGGGGGAGGTAGAAGCGGCAGGTGTGGTCATTTCAGCGCCTCCTGTCCGATTTGCGAGAGGGCAATATCGCGGTACACTTCGCAGGTCTCCATGAGTTCGTGGTGTTTTCCTTTGCCAACAATTTTGCCTTCATCGAGAACAATGATCTGCTCGGCATTCATGATGGTTGCCACGCGTTGGCTGACGATGAAAACAGTGGCGTTGGCAGTTTTCTCCTTGAGCGCTTTGCGCAGGGCGGCGTCTGTCTTGAAGTCCAGCGCCGAAAAACTGTCGTCGAAAATATAGATGGGCGGCTTTTTCACGATGGCGCGGGCGATGGCAAGGCGCTGTTTCTGCCCGCCGGAAAAATTGGCGCCTCCCTGGGACACTTCGGCGCTTATCCCGCTTTCGTTTGAAAATATGAACTCGCTGGCCTGGGCGATGTCTGCGGCCTCCTTCAACATCTCGGGGCTGGCGTTTTCGTTGGCATACTTCAGGTTGCTTTCGATCGTCCCGGAGAATAGGGTTCCCTTCTGCGGCACATAACCGATTTTCTCGCGCAAGTCGTGCTGGGTAACCTGGCGAATGTCCGTGCCGTTGATGAGGATGGCGCCTTCGGTCACGTCGTAGAAGCGCGGGATCAGATTAACAATGGTGGATTTGCCGGAACCGGTCGAACCGATGAAGGCGGTCGTTTCGCCGGAGCGGGCAACGAAACTGATATCGTGGATAACATCTTCCACCGCGCCCGGGTAGTGGAAGGACACGCTGCGGAACTCCACCTGACCGGAGAACGGTTCGCCGAAGGGACGAGCATCATCGGCATCTTCGATGGAAATCCCCGTCTCCAGCACGTCGGCGATCCGGCCGGCCGAGACGGAGGCGCGCGGCAGCATGATGAACATGAACGACATCATCAGGAAGGCAGACAGGATCTGCATGGCGTATTGCAGGAAGGCCATCATGTCGCCCACCTGCATTTGCGCTTCAGCCACTTGGTGCGCCCCCGCCCAGATGATGATCAGCGAAACGCCGTTCATGATGAACATCATGACCGGCATCATCACCACCATGACGCGGTTGATGAATAGGCTGATACCGGTCAGGTCGTTGTTAGCCTTATCGAAGCGTTTTTCCTCGAATTCCTGCATATTGAAGGCGCGGATGACCATCATGCCGGAGAGGTTTTCGCGCATCACCAGGTTGAGCCGGTCTATAAGATTTTGGATGAGTTTGAACTTGGGCAGGGCAATCGAGAAGACGGTGATGATGAGACCGAGCAGGATAACTACCGCCAGGGCGATGATCCACCACATGTTAGCGCTTTTGCCGAGCGCCCGGATGACCCCGCCCACGCCGATGATGGGGGCGTAGATGACCATGCGCATCATCATCATAATTACCATTTGAATTTGCGTCACGTCGTTCGTCGAGCGGGTAATGAGTGAAGCGGTGGAGAATTTGTCGAACTCGGCGTTGGAGAAACTCTCCACTTTGCGGAAGACGTCCCGGCGCAGGTCGCGCGCCACACCCGCCGCCGTCTGAGCCGAGAGAAACCCAACCGCGATGGTACATGCAACAGAGAGTAGCGTCAGCAGCAGCATTGAGTTGCCCATGCGCAGGATGTAATCGCTCTGCAGTTTTTCGGTATTCATGCCGAGGGCAATATATTCGTTTTTGACCGCTCCCACGGCCATCTGGTTGATCATGCTCTCGCCCAGCGCGTCGAAGCGCTCGTTGATTGCCGCCGTAACGGCCTCGACCTGCGCGGCAGGAAGGGCCTTAAGGACGGTGAACAAGTCTACGCCGGGGGGGAGTTGGGAGAGGTCGAAGCCGAGACTTTGCCCCATGGCGGCAGCCATTTCCGGGTCCGAGGCGAGACGCTCGATGCTGGAAACGGCCAGCAGGGCTTTCCCTAAGATCGGGCTGAGGGTCGTGATAACCGTCTCATCTGCGGTGTCCAGAACGTAGATGGCTTCCTCGCTCAGACGAGGGTATGTTTCCACCAGCGCGGCATAATTCGCCGAGGTCGAATCCACCAACAGGTAATTTTCCAGTACGAGGGATTTATCTTCAGCGCTCATAAACAGGAACAGGCGTTCCATCTCGTTCTGGCGGATGGCTTGCGGGACGGCGTTCTCCACGCCGCCCTGCTGGATGCCGTTGTTGACGATCTTCGACATGTAGTCGGGCAGTGCCAGGTCAGCATTGGCCTGCACGAAGAGGAGGGCGATGGCGATGGTGACCAACAGCAGATAAGGTTTCAAGTAACGCATTAAACGCAGCATAGAGTGATGCTCCTGGATGAATTGATGAGGTTGGTGTGTGCAGCAGGGAGTTAGTCTTCGGTCGTGCGCGCCGCTTCGGTGAGCAGGGTGAGCGCCGAGATGATCATCTCTTGCTGTTCCAGGGTCAGTGAATTGGTGACGTCCTCGATCCACTTGATGCGGGCTTTAATGCCTTTCTCGATCAGGTCGCGGCCTTTCGGAGCCAATTCCAGGCGCTTGGCGCGCCGATCTTGCGGGTCTTCGGTGCGCACGATCAGCCCCATCTGTACCATCCGGTCAATGGCCTGGCTGGCGGCGGCATTGGTCACGCCTATTTTCTCGCCAATTTCCGAAACCCCCGCACTTCCGCCGTGAAGGAGGCGCATCAGGATGTTGACCTGCGAGAAGGATAGCCCGGTTGTATCCATGAAACGCTTGAAGTCCCGTCCGGACCGGTGCATGAAAACTTCTGCCCACTCGCGAACAACCTCGGATAATTGTTTAGGTGTTTGCATAATTAACATCCTTAACTAGTTAAGCGGGCTTGAATATATTCCCGCTTCGAATGTTTGTCAAGGTACACCGGGTAAGAGTACTGTTAGAAATTACAACGAGGCGGGAGTCCGCCTCGTTGTAATCAGGGGATGACCCTGCTGGTTATGAAGGGCTTTTCCCTTTTGATGAGCAATTGGCTAAACCCATCCCAGCAGCCGGGCGAAACTGGCGGTCAGGAATGTGACCAGGAAAGCCGTTCCCAGCGTGATGACCACGCTGACTGTGGCCCATTTCCAGGACTTCGTCTCTTTATAGATCGTCATGATGGTTGTCGCGCAGGGATTGTGGAGCAGGGCAAACAACATCAGGTTGACGGCGGTCAGGGTCGTCCAGCCGTTGCCGTTGACGAGCAGGTCGTAGATGCCCGCGCTGGTGCCGGGACCGTCAACCATCATGCCCGCGCCCATGTATATCATCATCATGGTTGGGACGACGATCTCGTTGGCGGGGATGGCGATGATATAGGAAAGCAGAATCACGCCGTCGAGGCCGAGGAGAACGCCAAAGGGGTTGAGCCAGTTAGCGATGGCCGCCGCCAGGTTGGAGTCCCCAATTGGAATATTTGCCAGAATCCAGATGATCGCGCCTGCGGGGGCGGCGGTCTGAATGGCGCGCCAGAGGACGAAGATGGTCCGATCGATTATAGAGGTATAGAGAATGCGGCCAAGGTTCGGACGGCGGTAGGGAGGCAGTTCCAGCGTGAAGGCCGAGGCTTCCCCTTTGAGAATCGTCTTCGACAACAGCCACGACATGAGGAAGGTGAACCCGATGCCGATCAACACCACCCCAACGACTGTCCCTGCCGCGATGAATGAGGATGCGATTCCGCTGAATCCCGCCGCAACGAACACGGTCGCCAGCATGATAAGCGTTGGGAAGCGCCCGTTACATGGCACGAAGTTATTGGTCAGGATGGCAATCAGGCGCTCACGCGGCGAGTTGATCACGCGCGTCGCCACCACGCCGGCAGCATTGCAGCCGAAGCCCATTGCCATGGTCAGGGACTGCTTGCCGTGTGCGCCGGCCCGTTTGAAGAGCCAGTCGAGGTTGAAGGCGACGCGCGGCAGGTAGCCTAGGTCTTCGAGGAAAGTGAAGGCCGGGAAGAAGATGGCCATTGGCGGGAGCATGACGCTGACGACCCAGGCCAGGCCGCGATAGACGCCGTCCCAGAGGAAGCCCGTGATCCACCAAGGGACGTTCCAGGCGGTGAAGAGGGCGCGCGCCCAGTCGCCGACCGCGAAGAGGACGTTGGCGATGGCTTCGGATACCACGTTCGCGCCTGTGACGGTCAGCCAGATGATGATGGCGAGCAGGATCAACATGATTGGCAGACCCGTGATGGGCGAAGTGACGAGGCGGTCTATCTTCTGGTCGAAATCGTATTTTTTATCGGCGGCGGTTTTGACTGCGCGCTGGGCGATGGTCTCGGCTTCGGAGTAAAGCGATTTTACAATTTCATCGCGGAAGCCGCTGGATAAATTGTTGCGGAGAGTTTCCGCTTTTACAAGCACATCATTCGGATTCATGCCAACTCCAATTTCATCAATAAAGATTGCAGGCCCATTACTGCCTGCCTTCAACAGACATCTTCTTACTAAATGACACATCCGCGCGCTGCTGCCGCCCGACGATCTCGGCCAGTTCGCCGCTGACAAGCGCCTTCTGAACACGGGCGTCACCGTCGAGCAGACGGATGGCCAGCCAGCGCGCGTTGGGAATGCCGGGCGCTATTTGCTCGATCATCGGCGCGAGTTCATTGATGGCTTTCTGGAATTCAGGCGTGCCTGTCACGCGCAGGGGCTTGACGGCGATCTTCCCTTCCGTCAAGTCAGCCACCGTCGAGAGCAGGGCGGAAATCCCTTCGCCGCTACGCGCGGTAATCGGGATGGCGGGGATGCCGAGGTCGCGGCTGAGCGAACGGGCATCCACTTCAAGTCCCTTGCGGCGCGCCTCGTCCATCAGGTTGATTGCCACGACAACGTGATCGGTGATCTCCATCACTTGCAAGACAAGGTTTAGATTGCGCTCCAGCGCAGTCGCGTCGGTGACGACGATGGTGCAGTCGGGCTGGCCGAACAGAATAAAATCGCGCGCCACTTCTTCATCTTGCGAAGCGGAAAGTAGCGAGTACGTGCCAGGCAGGTCAACGAGTTTGTATTTCACGTTGTTGAACTGGTAGCCGCCCTCGGCGCGGGTGACGGTCTTGCCGGGCCAGTTGCCCGTATGCTGCTTGAGTCCGGTCAGGGCATTGAACAAGGTAGATTTGCCCGTGTTCGGGTTGCCCGCCAGTGCGACCACGCGGTCGAAATTGCCAACCTTGATGCCCATCTGCTCCAGTTGCGCGTACGCGGGACAGGTTTCGCAGTGTTCGGTTGGTAAATTTATTTTTGTGTTGGTCATATCGGTGTTCCTGTGTCAAGTGTTTCGGTGTCACGTGATACTGGATCACGTGACACAGGAGA
>DYKZ01000300.1 GCA_020722345.1 Anaerolinea thermophila | reverse complement strand
TACTAAGAAACAACCGTACCCTCCGTGTCGGCAAGAATGAGGCCGAGTTTGGCCGCCTTCTGTTTGAGGTACGCGATCTCGCGGTCGCGTAGCCGTTCTTCTTCTTCCTGGGCGGTGGTGTGTTCGTAGGGGACTTTGTCCTTTAACATCTTGTAGACGACGCGCGCGAGTTTGTGGGCGGTGGCAACAAGGGCCTGCGCCGGGCCAAGGCGGCTCTTGAGACGGCGGTAGCACGCGCCGAAGACCGTATCGGAACGGATAAGCGCGGCGGCAGCCTGGATGAAGGCTTGACCGGCGCGGTTGTGGTTCTTGAGGCGGTAAGAGCGCAGCACTTTGCCGCCAGAGATATCGTTGTGTGGGGCCAGCCCCAGCCAGGAACAGAAATGCTTGGCGGAGGGGAAACGTTCCAGACTGCTGCCGACCTCGGCGATGATGGTCTGGGCGCTGCTCTCGCTGATGCCAGGGACCGCGACCAGGTCCACGCCGACGATGCGATAGAGGTGCGCGCGCACCTGGACGTCCTGGGGCTGATTCTTGCTGTGGGAGCGGGGTTTGTGGTCCAGCGGCAGCAATTCCGGTTGGTCGCTCCCCCACTCGGGGCGGATGGCGCTGTAGGTGCGCTCGATTTCGGCGTCACAGGCGGTGATTTGCTGAGTGTAGAAATCGAAGAGTTCCAGCGATTGTTGCAGTACGAAGAGATGCTCTTCCCGCCAGGTACCGGTCAACGCCAGGGCGATCTCGGCCTCGTCCTTATGGCAGCGGGAGTTGCGCCAAGCCGCCAGGACGTGCGGATCGCGTTCCCCGGCGACGATGGCGCGGATGATATGGAGCCCCGTCTCGCCGGTGACATCGCTGAGCACCTGGGAGAGTTGCAGGTTCATCTGCAGCAAGGCTTTCTGCATGTGCAGAATGTGCGGACTACGGTGCTGGATAAGTTGCGCGCGGTGGCGCAGGAGCGTGCGCAAGGCAATCAAGTCCGCGTCGGGGCGGAAGGAGTCGCTGAGCAAGCCATAACTGTGCAGCGTTTGAATCCACTGCGCGTCGTTGACATCGGATTTGCGCCCCGGCATCCGCTTGGTAGTGGCGGAGTTGATCAGACAACAACGCAAGTCATGCTGCTCTAACAACTCGAAGATGGGAATCCAGTAGACGCCGGTGGACTCCATCGCGATCGTCTCGACCGCGTATTCCTTGAGCCAGGCGGCGAGGCTTTCCAGATCGGCAGTATAGGTACCGAAGGTGCGCACGATTTGGGTATCGTCTGGACCGGGGATGCAGACGACGATCTCGTGCGCGCCGATGTCGGCGCCGGCGGCGTGGGGCTGGATGCGGGCCAGCCCCTCAAAAGGGCGTACTTCGGCCTGTGCGGCGGCCGCGTCTGGGGTGCGACGACGACTTAACTTACTCATTCTATTCCTCCTCACCATTGGTATAAGTGTCAGCCGCCCGGTCACCAACAGGCATAGCTTACTAATCGGGGTCGCGCCCGCAGACGGGCGTGCCACCAGTGACGAAACCAGCGTGACCGGAAACCAGATTCAAGCACGGGGCATAGGTCCACCAGTGCGAATGTTCGGCTTGCGTGGCTGACGGGGCGTATTA
>DYKZ01000090.1 GCA_020722345.1 Anaerolinea thermophila | reverse complement strand
AATATTGAATAACACTGGATTTCGTCCTCGCCGAAATGACGCCAAATCGGGATTTTCGACTTTCTACGAGCCAATCAATCTGGCGAGTTGCATAATTTGGGTTGATGGCTTCCGGCTCCATGCTTCCAATCCAGGATAAGACACATCACCCAGTATGCCCTCGCATCAAAGATGCCTGTCTGATCGCATTGTAAAAACCTCAAAATCTGACCCGCTCAAAAAGCCCGAGATGCCCTGCCTGCCGACAGACAGGCGGCAGGCAGGAAAGGGCGAAATTTTCCAGGAATGAGGCGTAGTTAACGTACGCCGCATGGGCTGGAAAATTGAAGAAACGCCGTGAGAATCGGTTTTTCAGCGGGATCATGTCTCATTTCCCGGCAGGTTCGACTTTAGCAGTCAAGGAATATCAGGACGCCCTTGATTGACACATTATTGTAACAAATCTGTAACCTGCCTGTAACAAAGGCCTGGTACCATCCCTTGCACGCAAAACCTATATAGACATCCGGAAAACCAAATCATGAGCCTTCACTCCATAAAGATCCACTCAGGCACGGCGATGTACGTTCAGATCGCCCGATCCATCGAGAAAAACTACATAAAGGGGGAGGAATCCGGCTCGCGCCTGCCTTCGGAGGGGGAACTGGCAAGGCGTTTCGGTGTGAACCGCCACACCCTGAGACGTGCCGTGGACGAACTCGTCAACGCGGGCATGATCGAGAGACGGCGGGGGCTTGGCCTCTTCGTGGCTGAAGGGACCATAGACTACCCTGTCGGGTCAAAAACCCGTTTCACCCAAAACCTCGCAGACTTGGGGAGGCTGTCCGAGAGCCGACTCGTTGAAAAGACGGTCATCAAGGCATCACGAGGCATCACCTCAGCGCTCGAGGTGTCGGAAAACGAACCTGTCCTCTGGATCGAGACGCTGAGATACGTAGACGGAGCTCCGTTCTGCATCGTCTCTCATTTCCTGCCGGAAACTTTCGCTGCGGACATCTTCAGTGACTACACAGGGGGCTCGATCCACGAACGGATCATGAAACACCATGGGGGTATCAGGCGCCTTGAAAGCCTCGTGACAGCGATCCTTCCACTTGGAAACGACGCAAGGCTCCTTCACATTCCGCCCACACAGCCTGTCCTCAGGGTCAAGAGCGTCAACACCCTCGAATCCGACGGAAGACCAGTCGAGTACGCCATAACGAGATTCCGGGCTGACAGGGTCAAGTTGCGTATAAATCCATGAAAAGGAGGAAGCCATGCGAGACACCCCACGAGAAATGTCATAAACGACTTGAACCAGTCCGGTCCGAGGAGGGTAACTCAGAAACATTGCAAAAAGAAAACATTTGAAAGGAGACCAGAAAATGAAGACCAAAATGTTGCTCGCCGCCGTCCTTCCCCTCTTGCTCATTTTTATGAGCGGATCTCCCGTCCTGAGCCAGGAGGCCCTCATCATGGGGCTTATCCCGGCGGAAAACAACGAGGAGATGGTCAAGACCTTCGAGCCCATGAGGATGTACCTCGAGAAGAAGATCGGCCGCCCCGTCAAGGTCTACACCGCTACCGACTACGCCGGGGTCATCGAAGCCATGAAGAAAAAGCGCGTAGATATCGCCTGGTTTGGCCCCCTCTCCTATTACCTTGCCGAGCTGGAGGCCGGCGCAGAGGCCTTTGCGGTAGGCGTCCGGGAAGGGCAGGACAACCCGACGTACAAAAGCATCTTAGTCGCTGCATGCGGAAGCGGCATCGACTCCATCGAAGACCTCAAGGGGAAGAACGTCGCCTTTGTGGACCCTGCCTCCACGTCGGGAGGGCTTGTGCCTACGTACATCATCAAGAAGAAGACGGGCCTCATGCCCGAGCAGTATTTCGGCAAATTCACATATTCCGGATCCCATGATGCAGCCGAGCTCGCAGTCAAGAACAAGACCGTAGACGCTGCCGCGGACAACGACATCACCTACGAAAAGATGCTCACAAAGGGCCTCATCTCCCGAGAGACCAACTGCATCATTGCAGAGTCCGACCCCCTGCCCGGCTCCCCGCTCGTCTACCGCAAGGACCTTCCTGCGGACCTCAAGGCAAAGATCAAAGATGCCATCCTCAATGCCCACAAAGAGATTCAGGTCACAGGCTACGGCAAGATCAGCCGCTATGTGGCGGCGGACCCGGCCGATTACCAGATCGTTCGGGACATGGTCAGAGAACTGGGTCTCAAAAAGGAACAGCTCGCCAAATAAAGCCATGGGGGCCGAATCCGCGGGATACGCATCCAATATATTGATATGACAGGATGAAATTGACTGAAAGACCCATGTGGAGTGAGGCGCCCATGTCTGGCCTGCCTGTCGGCAGACAGGGCGCCTTGATGCAGATCCGCGCCCGGGCAAAGGGAGAATAATGATGGCAAAGATCAACATGTGCGGTGTGCGAAAGACATTCGGCAACGGGCACACGGCCCTGAAGGAAATGGACACTGAGTTCCAGACAGGAACCTTTACGGTGATCCTCGGTCCGTCAGGGGCGGGGAAATCCACGCTTCTGAGACTTGTCAACGGCCTCGAGCCCCTGACATCTGGCGAGATCACAGTCGATGGAATCCCCGTCAGGGGAAAAAATCTCAAAAAGATCCGTGGAGATGTCGGGATGATTTTCCAGCAGTTCAACCTCATCGGACGCCTCAATGTAATGACGAACGTCCTGGTCGGGCGCCTATGGAACCGCCCATGGCTCACAAGTGTCCTATACCTGTTCGGCCGGGAAGACAGAGCAATCGCGGAGAAGGTCCTCATGCGCGTGGGGCTTGCCGAAAAGGCGTGGGAAAGGGCCGACCGCCTTTCAGGAGGCCAGCAGCAACGAGTGGGGATAGCCCGCGCCCTGGCCCAGGAACCACGGGTGATTCTCGCCGACGAGCCAGTAGCGAGCCTCGATCCGGTAACCGGAGATAACATCATGCAGATTCTAAGAGAGATTTGCGACCGGGACAAAATCACCATGATCGTAAACCTACATCAGGTGGATCTGGCAAAGCGATATGCAGACCGCGTGATCGGGCTCAATGCCGGAGAGATCGTCTTCGACGGGACGCCGAAACTCCTCGACAGCTCCATTCTTTCTCACATATATCGCCGAAACAGCGTGGTCAAGGAGACTACTCCAGATGCCCTCCTGGCCTACGCGTAGCGGCCTGCCTCCAGCCGGGGTCATCACGACCCTCATGATCACGGCAACGATCCTCCTCTGGGCAGCTCCCAGGGCGGAGATGGATCCCCTTCGTCTCTTCCGGTCCCTGCCCTCTCTTCTCGATTTTGCCGGCAAGATCCTGGTCATGCCTGAGTGGGAATATCTCCCCAGGCTCGGCCAAAAGATGGCTGAGACCGTGATGATCACCATTCTTGCAACGAGCATTGCACTTGCTGCAAGCATACCGCTCGGGATCCTCGCAGCAAGGAACACAAGCCCCCATCCTGTCGTGTTCCACGCGACGCGCTCCCTGCTTTCCGCAGTCCGGGCGCTCCCCGAACTGGTCTGGGCCCTGGTGTTCGTCTCCGCCGTCGGCCTCGGTCCCCTCCCCGGCGTCATGGCCCTCGCCCTCGTCACTATGGGATTCATGCCAAAATTCTTCGCCGAAAGCTTTGAGGTGGTTGACCCGCATCCCATCGAGGGTGTCGTTGCACATGGGGCCAACTGGCTCCAGGTCCGACTTTACGGTTATCTCCCCCTGGCCATGCCCGACTGCATCGGGACGACCATTTACATCCTGGACCACAATCTCCGCTCCGCCGCGATCCTGGGCATCGTCGGCGCAGGCGGGATCGGATACGACATGGTGATGGCCGTGAGACTCTTCGATTACGATCGTCTGCTTCTCATCGCTCTGTCCATTTACTTCATCGTGACACTCCTCGATCGCGCCTCGGACCGGTTACGCGCAAAGGTGACATGACTTCATCAGACAACCCCATCCCCCCGAAGCCTTTCAATCCGGCCCCGGCCTTTATTGCCGTATGGTTCGCTGTCCTTTGGGCCTCGTGCCTCGGACTCGACATTTCCTTCACGGACCTCCTCACCGGCATGGACGACATGGGAGAATACCTGAGCCGTTACGGAACCCCCGATTTTTCGGATCTTTCCCGTTACCTTGAACTCCTCGCCCAGACCGTGGCGATCGCCGTCTGTGGGACCTTCCTGGCCATCACATTCAGCATTCTCCTCGCCCCCACCGCCGCACGCAATCTGACGATCGGCCCCCTCGCCTATCGGGCCGCACGGGAGATACTGAACTTCATGCGTGCCATGCCCGATCTGCTCCTCGCCCTCGTCTTTGTTGCGGCGCTGGGTTTAGGCCCGCTTCCCGGCGTCATCGCTCTCGGAATACATACGGCTGGTTTTCTCGGAAAGTTCTTTGCCGAGTGCCTCGAGCGGGTTGATCCAGGCGTGATCGAGGCCATGGAAGCAAGCGGAGCAGGGAGGACACAGACCCTCATGTACGCCGGCTGGCCGTCAATA
This sequence comes from Anaerolinea thermophila, assembly GCA_020722345.1. GTDB lineage: Bacteria > Chloroflexota > Anaerolineae > Anaerolineales > Villigracilaceae > UBA877. The sequence continues at coordinate 6,189 of DYKZ01000090.1, read as the reverse complement.
CTGCGGGAGGCCGCAGGTTACTCCCTCTACATTATGGACAGAAACATACGCATGGCCACGGTCCTCGGGCTCGTCGGCGCGGGGGGTATCGGACTTGCGCTGCACGACACCCTAAGGCTTTTCGAATACAACGAGGCGGCGGCACTGATTATTGTAATATTCGTGACCCTCCTTGCCTTCGACTACATCTCCAGCTGGATCAGGAAGAAGATCTCATGAACGTCGAATCCAACCCCTTCCCGCGCCATCAGTGGGTGAGGCTCTGGTGCGCGCTCCCAAACGATGTGGTCGAGAAGGCGGCCGCGAAATGCGCCCACTCCATGAGGGTGGACGACATCAAGAGCCCGGAGGCGGGGCTCGCCCTCCTCACCCTCCGGGACGGAGCCCTTGCCGAGCCGTATTATCTCGGCGAAATCCCCTTATCGCGGGCTCATGTTAGCGTGAGCACCCCGGAGGGGAAAAATGCTGAAGGGGCGGCTCTCATTATGGACGACAGGGCACATCTTGCCAGGGCCATGGCAATCCTCGACGCCGTTCTCGCTGCCAAACTTCCCGGCTGGGAATCAGCATTCGCTCTCCTGGAAGAAGGGGCCCGCGCCATTCAGAAAATGGAACGGACCCGGAAGGCCATTCTCGCTACGACACAGGTGGATTTCTCGCTCCTTGCCTCAACAGAAGGGGACGAAGATGAATGATTTAAAACAGGAGAGGATGGACATGGATCCCTGGTCGCCCCGGAACCAGCAGCGCGTTTTCCGAAGGCTCATGGAGGCCTTCTCCCGCCCCGGGCTCATCATAAGATTCGAAGATGGGACAGAAAATCCTGCATATCCGCAGGCGGATGCCCTCCTCCACGTCCTCGCCTCCCTTGCCGATTGCGAGGTGGATATCGCTGATCCGGACCGCCTCATCACCGATGCCGAACTGATACGCCTCGGGGCCGGGACGACCCTTCCGGAACAGGCGCATTTCGTGTTGGCTGATGCTTCCCGAACGCCCGCCTTCGCACCCCTTCTCGGGACCCTCGAAAGCCCGGAGGGCGGTGCCACCCTCATGCTCCGGGTGGAACGCCTCGGAAGTGGTCCCTTGGAGCTCGCCTTGACTGGGCCGGGAATCGAGTCCGAAACAGGCCTCCGGGTCTCGGGCCTCCATTCGGCATGGATCGCGGCCCGCCAGGAATGGAACAGATCGTTCCCCCTCGGGTGCGAATTCATCCTCGTCGACCCATGCCGTGTGGCCGCCCTTCCTCGCACAGTACAGGTACGCATGAAAAACGGGACTTAAGGGGGGATAAAATGGGATACGTTGCCATCAAGGGAGGGGGAAGGGCCATCAAGGGGGCAACGGCCGTCCTCGAGATGCTCCGCACCTCGGAGGGAGATAGAGGGACCCCACTTTCCTTGGACGTGATCGAAACCCAGCTGCGCCTCCTCACCTCACGCGTGCTATCAGAGGGAGGACTCTATCATCCTCCACTGGCGGCCCTTGCCATAAAACAGATGCAGGGCGACACCCTGGAGGCGGCCTTCACCCTCCGGGCCTACCGCTCCACAAGGCCACGCCTCCTCGAGACACCCGTTCAGGACACATCTGGCATGCGGATCATCAGGCGCATATCGAGCGCATTCAAGGAGATCCCGGGCGGACAGATCCTCGGCCCCACCTTCGACTATACCTTGCGCCTCATGCGATTCGATCTCGTAGACGAGGACCCAAAAACCTTCCGGTCGTTCGTACGCCGTTTCCTCAAAGACGTCCCGGAGGATCGACTTCCTACGAACTTTCCCAGGGTCGTGGACACCTTTCGTGCCGAAGGACTCCTCCCGCCGGCCTCTCCTCGGGACATCACCCCTTTCGATATAACGCGCGAACCCCTCGTCTTTCCCGTCCCCCGATCAGCCGCCCTCTCCACCATGGCGAGGGCGGAGACCGGCTCGCTCCTTGCCCTCGCCTACTCCAACATGCGTGGATTCGGCGACATCCATCCCACCGTGGCCGAGCTCAGGGTCGGGTACCTCCCGGTGCTCCTCCCGCACCCCGCCACGGGGGAAACCATGGAAATGGGCGAGGTCCTCATGACGGAATGCGAAGTGATCGCCATGTATGAAGAGGGAGAGGATGGCGGCTCTCCTGTCTTCACCATGGGCTACGGAGCCTGCTTCGGCCACAATGAGGTGAAGGCCATCTCCATGGCCATCCTCGACCGCGCCCTGCAAAAGGGTATGCGGGACGGCCCATCCAACCCCTCCGAGGACCCGGAATTTGTGCTTCTCCATATAGACGGCGTGGATTCAATGGGCTTTGCAAGCCACTACAAGATGCCTCACTACGTAACATTTCAATCGGATATGGACCGCCTGCGATCCACCCGCAGAAAGGCCGAAGGGACAGGACAAGACAAAACAGGCAAAGGGTACGATCCGGGAGGTGACCCCGCATGAACCCTGGCTACAAACTTTCCCCGGTCGAGGCCAGTTACAGCTTCGCATTCCTTGACGAGTACGCCAAACGCGAGATACGTCGCGCCATCCTCAAGGCCATCAGCCTCCCAGGCTATCAGGTGCCCTACGCATCGCGCGAGATGCCTATGGGCAGGGGATTCGGAACCGGTGGGCTCCAAGTGACCCTCTCCATTATCGGCCCCGATGATACCCTCAAGGTCATCGACCAGGGCTCGGACGACTCGGTAAACGCCGTAAACCTGAGACGTTTCGTGGAGATGACGTGTCCGGGTATCTCCACGACCTCGAACACCAGCGAGGCGACCATCATACAATCCCGCCACCGGATCCCGGAACTTCCCCTCTCCGAAGACCAGGTCCTCGTCCTCCAGGTTCCCTACCCAGATCCCCTTGTGCTCATTGAACCTTCAGAGGCCCGGCGCAAGACCATGCACGGCGAGAAAGACTATTCCCGCCTCCTTACGAGGCTTTACGAGGACCTCATCCGCTTCGGCGAGATCACCATCTCGCACCGCTATCCCACAAGGATAAACGGCCACTACGTTCTCGATCCAAGTCCCATCCCCCGCTACGACATCCCTAAGCTGAACCGGTCGAGGGCCCTCATCCTGTTCGGCGCAGGGCGGGAGAAGAAGGTTTACGCTGTACCCCCATTCACTTCGGCCGAACCCCTCGCCTTCGAGGACGTCCCATTCCGGACCGAGGACTTCCGGGACCCCAAAACCGGTGAACGCAGGCCTTGCAGCCGGTGCAGGTCCACGGATTCCTTCCTTGACGAATTCCTGGATACAAAGGGGGAAAAGATCTACCAGTGCTCCGACTCCGATTACTGCAATCATCGTCTGTTCCGTAAGGGCTCAAGACCGGAAAAGCCATGACCATGCAAACCGAAATGACAGACGAAGCAGTGGTAGCTTCCGGTGCCGCTGGCACCCCGGTCCCCGAAACAGGGCAGAAGATCCTCGCTGTGCGGGATCTGACTAAGATCTTTGGTCCCGGATGCGGCGAATGCCTCGCCTCCACCGGACCCCTGGCGGACACAAACGTCTGTCCGCGCTGCGGTTCCATCATCGCGCTGGCGGAGGTCGGGTTCAATCTCTACGCGGGCGAGATCCTCGGCATCATAGGCGAATCAGGAAGCGGGAAATCCACCGTGGTCAAGACGCTCTACTTCGACTTGTCTCCCACGGGGGGGGAAGCGGTGTTTCATCATAGTGACATGTCCTTCAATCTCTTTACCCTCAATGCGGCCCAGAGGCGCTGGCTTCGGAATCACCGCATGGGCATGGTCTATCAGAACCCCCATCTCGGCCTCAACTTCTCTGTCTCCGCAGGCGGAAACATCGCTGAGCGTCTCCTTGTATGCGAGCTTTACCACTACGGGAAAATCCGGACACTTGTCCGCGAACTCCTCTCCCGCACGGAAGTCCCACCAGGGCGCATGGACGAGAGGCCCGGGGGCTTTTCTGGCGGGATGCAGCAGCGCGTCCAGATAGCCAAGGCCCTGGCTACTCGTCCACCCCTCCTCTTCCTCGACGAGATCACAACCGGCCTCGACCTCTCGGTACAGGCCCGCATCCTGGATCTCATCCTCGAGATCCAGCGGGAGTTCATGACGGCCATGATTGTTGTCACTCACGACCTCGGTGTTATCCGTCTCCTCGCGGAGCGAACCATCGTCATGAAACACGGCCGGATCATAGAGGCTGGACTCACGGACCAGATTATCGAGGACCCACAGCACCCATACACCCAGCGCCTCGTGGCCTCCGCCCTGTAGGGAGCCATGGACATGTCATCCATGATCTTGAAAACAGAAGGACTCGCGAAGGAATTCTTCCTCCACGAACAGGGAAAGACGATCCCGTCCTGCACCAATGTGGATCTCGAAGCGCACGAAGGAGAGCTCACTGCCGTCACAGGTCAAACCGGCGTTGGCAAGTCCACCGTCCTGAAATGCATCTACAGGTCCTATCTGCCCTCGATGGGACGCATCCTCTACTACCCGGCCCACGGCGGCAGGATCGACCTCGCGGTCGCCTCCGACAATCTCGTCCTCGAACTCAGGCGACGCGAGATCGCCTTCGTCACCCAGTTTCTCCACTGTCTGCCGCGAAGGAGCACCATCGATGTCGTGGCCGAACCCCTCGTGGCCCGGGGGATACCCAGGACCGATGCCAGGGAGCAGGCCGCTGTGACCCTCGCAGCCCTTGACGTCCCCGAGAGGCTCTGGAGCATCCCCCCTGCCACCTTCTCAGGCGGGGAAAAACAGAGGGTGAATCTCGCGCGTGGGATCGTCCAGAGGCCAAGGCTCCTCCTCCTCGACGAACCAACTGCGAGCCTAGACAATGAAACTACCGAACGGGTCGTCCAGCTCATCGGCTCCATCAAGGCCGAAGGTGTGGCCATGATTGCCATCTTCCACCAACCGGATCTGGTGAGGAGGCTCGCCGACCGGGTGATAAGGCTCTTTCCTCCAGCTCCTGCTGCCATGACCATGGGAGAAACATGGCCATAAACAGGATCCTTCTCATCCATGCCCAGGTCGTGCTCGGCTCGGAGGTTCGAAAGGACGTCGCCGTCCTGGTAGAGGAAGGTGTGATCACCGCCGTGGATCCCTGCACGTCCGCGCAGGCCGAGATAGTGGACCTTAGCGGGCGCCTGCTGATCCCTGGCCTCATTGATCTCCACTGCGATGCCATCGAAAAGGAGGTGGAGCCCCGGCCCGGCGTGCATTTCCCTTTGGATTTCGCCTGCGCCCAGGCCGACAGACGCAATGCCGCCGCCGGGATCACCACGGTCTTTCACGCCATCTCGTTCGCAAACCATGAGCTCGGCGTGAGGAACAACGCATTCGCCGCCGAAATTGTCCGTTCTGTCATGGCAATGCGCCCCCATTCCCTCGTGGACAACAGGGTGCACGCGCGGTACGAAATAACGGATGAAACCGGGCTTCCCATCCTTCTCCGCCTGATGGACGCAGGCATGGCGCAAATGGTCTCCTTCATGGACCACACCCCGGGCCAAGGGCAGTTCAAGGATGCGGATTCTTACCGAACCTATCTCGCACGCACCTACAGGAAGACAAAAGACGAGATCGATGGCATCCTCGAAAGAAAGCGGAGCGCCGCCGCCGATGCCCTTGAACGCATGAAAGGGCTCGCAAACCATGCGAAACTCAAAGGGATTCCCCTTGCGAGCCACGACGATGACACCCCTGAAAAGGTAGGGATGATGGCAGCCATGGGTGCCACGATCTCGGAGTTTCCTGTCACCCTCGAAGCCGCACGTGCTTCCCGTTCACTGGGCCTCTCAACCCTTTTCGGAGCCCCTAACGTCCTGAGAGGACGGTCCCAGTCCGGCTCCGTAAGGGCCATGGATGCGGTGCTCGACGGATGCGCCGACTGCCTCTGCGGAGATTATTCGTCTGCAGCTCTCCTCCCTGCTGTCATGAAACTTCCGGATCTCACGGTCCTTGCACTCCCGAAGGCCGTGGCCATGGCAACATTGAACCCCGCCCGCGCTGCCGGCCTCCATGACCGAGGCGAGATCGCCGTCGGAAAGAGGGCCGACCTTGTAGCAGTCTCTTTCGACAGTGGATCACCCCAGGCGGAAACGGTCTGGGTGCAGGGCGTTCCGGTGCTCAGGGCATGCCCCGGCAGATGGTGACGGGGAGGAGACATGCAAGGAAGGATCATCTATGTGATGGGTGCCTCAGGAAGCGGGA
>DYKZ01000299.1 GCA_020722345.1 Anaerolinea thermophila | reverse complement strand
GACCGGATCTCGCCCCGGGCAGGCCGCGAGCGCCAGGATCATGGAACAAAGTGCATAATACGAGTGCAATCGCATGGGTCTCCTCCAGTTCCGCGAGACGCCCATCATCCTACCCCATCTGAAGGGGAACCGTCGCCCTTTCTCGCGTCGGACTCCACTCGGGCTACCGAACGCGCAGCCGATGCGCCCGTCCGTGCGGCAAACGAGGGACCGAACCCGTGCGGAACACGAACGCGGCGTAAGCACCCGCTCATCCCCAGCCGCCCGTCCCTCTCGAAGAGGCTACCCCCACCCTCTCACTCTGGAGGTGCCCCGTGTCCGCAGCCAGCCGAATCCGCTGGACCCGTCAGCAGGCCAGCGAGGTGCTCGCAGATCTCGAAGAGAGCGGCCTATCCGTTGCCGAGTACGCCCGCCGAACCGGACTCCACCCTGTCCGACTCCGCCGCTGGCGCTCCGAGCTCCGCAAGGACGCCGTCCACCCTGGGCTCCACCTGGTGGAGCTCGTGGCTCGGCGCGAGGACTCGGCAGGACGCGTGCAAATCCGCTGCCCCTCGGGACACGTCCTCGAGGTCCACGGCGTCGACGTCGTGGACGGGCTACGCGCCGCCCTGACCGCCCTGGTCGAGGTGCACGGATGCTGATGCCTCCAAGTGTGAGGGTTTTTCTGGCCACCGAGCCTGTGGACCTGCGCGCCTCCTTCTACCGTCTGGCCAGCCACGTGCGCGCCACCCTCGACCACGACCCGCAGAGCGGGCATCTCTACGTGTTCCTCGGGAAGGGTGGCCATCTGGTCAAGGTCCTTTTCTGGGACCGCTCTGGCTACTGTATCTTCTCAAAAAAGCTGGAAAGCTCTAAGTTTCGCCTCCCCGATGACATCCCCGAGGGAGCGAAGCGCCATGAGGTCGACTTCGCCATCCTCACGCTGCTGCTCGAGGGCATCGACCTGCGAGGGGCACACCGTCGCAAGTCCTACGAGCCCCCTTCCTTCGGCGGGGCCGGTCGCAAGACTTGATCTAATCTTTACATACCTTTCAAGGCGGTAACTGCGGAACGGGATACAGGGTTCCATGCCCGCAGCACAGTCCACCCAGGCCACCGTCGAGCTCTTGAGGGAGCGCTCCCGTGACACCCTCATCGAGCGTCTGGGAAGGGCCGTAGAGGGAATGGAGCACGACGAACTGCTGGCCTTCATGGCCGACCTGCTCCTGACACTGGGCGCAGACCGGGACCAGCTCAAAGACCGCCTGGTCCGCCTCCTGGCTTCTCGATTTGGGCGCAGTTCGGAGAAGTCGTCGGAGGAGCAGATCGAACTCTTCGCCAAGATCCTTCGGGTGGTCCAGAGGGCCGCCGACGACAAGGGGGCGTCTTCCCCCGAGGAGCCCGAGCCCACCCCCATCCAGTCTGCCGCCGCCCTCATCGAGCAGACGAATGCGGACATCGAGGCCGAGCAGGCCGAACGGCGCAGGCGTCGGGAAGAAGAGCGGGAAACCCGCCGCAAGGCCATGAAGCTCGAGCGCGACGACGCCTCCGAGTCCACCCCCTGGCCCGACCACCTGCCCGTCGAGGAGGTCTACCTCCCGGTCCCCGAGGACCTCGCCAGCGAGGGGTACGA
>DYKZ01000298.1 GCA_020722345.1 Anaerolinea thermophila | reverse complement strand
AGGGTGGTCATGGGAGGTCTCCTTTTGCAAAATAAATTTTGCGTTACTGGATGGATTTGAGATAAGCAATTATCGCATGAATTTCGCTATCCGACAGATGAAAATTGGGCATAGCGGTACTTGCGCGCATTTTGCGCGGGTTTGCCAGCCAACCGTAAAGCGTTGCTTCGCTTTCTCGTTTGGCGGCCTCTGTCAGATTCGGGCCGATATAGGCTCCCTCTCCGCCGATGACGTGACAACTACGGCAGTCGTGTTTCTCCACCAGCGCCGCGCCGACGGCGGGAGAGACGTCCACCTGCCTGGTCAGGTTCAGGTACCAGCGCGGGCGGAGGAGAAGAATGAGCAGAAGGATGAAGATGATGGTCAGCACAACGGGAACAGATTTTTTCATAGCCGTATTGTACCGAATAAACAACAAGGGATGAGGCAACTTGCGCCTCATCCCAAACTGATTACTGTCTACTGTTCACTGACAACTGGCTTTACACCTTCTCGACTTTCACCATGCTGTCGTAGAACACGGACGAGCCGCCGGCCACGTCGCTGAGACCGGTGTTGCCGAGGACGGGGTCGAGTTGCATGGCGCCGTTTGCCATCAGCGGGACTGCGCGGCGGGCGTCGCCCTTGACGACTGTGCCGTCAATCTCCACATCCTGCGCGCCGCTCGACCAGTGACCAAAACTGAACGGGAAGGCGACTACGCCGGGGCGGATGCCTTCGGTCACTTTGGCTTTGCCTTCGATGGGATGTTTCTTCCCATTCTTCAGGTCATACGCGCCTTCGGGGTTGCTGGAGGACGAGACGCGCACCATGTCGCCATCTTTGATGCCGAGTTTTGCGGCGTCCTGCGTATTGATGAGCAGGTAGCCTTCGGGCATGACCGCCAGCGCCCAGTAGTTGCTGATGCCGCGCGACTTGGCGATGGGCATGGGTTTGAAGGTGATCATGTGCAGGTCGTAGCCCTCGTGCGGAATTTCTTCGCCGATGGTGGACAAGCCCGCCGGGATGTATTTGGTGTAGCCGACATACGGCTTGCCGGTCATGGTGTTGATGGTGGTGGCGGTCTTCTCCTGATACATGTTGACCAGCCGCCCGTAGGGATGCGCCACTTTGACTTCTGAGCCTGCCGAAGGGTCGCCCTTGTAGCCTTTGGCAAAGGCTTCGTAGCGTCCGCCGCGATTGAGGACATAGACGGTTTTGCGCCACAGGCTCTCGTCACCGCCGACGGCGGCTTTCCACTTGTCAGCGTCGAAGACGCTTGGGGGCAGATGCCGCCTCGCGTCCAGGAAGATGCGCAGTTCTTCGTCATCCGCTTCGGGGACAGAATCCGAGCCGTCTTCCTTCTCGCCAAAGGCGATGTCGGCGACCTGTTTCAGGTAGAGATCTTCGGGGCGGATGTAGGGGATGCCCTCGCCGAATCCGTTCGGACCGAAGCCGGGCAATTCCAACTTTTCGGCAATCGCCAGCAGCAGGGCTTCCCACGAGTAGGCGATTTCTTCGCCAAAGACTTTGGCGGTCTGCCAGCCGGGGATGCTGATGGCGGGCTGACGCACGTTTTCCACCTTCCACGGCACGGAGGGGTGAGAGCCGTGGAACTCCCAGCGTTCCAGATAG
>DYKZ01000297.1 GCA_020722345.1 Anaerolinea thermophila | reverse complement strand
TCATGCACCTCTTCACTGACCACTGAAAACTGATCACTGGTCACTGATTACTTTGTCTCCACCGTCCCCGTGCTGACCACATCGCCGACCTTGAGTCCGCTCAGGATCTCGGCATTAGCGTAGTCGCGCAGACCGACGGTGACGGGTGTCATCTTCAGCGATCCGTCCGCCTGGACGACGAAGACCGCGTACGAGCCAGGAGCAAGTTCGCGCAAAGCCTGGACGGGGACGAGCAGTGCGTCGCGCGCTTCCGCCGCGATGACTTCCACATCCACGGTCATGCCCGACAGGATGACGGCTTCCGTTTCATCGGTCAGTTTCGCCCAGACGACGACCACGGGCGTACCGTCCACGGTTTGGAGGGCGGGTTCCACGCTGGTGATCTCGCCGCCAATGGGCTGGTCGGGATATGCGTCGAACGTAAAGGTGACGCGATTGCCGACGTTTGCCTTGCCCAGGTCGGTCTCATCCAGATAGAAGCGCACCAGCAACTGGTTGGTCGTCGCAACGGTCAGGATCGGAGCCGAACCGACGCTCTGTCCCACCACCGCGTCGAGACGTGTCACCACACCGTCGAAGGGTGAGATCAGGCGGGAGTTTTCCACGTTGAGGCGGGCCTGTTCCAGACGCGCCATCTCAGGCCCCGACGTGGTGAGCGGCGACTGCAAAGCCGACGGTCCGCCCCGCACGATCTCCAGCGCGGACTGGGCGTCCACGAGGAGGATCTTGGCGTTTTCCAAATTGGAACGATACAGGGCGATATCCGAGTTGTCCACAAAATACAGTCCTGCATCCGCAAGATATTTAATATTCTGTTCGAGGAAATAATCCCGCTTGGCGGTCGCCTGATCCACAGCGGCCTGCGCGGCCGCTTTCTGCTCCGCGCTGGCGGCGGGATCGGCATTCAGCGTGGACAACGTCTCTTCGGCCTGGGCCAGTTGAAGGTCCCAGTAATAAGCGTCCGCGCCCAACAGGTATTTGAGATCGTTGGTGGCGTCATCGAAAGCCTCCTGCGCGTTGACGGCGGCCAGTTCGGCCTGCGCCAACCCCGCGTCGGTGAACAGCGACTGAAAATCGGCTTCCGCTTGAAGGTTATCCTCCAACCGCGCCAGAACCTGGCCAGCCGTCACCGCCTCGCCAACCGAGACGTTCAACTCGCTCACGACGCCGCTGGTTCGGAAACCCAGATTCACTTCGGACGCGGGAACCACTGTCCCTGAACCACTGGCGGTAACAGCCAAATCCCCCGTGCGGACTTTGGCGGTCTGCAAGGCAGGCTCAACGGCTTCTGTGTTCGCGGAAGGCCAGGCGAAGTACACGCCCGCCGCGATGACAGTCAGAACGGCCACTGCGATGATAAAGACTTTTGTAAAGCGAGATTTTCGCTTCGAGGAATTACTATTCTTTTCCATGGTTTACTCCTTTTGAAACCTTTACATGGACGCAATTATAAAAGATACGTATAAAGGTCATTTGGCAATTACATAAAGAATTCGTAAAGGGAAGCACGACAAAAGTCGTATGCAAAAGATCCGCCAGCGGGCAAGACAATTTCTGAGCGGATGACGGGCAGGATGTTCTCCAAAAACATCACCAGCCCCAAGCCAGGATAGCC
>DYKZ01000296.1 GCA_020722345.1 Anaerolinea thermophila | reverse complement strand
GGGCGCAGATCCGACTGAGCGCATTTGGTCGGCTGGCGAGGAGGGATTGAAGAAGCGGGGACTCGTGGTGTAGCCATTCGGGATCTTGCGGAAACTCGAAGGCGCACAACGAGGTCCCCGATGGCCCTATCGCACGAGCAGGAAGTCGCCGGCAAGGGGGTTCTGCCGGCTGATCTCATCCAGGCATTGGAGGCGCTGTGGGTGGAGGCGCGGGGGGCGGTGACGCTGACGGCGCTGGTTGTTGCCGTGCTGCAGGGCGTGCGGGCACTGGGGGTGGCGATGATCCAGTGCCGGCTGGAAGAGTGGGACCAGGAGTACCGACGGCGAGGGCTGAAGCTGGCATGCCCGAAGTGCGGCAGGACGATGAAGCGAGATCGAAACCTGCGGCAGGTGCGGCGGTTCACGCTCTTGGGAAAGGTGCGATACCGACGGTGCCGGTTCCGTTGCACGTGTGGTCACGCCGTGTTCCCGCTCGACGAACAGCTCTCGCTCAAGGGACTCCTGCGCGGTCACAGCGACGAGTTCGCCAAGGACGTGGTGCTGCTCTGCACGGTGATGCCGTTCGGCCGAGGGTGCGAGCTCTTCGCGCGGTTCTACGGCTTCGTCGTCAGCACGCACCTCGCTCGCGCTCTGACGCTGGCCATCGGTACACGGCTCTACAAGGACGAGATGCGGCGCGCGGAGGAGTTGTGGGCGCTGCGCTTCAAACAGCCTGAGCTGTTCGAGCCGGTCCCCGCGACTCTCCGACGGATGAATCGGCACGACCGTGTCTACGTGATGATGGATAACTCCAAGGTGGGCCTACAGGAGGGCAAGCGGGGCCGCGGCGCGCCGAAGCTCAAGACGCTGCGGAAGCTCGCGCAGCAGGCGCGACGGAAGGCCGCGCAGAAGGCCAAGCGTTGCAAGGCGGGACCCGTCGAGGTACCGCCGATACCCGCGGAAGCCGAATTCGCCGAGGACGTTGGGTGGAAGGACGTGCGGGCGATTCTCATCTTCCGCGAGAAAGACCTGGCGCAGACCAGCAAGGACCGTCGAGAGATCCTGCACCGTCGCGTGGTCGCGCACGTGGGGACGCATGAGGAGTGGCTCAAGCTCGTGCACCTGGCGCTCCACGAAGAAGGCGTGTACACCGCGCACGAGGTGGTCGTGGTCGCCGACGGTGGCAACGGCATCTGGGAGATGGTCGAGGAGCTTCTGCCGACGACGACGTTCCGTAAGCTGATCCAGATCCTGGACTGGTGCCACGCCGCCTCGCACCTCTGGACCGTCGGGCGGGCACTCAAGGGGTGCAAGACCGACGAGCACCGCAAGGCTTGCATCCAGTGGGTCAGCCCCCTCCTCGATGACCTGTTCGACGGAAAGGTCGCCAACGTACTCCAGCGTCTGCGCAAGCTCGAACCGTCGACTGAGAACGCGCGCGACGAGGTGCGCAAGTGCATCGAGTATTTCGACGAGCACCAGAAGCGAATGCACTACGCCTCGTTCAAGAAGCGCGGCCTGCTCATCGGCTCCGGAGCCGTCGAGAGCATCCACGCCTGGGTCATCCAGGCGCGGTGTCGATTGCCCGGCATGCGTTGGTCCACCGACGGCGTCAACGCCATGCTCAGGCTTCGCTGCTCCTGG
>DYKZ01000295.1 GCA_020722345.1 Anaerolinea thermophila | reverse complement strand
CGCTCGGCCCCGCCGCCAGTCAGGGTGGGTATCAAGAACAGAACCCGGCGTCTTTGATCAGGTACTTGGGATATCACCATTTTAGACCTCGTTTTGTGCGCACAGCCCAACACCAGAAGGCATCAAATAATCTGTCCATGAGAGAAAGAGCGGATATATGAACCGAACCCAGCACTTCCCGAAGTGATGTTATCTGCCCGCGGTATTCATTCAGCGCACCAGCCAGATGATCAATGTCCCTTGTTGAGAAGTGATTGGCGTGATAACAGACCGTCCATAGCCCGCCAGGCAACTTGCGAAATCGCCAAAGTTGCTGTGGCACCCATTTGGCACCATATAAGGATACGGGACGATGGAAATAACCATCGCTGATAACATCCACACCGAGTTCAACGAGCAAATCCACAGTCGTTCTGTCAAAAGAGTGCCCTGGGGCAACCCAGGCATCAGCGCTGACACCCTGTGCCTTAAAAATTTCAAGGGCTTTGAGCAGTTTGGTTCGCTGTATTTCGCGAGACAACCCCGCGAACTCGCTGCGCGGGTTGAGACCAATCAGGCCGGAATCGCTCGTCTCATAAACATGCTCGTAGCCATGCAAGGCAATCGTCCAGCCCATGGCCTGCCACTTGCGCACTCGCGACCAGAAATCAGCGCGCGGGGGCATGGCAACCAAATTTGGGTCATGATTATTGGGAACTACCGCAAGAATGGGATGCACACCAGCATCCAAAAGAACGGCTTCAATCCGATCCCAAATATCCCAATTCATCGTGGGACAAATGTCATCGAAACGGATCAAGTAGCGCGCCCGATACATCACCCCCCCCTGGCACGCCGGAAAAGGATGCGGTCGTTGGTTGGGGTGCTGTAGTCAACTCGCATCGTTTCGATGGGCATTGCGGCGAATAATCTGGCGATGCGACCATGCGGGGGAAACGGATGCCCGATCTTTACCGCCAACACATCATTCAGCCAAGTGCGCAACCGCGCCGTAGTGGAAAGCGACTCCCGGCGCCAGCCGGAATGCGGTGTATCGACATAACCGACACCGCCTGGTTTTACCAGCGAAAACAATGCCTGTGCGAAGGTATGGTCTGTTTGTCCGTAGTTCCAGCAGATACGGTTGAAAACAAGATCAAATGGGCTGTTCAGGCATTTTGGCGCCTCATCCATGTAGCCTAGCGAAAAGCAGATATTGACGCCCGCTTCCTGCGCCTTTGCCTGGGCAATCGCCCGATAGGTGGCCGACACATCATGCCAGGTAACATCCGCCCCACGCCTGGCAAATGCCACGGAATACTGCCCAGGCCCGCCACCCAAATCGAGCACACGCTTACCTTGCAGGCCGCCGACCCATGCGTCCAGTTCATCGAGCAAGGTTTCACGAACCCCTAAATTCCACTCACCTTCTGCATACTGATGCGCATGTCCAGGCGGCACGGGGTCCCATCCCTGTTCCGGGCGGTGCCATTGAGCATGAAGACGATTAATCATTCGGAAAACTCCTTCGTAAACACAAACTCATTGCAGCCATGCCTGCCCGCGCAGGTTTTTAGGCGATCCAGCCTGAAACTCCGTTCGCGGTAGAAATCGAAGATTGCTTCCGGTGTGGCCACCTCGAACGGATAGCCGCC
>DYKZ01000294.1 GCA_020722345.1 Anaerolinea thermophila | reverse complement strand
TTTGAGGTCCCCGCAGGCGACGTCGCGCTCTTTGAGACTCATTGCCGGGGCTGGAGCACCGCGATAGGGCCGTGGGCAGTGCTCCGCTGGGCCGGCGGCAGTCGCGCAGCCACACTGCTCCCTGGGACACTGCTCTTCGGCCCGTTGCGCGGCTGCCCAAACTTGTACTCTTAGGTCGGCGCCGCCCGCAGCCGCTCCAGCAACAGCGCCCACAACTCCCGTCCGGGGTAGCGGCTGGCAAAGTGCAGCCAGATGCGCCGCACGGTCTCGTCGATTCGCACCGCCACTTTCAGCAGCTGGCGCTGCAGCGTCGCCACCTGCGCCGCCGCCAGCGGCGTGCCGTGCAACTGGCGGCGCAGTTCGCAGTGCAACAGGTACGCCGCCGCATGGAGCAGCACGCGCAACTGGTTGGCCACGAAGCGATGGCAACTGGTGCGGTCCATCTTGATCTGGTTCTTGAGTTCCTTGATGCGGTTTTCCATCTCGCCGCGGTCGCCGTAGTGTTCGTAGATCGCCTGTGCCTGCCCGAGGCTCAGATTGGTCACGACAAAGCGCGGGTTGTCCCGCAGTTCGCCTTTATCGTTGACCGTGACTTCCGCCTTGATCACCACGCGGCGCGGCTGCGGCCACTCCTGGGCCTGATACGGCGCTTCGGCGAAGCGGCGGTGCCATTCGCCGGTCTCCTCGTAGATCGCATGGACCTCTTCGAGATACGGGGCCGCCAGGCGCTCCAACACGCTGTTTTTCGGCAGGTTGATCTCGTAGTCCACGCGGTGGTCCGGGTCTTCGCACCAGTTGTAGATCTCGGGCCGGGCGAAGCCGCCATCGGCGCGAAACAGGAAAGTGGCTTTCGGACAAGCCTGCCGCAGCCGCGGCACCAGCCGGGTGAGGATCGCTTGGGCGTAGGCCGCGGCCTCCACCTTGCCCGGCCGCAGCATCGCCACCAGCAGCTCCTGCGGCCCGTCGTCCACCTGCGCGGTGACGATCAGCGGCAGGTAGCAGTGCTCGTCGTAATGCCCATGAAAGAAGGCGAATTGCTGCTGACCGTGCGTCTCGTCATCGGTGGCGTCGAAGTCCAGGATGATGCGGCACTTGCGCCGGGTGGCATAGCGCCTGACGAACTGGTCCACGAACACGTCGGCCAGGCGGCGCAGGGCGGTGCGGCTGACGCCGTTTTCAAAGCGCGAGATGGTCGGTTGCGAGGCCAAGTCCCGGTCGCTTTCGGGCCGCCGGCCCAGGGCGGTCTTGAAGGCCCAGTCCCCGCGCAGATCGTCGGCGTCATCGGCATCTTCATAGCCGCAGGCGATCTGATAGATGCGCTGGGCGAAGAGCGTGACCCAGTCATGCGTGGTCTGAGTGGGGTCGCGCGGATCAGGTACACAGGCGGCCAGGGCGGCGGTCAGTCCCAGGCGCTGATCGGCCTCGCGCAACAGCATCACGCCGCCGTCGCTGGACAACTCGCCGCCATCAAAGCGCGCACAGACCTGCTTACCAAGAAGGAATCCGAAGTCCAGTTGCTCAAGACACTGTGTCATACCGGAGAGACCTCGCGAAAGTGCTGCTACTGCAAGTAGAAGCCTATTTCGCCGTCTCTCCGGTTTTCCTTCGTTACCGAGGATGAATAATCCGGGCTAG
>DYKZ01000293.1 GCA_020722345.1 Anaerolinea thermophila | reverse complement strand
CGTTACCGCCGAGCGTTTCAAAACTCTATTTTATGGGGCAAATCTGATGGCATCTGGGAAAATTGGATCGGCTGACCTTCTCGCGGCGACGTACACTCTGCTATTCACTGCGGACGCGACACCTCAGACATTCAATATACGATTCGCAAATCGTAATCAAACGACTGCGGTTAAGGTCCGAGTTGCGATTGGATCAGGTGATAGTCCGTCGCCAGCGGATTACGTCGATTACGACGTAATGGTTTTGGCTAATGGCATCCTTGAAGACACAGGGCTTGTGGCGTCTTCTGGTGAAAAAGTTTGGGTGTGGAGCGATACCGCAAATGTGAGCGTTCGCGCCCACGGAATGTGAGGATACATCATGGGTCATGTTGTAACAGAAAGTAAAGTGCCAAGCAGTCTCGCGATTAGCGGAACACTCCCGACCAAGGTCGTCCCGGCTGGATACCTCGGAGAATTTGGAAATGGTTTGTGGAGGACATTTCAATCGAGTGGTGAGTTTATTGTTCCAGATGGGGTTACACTCATTCGATGCCGTGTATTCGGTGCCGGTGGTGGCGGCAAGTCCTCCGCAAACAGTGGTGGGACAGGCGGAGGCGGCGGTGGCGGATTTGCGATGGGCACATTTGTCGTTACTCCAGGCAGTCATTATAGCGTGACAGTTGGGCGAGGCGGGGCGGCTGGATCAACAAATGGCGCTACAGGTGGCTCTAGCTCATTCGGAAATCTCATTTCTGCATCTGGTGGTGTGGGCGGGACAGGGACATCTGGCGGCAATGGCGGCACTGGTTCTGGCGGCGATTTTCAGGCGTCCGGTGGAAGCGGCGGATTCTCTCCATCGGCTAACTATGCTGGCGGTGGTGGTGCTTCAGGCAGCCAGATGGGAATGGGTGGCGCTGGCGGTGGTGGAACGAGTTGCGCAGGCGGCGGTGGCGGCGTTGGCGGCAATTGTGGCGGTTCTGGTGCAGGAGGTAACGGCGGAGGTTCAGCGTTTGATGTTGGGAACTCTTCAGCGGCTCCAACCTCAGTGGCCGGAGGATGCAATATTTTGGGTTTTTATTCCGTAGGTACGGTATTAAACCAAAATCCTATCAATGCCGTAATTCGATTCCCTACTGACGGTTTTGTTGGTGCCGGGGGAAGTTGCGCATCATCATCTACCGCAGGCGGGCAAAGTGGCGGCGGCGGTGCCGGTATAGATTCGTCTGCTTGCGGTGCAGCATCTGGCACTGGTAGCGGTGGGACTTGTGGTGGCGGCGGCGGTTTTGGGAACGGTACAGGCTCAGGAGGGAAAGGTGGGTTTCCTGGCGGCGGTGGAGGCGGTGCTGGTAACGGAACGGGCGGAGCGGGTGCTAATGGTTTTGTCGTCGTTGAATGGTAGTCATGAAAAACTATCAAAGCCGAAAACCACTTTTGACGAGAATCGAAGTCCAGCGACTCCGCTGTAATCGATACGGAACAAGACGTGATTTCATTTTTCCGCGCATTAGTGTCGATGGATGGCGAGAAGAGTTTTAGGAGAAAAAGCGATGAGCAAATACGCACGCATTATTAACGACGTCGCCGTTGACGTATCTGACAATCCGGCAGAGCATTTCCACCAGGCACTCGCGGCTGAGTTTGTGCCCGTACCTGAT
>DYKZ01000292.1 GCA_020722345.1 Anaerolinea thermophila | reverse complement strand
CACTCGGACACGCTGAACGGTCCCTGGTGAGCGAGCTGCGGGACGTGCGCAACCGCTGGGCGCTGGCGTGGCCGGAGTTGACACGTATGGCGCAGGCCGCGCCGAGTGCGACGCAGGGAAAATTGCTATGAAGGAATCAGAGATCCATGCCCTGATTGAGCGGTTGCGAGCCGAGCCGCAGGAGACGGAGTGGCTTGAGTTCAAGGCCAATCGGTACGAACCGCAGGAGGTCGGCGAGTATCTTTCGGCGCTGGCGAACTCGGCGGCCGTGCATGGAAAGCCGAAGGGGTATCTGGTGTTCGGCATCGAAGATACGACACATGCCGTTGTCGGAACGGCTTTCGCCCCCGAGCGGACGAAAGCTAAGGGGAGCCAACCCCTCTTGCTATGGCTCGCGGTCGGACTCCAACCCAATGTCGGTTTCGAGCCTTTCGTAACGACTATTTCAGGTAAGCGAGTTGTATTGTTTGCCGTCAATCCGGCTTTTGACCGTCCGGTGAGGTTCTATGGCGAAGCGCATATTCGCGTTGGGTCCAGCAAGACCGTTCTATCCAAACATCCCGAAAAGGAACGTGCCATCTGGTCAAGACGCGCCGACTGGACGGCCCAGGTTTGCGAGCGAGCGAAACTCGATGATCTCGATCCCGCGGCCATCGCGAAGGCACGGCAGGAGTACAAAGTCAAGTTTCCGGCTATGGCCGTCGATCTTGAAGGGTGGGACAACGCCACTTTTCTCAACAAGGCCAAGGTGACGATTCGAGGGCAGATCACCCACGCGGCCTTGATCCTGCTGGGCAAGGACGAATCGTCGCCCCTGCTGTCGCCGGCCGTTTCCCGTCTTTCCTGGTTCCTCAAGGATTCAGGCAATCGGGAACAGGATTACGAGCACTTTGGACCGCCCGCTATCCTTTGGGCCGAGAAACTGGCCGAGAAGGTTCGCAATTTAAAGGTTCGCGCACTGCCCAGCGGCACGCTGTTTCCAGTAGAACTGCTTCAGTACGACGCATGGGTGCTCCGCGAGGCGCTGCACAACTGCATCGCCCATCAGGATTACGGCATGAACGCCCGGATTAATGTAGTAGAGTTCCCTGACCGGCTGATGTTCACCAATCAGGGATCGTTTCTGCACGGTTCGGTGGAGTTGGTCATCCTTCAGGACGCGCCGCCCGAGATATACAGGAATCCGTTCCTGGCCGAAGCAATGGTGAACCTGAACATGATTGACACGCAGGGCGGCGGCATCAAGCGGATGTTCGCCACGCAGGCAAAGAGGTTCTTTCCCATGCCGGACTATGATCTGAACGACCCCGGCCGTGTTGTCGTAACCATTCGCGGCAGAATCCTTGACGAGCGTTATACCCGGCTTCTCATGCAGAGGGCCGATCTGGACCTCATGTCTATCGTGCTATTGGACAAGGTCCAGAAGGGAGTTCGTATCGAAAGGGCCGATGCTGTGCGGCTGAAACGCGCCGGACTGATCGAAGGGCGTTTTCCCAGTCTTGTAGTGTCCGGCAAAATCGCCGCAGCGACAGGCGATCAGGCGCAGCATATTCGGAAACGAGGGTTCGATAACCGGTACTACCGCGATCTGCTGTTGGAGTTGATCCGGGAGCATGGTCCCATCTCGTCGGACGTGATCAA
>DYKZ01000003.1:41271-49410 GCA_020722345.1 Anaerolinea thermophila | reverse complement strand
TGTCCTTAAATTTCCTTCGTTGCCTTTGTGTCCTTCGTGTTTAAAAAGGTTTTTTGCAGTGGACTCATCAAATGTCCGCTGGGTTTTTCCTCGAGAGAAAAAAATAGCGGCTCGCGCCGCTACGGGGGTTGTCTTTACCAACGTTTATGAAGTCTTCATCCTGCGCTCGATCAGGGCAAGAACTCGCGCCGAGAACAGGGTCATGATCAGGTACAGAAATCCCACCAGCACCCAGACCTCGATGGGGTTGAAATGGGCAGACATGAACTCGCGCCCGCGGCGGGTCAGGTCAACCACAGCGACGGCACTGACCAGCGACGAATCCTTCAGCATGGCGATGAACTCGTTGCCCATCGGCGGCAGGATAACCCGGATCGCCTGTGGGATGATGACCAAACGCAGCGCCTGGGTACGGGACATGCCCAGGCTCAACGCCGCTTCCATCTGCCCTTTGGGGATGCTCTGGATGCCGGCGCGATAAATCTCGCTCATGTACGCGCCGTAACAGAAGACCAGCCCAAGGACAGACATGGCAATCGGGTCCGCCTGATAGGAGGGCCAGATGGTCTTTTGCAGGATGGCCGGGAAGGCAAAGTACCACCATAGCAACTGCACCAGGAGCGGGATGCCGCGCACGATCTCGACGTAAAAGGTGCTGATGCCCACGACGATCTTCGACTTGGCGAGACGCCCAAGTCCGCCGAAAAGGCCGACCACCAGGGTCAGCAGGTAAGCCGCCACCGTTACCAGGATGGTAACGCGAATGCCCCCCCGCATGAAAACCATCATCGTGGGGTATGGGTCGGGCATAAAGGCGAAGAGTTTTTCCATCTCCGCCCCGCAATGTTCGACGTTTGGATCATCCGCGCAGAGCGGATCAGGCGTCATCTCGGACGGGAAGGTCTTGATTGCCCAGGCAATGAATTTCTCCTGCGAACTCTCATCGGACAGGCCGGCGCCCAGTTTGATGATGTCTTCTTCTGAAGGGTAAAAGGCAAATGCAAATAGCAAGATTGCCGCGACGGAGGCCAGCCAGAACGAGATTTTCCAGCGAATCTCCGCCCTGCGCTGCGCCTGGGCATGGGCGACGAGAAATGATTCTTTTTCTTTTCCTTCGGCCACGGACGCCTCCTCTAAACAGGATAAGCGCGAGGCGCCTCTGCAAGGCGCCTCGCAACTAGTCTGTGTGGATGGTTTATTGGCCGCCCGCCAGCCACTTGGTGGTTAGTTCTTCGATCAGGCCCTGCGCCTTGACAGCCGCCAGGCCGGCGTTGATCTTGTCCAGCAGTTCGGTGTTGGTCTTGCAAACCGCGATGCCATAGAACTCATCGGTGAAGGTCTCGCCGACAGTCTTCAAATCATTCGGGTTCTGGCCGACGTAGCCAATTGCCAGCGGGTTGTCGGCGATAACGGCATCAATCTGCCCGTTGATCAGGTCCTGGAAGGCCAGGCCGATGTCGTCGTAATTCTTGACCGTCGCGCCTTCAATTTTCTGGGCTTCGATATCGCCCGTGGTGCCGAGTTGGACGCCGATTGTCTTGCCGACCAGGTCGCCCATGTCATTGATATCGGTGTTCGAGGCCTGCACGGTCACAATCTGTCCGGCGGCAAAGTAGGGGTCGGAGAAGTTGAAGGACTGCTTGCGCTCCTCGGTGATGGTCATGGCCGAGATGGAAATATCATACTGGCACTGCGCCATGCCGGCCAGCAGCGAGTCCCAGGGCACATTGACCAGTTCGAGTTCCAGCCCCTGGTTCTCGGCGATGGCCTTGATCAGGTCCACGTCGAAGCCGATGATCTCCTGCGTGGTCTCGTCCACGTACTCGAAGGGCGGCCAGGTAGCGTCCGTAGCCACGGTGATCTTCGTTTTCGCGGCAGGACCGCAGGCCGGCAGCAACAGGCTGGCCAGAATGAGGGCGGTTAAAACAAACCAAAGCGAACGTTTCATTTCTTCCTCCTGAATAGAATGATGGGGATTGGCGAGTGGCGGGCAGCGCCGCGCCACAGATGTATTATAGCGAGACGGGGGAGGTTGTCAAGCAAAACAGAGAAACAAAAATCCCCCGGATTTCTCCAGGGGAGTGTGCGCTGGGGGGGACTTGAACCCCCACGCCTTGCGGCACATGGCCCTCAACCATGCCTGTCTGCCAATTCCAGCACCAGCGCATGAGCAGGTCGTATTATAATCACGTTGCTTTGCTTGTCAAGCAATACTTCCATAAGGAGAAATCAATGACCCGCATTGTCGTTGACGCCATGGGGAGCGACGAATACCCGGCTCCAGACGTGATTGGAGCCGTGGCCGCCGCTCGCTTGTACGGCGTGGAGATCATCCTGGTCGGAGACGAAGCCAAGATCAAGCCTGTGCTCGAAGCGCAGAACCCGGGCAGCCTGCCGGTGCGCATTGTCCACGCCCCGGAAATGCTGACGATGGAAGACAAGGGCCTGGCACTTGTCCTGAAGGCACGCCGCCCCAACTCGCAGAACTCGATGGCCGTCGGCATAGACTTGGTGAAGAACGGCGAAGCAGACGCGTTCGTCACTGCCGGGAACACCGGCGCGGCGTCTGTGACCGCCTACTTCCGCCTCGGCACCATCCCCGGCGTGGACCGGCCCGGCCTGGCCCCCGTTTTCCCCACCGCCAGCGGCTCGTGCGTCGTCCTCGACGTGGGCGCCAACCCCGACTGCAAGCCGGAAAACCTGCTCCAGTTCGCCATCATGGGCAGCATCTACGCCGAAAAGGTGCGCGGCGTCAAGAATCCAGTCGTTGGCTTGCTGGCCAACGGCGAGGAAGCCGGCAAGGGCAACGAACTGGTCAAGCACACCTACCCGCTTCTGGCGGAGTCAGGGCTGAACTTCTACGGCAACATCGAGGGTAAGGAACTGCTGGGCGGCAAGGTAGATGTGGCCGTCACCGACGGCTTCACCGGCAACATCTTGCTCAAGTCGTCCGAGGCAGTGGCCAAACTCCTGATGGACAAAATCAAGGAGGCCATTTTGGACGGCGGCCCGCTCGCCAAACTCGGCGGCGCGCTCATCAAACCCTCCCTGCGCGGCATCAAGCAGGTGATGGATCCCAGTGAGCACGGCGCTGCGCCCCTGCTGGGGGTCAACGGGCTGGTCTTCATCGGCCACGGCCGCTCGGACGCGCTGGCCATCCAGAACGCCGTGCGCGTGGCGAAGAACGCCGTCGAGGCCGATGTGCTGACATCCATCCGCACCGCCATTGAAAAGTCCCTGCAGGTCAAATAAAGGCGTTCGCCTATTCACGGATTCCGCAGTTGGTAAGAGAATAAAAAATCTGTGTAATCTGTGGCTCAAATCAACGAGGAACCATGAAAATCGTCACCAACACCAAACTCATCAAGCGCAACTCGAAGATCGCCAAATACAGCAGCATTGCCGCCTTCATCATCCTAATTGTCGGCTTTTACATCACCGTCCAGATGCCGGACGAACTCATCTTTGCCCTCGTCTGTCTGCTGATTGGATTCCTCCTGTCGCAGGTCGGCATCTACTACGCCAACCGCTGGGGGCGCTCCCCCCGCCCAGACGAGATCATCAACAAGAACATGAAAGGCTTGGGGCGCGAATACACCGTCTATCACTTCACCACGCCCGCCTCGCACCTGTTGCTCGGACCGGCGGGGCTGTGGATCCTGCTCCCCTACTACCAGGGCGGGACGATCATCTACGACGGGAAGCGCTGGCGCTCGAAGGGCGGCGGATTCGCCCGCTCCTACCTGCGCATCTTCGGACAGGAATCCATCGGCCGCCCGGACTTGGAGGCGGACGCCGAGATCCAGGCGCTCAAGCGCTATCTGACGCGCCTTCTGCCCGAGGAAGCGCAGATCCCTGAAATTCGCGCTGCGCTCCTGTTCACCGACCCAAGCGTCGAACTCCAGGCCGAGAAATCGCCCCTCCCGGCCATGACGCCCAAAGACCTCAAGGAATTCCTAAAGACCCAGGCCAAAGACTCTCCTCTCCCTCCCTTGCAGTTGGACGTGCTCCGCAAGGAGTTGCCCCAGCCGCAGAGGGGTGAAGAGTAATTTCTCGTGGTCGGCCTGCCAAACCAAGCGCACGTAAAAAATTCACCTCTCATATAGGAAACAATCCGCCAGACTTCCGCCAACAT
Organism: Anaerolinea thermophila; assembly: GCA_020722345.1. GTDB lineage: Bacteria > Chloroflexota > Anaerolineae > Anaerolineales > Villigracilaceae > UBA877. The sequence continues at coordinate 45,275 of DYKZ01000003.1, read as the reverse complement.
GAAATGCGGAAGTCTGGCAGTTTATGGTAGACTTGCCCCATGACTTCCATCGTTGCTTTTGATATCGAAGCCACGGGCCTCGACCCCAAGTCGGACGCCATCATTGAGATCGGCGCGCAACGCTTCAACGGCCGCCACGTGGAAGATGAATTCTCCACGCTGGTCAACCCCAACCGCCACATCCCGGAGTTCATCACCGGCCTGACCGGCATTGACGACGCCATGGTGCGCAACGCCCCGCGCATTCGCGAGGTGCTCGAAGAACTGGCCGCCTTCATCGGCGACGCCCCCATCCTGGGGCACAACATCAAATTCGACTTGTCCTTTTTCGAGAAATACGACCTGTTCCAACTCAACGAGCGGATAGACACCTACGAGATGGCCGCCGTGCTGATGCCCGCCGCCAGCCGCTACAATCTGGGCGCGCTCGGACGTCAACTCGGCATCCTGCTCCCGGCCACCCACCGCGCCCTCGACGACGCCCGCGTCACCGCCGCCGCCTTCCATCACTTGCAGGCTATGGCGCACGAACTGCCCCTCGAACTGCTGGCCGAGATCGTTCGCCACAGCGAACAGGTGGAATGGGACGGGGCGTGGGCTTTCCAGCAGGCATTGCGGGCGCGCTCCCGCGAAAGCGTAAGGGCAAAGTCGGCGCGCGGCGAACAGGCCGCGGGTCCGCTCTTTGAACCGAAGGAGGAAAGGAAACGCAAAGGACCCGCCATCCAGGTCCCAGACGAGCCGCTTCCCATTGACCCGGAAGAGGCCGCTTCCATCCTCGAATACGGCGGGCCGTTCTCACAGTATTTCAAAAATTACGAGCACCGCCCCGAACAGGTGGAGATGCTGCGGGCGGTTGCCAACGCCCTTTCCACCGGCCAGCACTTGATGGTCGAGGCCGGGACGGGCGTGGGCAAGTCGTTTGCCTACCTCGTCCCCGCCGCGCTGTTTGCATTGCAGAACAACACCCGCGTGCTCGTCTCGACCAACACCATCAACCTGCAAGACCAGTTGATCAAGAAAGACATCCCCGACCTGTGCGCCGCGCTCGGCCTGGACCTGCGGGCGGCGGTGCTGAAGGGACGCTCGAACTACCTCTGCCCGCGCCGTTTCGACCTGATGCGGCGGCGCGGCCCCGCCACCGCCGACGAGATGCGCGTGCTGGCCAAGACGATGGTCTGGCTGCTCGAGAACCGCAGCGGCGACCGGACAGAGATCAACCTGACCGGGCCCTCCGAGCGGGACGTGTGGATGCACATGTCCGCCGAGGACGACGCCTGCACAAGCGAGGTTTGCCTGGAGCGGGAAGGGGGGGCGTGCCCGTTCTTCCGCGCCAAACAGGCAGCGCTTAATGCCCACATCCTGGTCGTCAACCACGCCCTGCTGCTGACCGATGTGGCGGTCGGCAACCGCGTCCTGCCGGAATACCAGCACGTCATCATTGACGAAGGCCATCACCTGGAGGCCGCCGCCACCACCGCCCTCAGTTTTCGCCTGACGCAGTGGGACGTGGAACGCCTGATTCGCGAGGCGGGCGGTTCCACCTCCGGCGTCTTCGGCCAACTGCTGTCCGATGCCCGCGACGCCGTGCGCCCCTCCGATTACGCCCTGCTTGGTCAAAAAGTGGAACGCGCCACCGACCTGACCTGGCGTTTGCAGGAACAGGCACGCCTGTTCTTCGACGCCCTGGCCGAGTTCGTCGCCTTCCAGCGGGAGGGCCAGCCGCCCAGCACCTACGCTTGGCAGGAGCGCATCCTGCCCGCCACCCGCACCCAGCCTGGCTGGGACAGCGTGGAGGCCGCCTGGGGCGCGGCCAGCGAGACGCTCTCCCTGCTGGTCAAACTGGTCAGCGAACTCCACCAGGGCGCGGCAGACCTGTACGCCGACGGCGTGGAGACGCTGGAGGACGTCCTCAGCAACTTGGGCAACCTGTTCCGCCGCCTGACGGAGACTGAGAACATGATTGGCTCGATGATCTTCAACCCGGCAGACGACTATGTTTACTGGGTAGAAGTCAACTCAAACAACAACCGCCTGGCGCTCAACGCCGCCCCGGTCAGCGTGGGGCCGCTGGTGGAAAAATACCTCTGGCACGAGAAGCGCTCGGTCATCCTCACCTCCGCCACCCTCACCGCCCACGGCGAATTCAACTACATGCGCTCCGTCCTCTCGGCAGACGAGGCCGACGAACTGGCGCTCGGCTCGCCCTTCGACTACAAGAACGCCGCCCTGCTCTACATCGCCAATGACATTGCCGAGCCGCACACGAACGAATACCAGCAGCAAGTGGACCAGACGCTCATCAACTTGTGCCGGGCAAGCGGCGGCCGGACCCTCGTGCTGTTTACATCCTACGCACAGTTGAAGCGCACCGCCCGGGCTATCACCGCCCCCCTCGCCCAAAGCGACATCATCGTTTACGAACAGGGAGAGGGCGCTTCGGCCAACGCCCTGCTCGATTCGTTCAAGACCACCGACCGCGCCGTGCTGCTGGGGACACGCTCCTTCTGGGAGGGCGTGGACGTGCCCGGCGAGGCGCTCTCGGTGCTGGTGATTGTCAAACTGCCCTTCGCCGTCCCCACCGACCCGCTGGTGGCAGCCCGCTCCGAGACCTACGAGGACCCGTTCAACGAATACCACCTGCCCGAGGCCGTCCTGCGCTTCCGGCAGGGATTTGGCCGCCTGATCCGCTCCGCATCTGACCGCGGCGTGGTAGCGATCCTCGACCGCCGCCTGCTAACCAAGTCCTACGGGCGGGCGTTTGTCGAGTCGCTGCCGGAATGCACGCGGCGCATCGGTCCGCTGGCCGAGTTGCCGAAGACTGCGGCAAAGTGGCTGGGGCTGTAACGAGATGTGACAGTCACCGAGCAGGCGACCGTCACATCTGGAGATATCGATGGCAGACAGCAAGTCAATCTTCAACCGCCACATTGCCATCCCGCAAGACCACGGTTCGTGGGTCTTCATCTTCAGCCCGCTGCTGATCGGCTTGTTCGCCGGGGGACGGTTCACACTGGCAAGTTTGTTCCTCGTCATCGCGGCAATGGCCGCCTTCATGAGCCGCCAGCCGGTGACGGCGGCCGTCAAGGCCTATGCGGGCCGCCGCCCGCGCACGGACCTGCCGGCAGCGCGCTTCTGGATTGTTGTCTATGGCATAATCGCCCTGGCCGCGCTGGGCGGTCTCGTCTGGACGGGCAACTCGACCGTCCTGCTGCTGGCCGTGCCGGGACTTCCGGTCTTTGCCTGGCATCTCTACCTGGTCGGCCGCCGCGCCGAACGGAAGCAGGCCGGGGTCGAGATCGTCGCCACGGGCGTCCTGTCGCTGGCGGCCCCGGCCGCCTACTGGATCGGGCGCGGGGAATACAATCCGCTCGGCTGGGCGCTCTGGCTGCTGGCCTGGCTGCAATCGGCGGCCTCCATCGTCCACGCATATATGCGCCTCGAGCAGCGCATCCTGCCCGAGGTCCCGTCCCGCCCGGAGCGCTGGAAAATGGGGCGCCGCGCGCTGCTGTACACTTCTTTCAATCTGGCGCTCTCCCTTGCCGGGGGTCTGGGCGGAATCCTGCCGATATTCATCTTCGCGCCCTACCTGCTGCAATGGCTGGAAACGCTGTGGGGAATCACGCATCCGGCGATCGGCGTCAAACCGAGGCGCATTGGCCTGCGCCAGTTGCTGGTCAGTACGCTGTTTACACTCCTTTTCATTCTTACCTGGAGGTTGTGATGGATGAACTTAAGTGGGAACGCATCGCGAATGTGCAGGGACGGCTGGATGCCGATCTGATTGAGAGTTACCTCGAGGCGCACGGCATTGACGTTGAATTAATTCAGGAGGCCCTTGGTCGTTCAATTTACCCGGTCACGATTGACCATCTGGGGCAGGTTCAGGTATTTGTGCCCAAAGAGAAAGCCGACGAGGCGCGGGAACTCCTGCAAGGCCTCGAGGATGTCACAATCCTGGAGGAAGAATAAAAGATACGGTCATCCTTGTCAATTCTTTCGGGATG
>DYKZ01000003.1:0-41171 GCA_020722345.1 Anaerolinea thermophila | reverse complement strand
CAATCCTGGAGGAAGAATAAAAGATACGGTCATCCTTGTCAATTCTTTCGGGATGTTGTGGAGAACTCCCCTGTGCTGGAAAAACTGCACGCCCTCGAAGCAAAGGGCGTGCAGTTGATTATCTGCTCCACCTGCCTGGATTACTTTGGACTGACAGAGAAGGTGAAGGCCGGCATCATTGGCGGCATGGGCGATATCCTCGAAGCGCAGACGCGCGCCGGGAAGGTCGTCACTCTTTGACGCCGAAGGTGGGGACAATAAAATGGACTGGCGTCCTCCTTCCGCCAGTCCAGATAGGTGGTTGTCTCTATTTATTCTTGTTGAGGTACAGCGAGTAGCCTCCATAGACCAGAAGGCAAAGCACCAGGTCTGCGAGAAAGATCGGCCAGCCGGTGGCAAAGACGTTCCCAATGGCGTCTATCCCGTTCGCGCTGAGGGGATAATTCACCAGCCAGAGAACGGCAAAAGTAATGGCGAAAACAGCAGCAAAGACGGTAATCGTCCAGGTTGCCATCCTCTTTAACTTCTTTTTCTCCTCGTCCATGTTTCTCTCCTTTGATTAATTTATTAAATCATTCTAGCACAAGAAGAAAACGGGGTTTATTACATTTTGATTATCGTTTTTTAACCTTCACCCACACATTGGCCTGGCGGTATTCGACCTGCACTTCTCCTCCCGCTGCCGAGAACAAGGCGGCTATCTGCGCTCCATCCAGGAAGCGGCTGCGCATCAGTAGCAGTTTTTCTCCCAGCGCGATCAACTTGACCGCGAACTTGTGGATGTCCGGCTCGACGACGAGGAGGACGCCGCCAGGGGCGAGAACGCGGAACAACTCGCTTGCCGTCCACTCCTGGCTGTGGACATGATGGAACGCGTCCAGCATGAAAACCCGCGCGAAAGTCACGGAAGCAAACGGCAGCATCTCGACCGGAGCATAGACACAGGCCAGGTTCTTGGCGCGGGCATACTTCATCATCCCAGAGGATACGTCCGCAACGACCACTCCGGCCACGTGGCCACGCAGGGCAGCGGCCACGCGTCCGGTCCCGCCGCCCGCGTCGAGCAGCAGGCCGTCCGCAGGCAGTTCGAGGGCGCGCAGAAGGGACTCATCCAGCGTGAATTGCGCGGCTTCGTCATAGAAACGGGCAATCAGGTTGAAATGCTCATTTGACATGATTACTGCCCAACCGTGATGTAATCTTTGATTTGCTCATACGTGGCAGGCCCAATGCCGGGGACGTTCTTGATGTCTTCGATGGCGGTGAAATTCCCGTTTTGCAGGCGATAGTCAACAATCGCCTGCGCCGTGGTCGGGCCAATCGAAGGCAGGGCGTCCAATTCCTCGACGCTGGCCGTGTTGATATTCACCCGTCCGGCATTGACGTGGCTGCTGCTGACCACACCCGGCACGTCAACCTGCTGGCCGTCTTCGAGCAGGGAGGCCAGGTTGATCCGGTCCTGCTCGGCCCCCAGAGCAAAACCGCCCGCCGCCAGCACAGCATCCTCAATGCGGCTGCCGGCGGGGAGGGAATAAACGCCAGGGGTCTGCACCGCCCCGCTGACGTAGACTGTAATGTTCCCCGGGGTGGGCGTCGGGAGCAATGCAACCGGCTCACCGCGCGGCGGCGCGGCCGCCAGCCAGATGACCGCCGCGGCCAGCAGGCCGATCAAGACGCCATAAGCAATGTAAAGAAAAATTTTGGCATTCATAAAACCTCATTCCACGGGAAATCCTCTTTCCGCACCGGTCGAATAATAAAATCAGCCAATCGCGCCTGCCGCGACCAGAATGGTGAACGATGCCACGAACCAGTGGATCAGCAGCGGGTAAACGAACGATTTCGTCCGCCAGGCCACCCAGCCGAAGGCGAAACCGCCGAAAATAGTGGAGAGAGTCTCCACTTCGGGTTTGCCGATGTGCGCCAGCGCAAACGGGACGGCTTGCAGCCACAGGGCTTCCGCGCCGAACTTGCGCCCATAGCCAAAGAGCAGCCAGCCGCGAAAGATGAATTCTCAGCCAAACAGGTCCAGGAAGGTATTCCACGGCAGGCCGGAGACTTGTGACTTGTAGTAATCCTGCATGGACGCGTCGCCGCGGCTCACCAGCCAAAGGACCGGCGCGATAAGGATGATCCCGCCCAAGGTGATGGCAATCCCGGCCTTCCAGTCGCCGAAGGTGAAACCGTACTTCTTCGGGTTCTCGCGAAAAACGACCAGCACAAAGAACATGGGGATGACAAAGTATAGCAAGGTCCGGTCAAGAACTTTCATCGAAAGGCCGCTTGCTTCCCAGGCCGGGAACCATTTCGTCCATGGCAGCAAGGGATAGTGATAGTGATCCATCATCAGCAAAAGAGTACTGACGATGGTCAGCAGGGCAATTTTCCAATCCAGGCGCAGCCGCTCTCCAAAGAGTTTCTTCATGTCGCCTCATCAGTAAGGAGGATAGAGTGTGTTGCCGTTCGGACCAAATAGTTGGGTGAGTTTATCCCAATCGCGCCACAGTTCCCAGCCCCAGTTGGCGAGCAGCAGCAGGACAGCCATCCCCGCCAGGGCCAGCGCCGCCTTCCCAGACCGTGAACCTGCCCACCGTTCCCGGAGCGCGCTCCGGCCTCCGCTCCAGGCGTGCGCGGCCAGGATGGCTAACAGCGGCACAAGAGCCAGGTGGAAACGGTCCTCGGACAGGATGAGAACATGCGGGAGGAGATACGCCCCCAGCAGCAACCACACCAGACCCGTCTTCGGTCCCGCCCGCAGGAGCGCCAGCCCCACCGGCGCAGAGGCGGCCACCGCCACAAACGGCAGGAATATGACCAGCGAAATCATCGCCAGCGGCAGGGGCGGGATGTAGCCCAAGAAATTGTTGGCATAGAAATACACCAGCACACGCTTCTCCAGCCCAAAGAAGAATCCCAGGCGGTTGAGCGCCAGCGGCAGAAAGCGCCCCGGATCGTCCTGGATAAACTCCAGCGCCTTCTCCGTCCCGAGGCGGTCGCGTTCGGCGTCATCCAGGATCGGGATCAGGTCGAACGAGGGGCCAAAGGTAAACGAGCCATTGCTCTGCGGATGGTACCCCACGTAGAGGTTGTAGCCCATCGAGGTTTCTATGCTGGTCAACTTGTGATGGAGCAGGGAATTTCGCACCACCCAGGGAGAAATCAGCGCCAGGAAAACCAGCGCCGCGGCGAGAGCGCCTTTTCTCTGCTTCAGGATGAACCACGCCCATAGAACCGCCAGACCGGCAAACGGCAGGATGATGGAACGCGTCAGAGCCGCCAAGCCGAGGAAAAAGCCGGAAAGGAGGAAATTAACCAGCAATGACTTATCTGCCGCTTTGAGCAGGAACAGGAGCGAGAGAAGCACCAGTGGGAAAAAGAGATTCTCGGTCCCCAGCCCAAATGGATAGAGGAGCAGGAGCGGGTAACAGGCCACGACCCAGGCCGCCGCGGCCGCCGCCCGCTCCCGCCGCCGAGACGCCTCCGCCGAGTCGCCGGGCAGCAAAACACGCGCTGCCGCCCAGGTCAGCGGGGCGAGCGCCGCGCCGAGCAGAGTCTGCGCCAGGCGGGCCGCAAAGAACCGCCCCGTTCCCGTTCCGGCAACCAGGTACACCAGCGCCAGAAAAGCCGGGTAGAGCGGCGCCCGGAACGAGGTCGGCACGCCGCGCACCGGATCATACTCCACACTGGTTAAGTCAAAATCCACATACGGCTCCAGCATTTGCAAGTCTTCCCAGGCATACCAGCGGTAGCCGTTTCCCAGCGCCAGCGAGCGCGCCAGCATATCGTACTGGAACATATCGTCCAGGCCAATGCCCATCGTCCGCAGGGCAATCACCGGCGCGAGCCGCAGCGCCAGCGCCAGCAGGAAAATCCGCAAAGGGAAGGAAAGCCTTTTCATGGGTCACCATACTCCAAACTGAAACAAGGCGCTGATAACGCCGAAGAACGGCGTTCATAGCCAAATTATAACCGACGCCCATCCCCCATCTGTTGTATAATCCCGCCATCCAAGGTTACCGCCTGCAAATATGCCGCAAACCAACTTCGCAAAAAAACTGGAATGGCTCAACCTCCGCTGGCTTGCCGCCTTGATGGGGCTGGCGCTGCTGATTGTCGGGCAAATGCGGATTGCCAACGACACTATTCCGTCTGCGCCGCCGACAAAATTGGCCCTCTGGCTAACGAATGAAATCCACCTCGCCATCCCTACCATTGACAATGTGCTGAACGGCCTGCCGTACCTGGCTGCGGGAGCGGCGCTGCTCTATCTCTCGCTGCGGAATTTGCGGCTGGTCCCAGCCGAGACGCCCCCGCCTGGCGAAATATTCATTACCCTGCGACCCCTCCGCTCGCTCTGGCCCTGGCTGGCCGGAGCAGGGGGCATTTTTGCAGCCCTGATCTGGCAGATCAACCGCCTGGATTATTACGACCTGATGATCGCCGAGTGGCTGGCCGCCCCAGCCCTGGCGCTGGCGGCCGCGGCGGCCTGGGATTACAAGCGGCAGGTGGACCTTTCGCCCCGCCTGAGCCGCAGCGACCTGCTGTGGATGCTGGGGTTGTTCCTCCTCAGCCTGCTCGTCGGCGCGTACCGTCTGCAAGGACTCCCGGATATGCTGATGGGCGACGAGGGTTCGTTCTGGACCGCGGCGCGCGACATTGCCAACGGGCAGTTCCAGCCGCCGGTCTTCGCCAACGGAGTCTACACCTTCCCGGTGCTGAGTTCCATCGGGCAGGCCGCGGCGCTGAAAGTCTTTGGCCTGGACCTGTGGGGCTGGCGCTTCGGCTCGGTGCTTTCCGGCGCGCTGACAATCTTTCCGCTCTACCTGCTGGCGCGCGACGCCTTTGACCGCAAGACAGCCATCGCCAGCAGTTTTGCCCTGGCCTTCAGCCCCTATTTCCTGGCCTTTGCCCGGCTGGGTTACAACAACATCCAGGCCCTGTTCATCACCACGCTGACCTTCTATTGGCTCTATACCGGCATCCAGCGATACAGTATCTTCTATTTGTTCCTGGCAGGGTGCGCCGCCGGGTTTGGTTTCTACACCTACTTTGCGGCGCGCATGGCCATCGTTATTGCCCTGCTGTTCATCGCAGTCCTCTGGCTTGCCCGGCGGTTGAAATTCCGCCCTGCCGCCCTGGCCGTCTTCCTCCTGCTCGTTGGCGCTGCCCTGGTTGCCGGCCCGTACTTTGCCTACGGCAACATCTACGACTCGGAGGGAATGGGCTTCAAAGTCTTCGAAAGCGTCTTTTTCAACACCTTCAACGGGCGGCTTTTCTACTCTGACGAAGAACTTACCGCCGTCGCGCCCTTCTTCGAACTCGGCGGGAACGAACTTTTCTACAATCCGCAAATCTATTTCATCCTGCTCGTCCGCGGCCTCCTCCGCACCCTGCTCATCTTCCAGAAGCCCTGGCTCATCTCGGAACATTTCATCGCCTTTCCGCTGACGGGGACAGTCGGCGTTATTTTCTACCTGCTCGGATTCGGAGTGATGCTCAAGCGGCTTAAAGAACCACGCGGCCTGCTGATGGCGTTGTGGTTCCTGGTCATCATCTTTGGGCTGAGCGTCCTCAACACCGTCCCGCCGCGCCACACCCACATGGTCAACATCATCCCCCTGCTAGCACTGCTCGCCGGCCTCGGCGCGAACGTCCTCGCCAACGCCTGCGCGGCCGCCGTCCGCGGCCTGGGACGCTGGAAGACCATTGTGCTAGGCATCCTCATCACAATCCTCTCGCTGGGCGGCATCTACGACTACTTCGTCCTCATGCCTAGCCGTTACCATCCCCAACCCGACCAGATCATCTCCTGGGCCAGTCTGTACGCGACAGACGAAACGCTGGTTTACATCTACCAGAACCAGAGCGAAGTGGACCTTGTCCGGCCCTATATCGCCGACGAATTCAGGCCGGAGGTCTCCTACGAAGCCATCTCCTTCGAGCAATTCCGCGCCGACCCGCAGGCCTACGCGACAGCCGAAAAATATATCCTCTTCTACCCGCCCGGCCTGGCCGACGAGATCGAGAGCCTCCTGACGCAAGTCTGGGATGGGCAATTCATAAAACGCGACTTCTACAACCCGGACGGAATCCCGTTGCTCTCAGCCGGGCTGAACACGCCATTCACCTTCGAGCGCGACCGTTCCATCGGGGAAGTGCTGGCAGAATCGTACCTGCGCCCGCCGCTGCTGATCCTGCTTGGGAGTCTGCTCCTACTCTTCGGGCTGGCGGCCTTTCTGCCCGCCGCCTGGACCCGACGCCTGCCGCGCCCCATCCAGGCGCTGGCCGGCTGGATCAACGCGCCGGTCGCGGCCGCCCAGGCGGAGGTGGAAGCCTCCGAAACGGGGGCCGGCGAACAGGTCCCGGCGCGGCGCGTTCCGTCGGAGACGCCCGCCGAACCGCCTGAATGGGCCTCCCAAGTCTTCACGGCGGACGCGCCGGAGTCCGGCCCAAGGCCGCGGCGGTTCAGAGTTCAGACCCGCACTACCAGCAGCCGCGAGGGACGCGACCTTTACCTGCACATTCATCTGCCTTCCCTGCGCTTGTCGGAAGGCTGGCATGTGACTGTCCCCGATCTGCAAATCCCCGCCCCGATACTGCTGCTGGCTTCTGTTGGCGCGGCGGCGCTGGCGCAGATTTTCCTTTCGCAGAATAACTTCATTGTCGGGACAATCTTCTACGCGGCGTGCGCCGCGGCGCTGATCGTTTGGGCGCGCCTGCATCCCAAGTGGAAGGGAACGCTGACCAACCAAGTGCGCCTTGCCCCGCGCGCGGAGATTGCCATCGGGCTGCTGCTCCTGGCGGTAGTCATCTTCAGCCGCTTCTACGATCTGGGCTACCGCGTCTACGGCCTGGAAGCGGACGAAACCAAGTGGACGGCGCAGGCCTGGTTTTCGGTCATCCTGCGGGAGGATATCGGCGACTTTGCAACCATGCACTACAAGCCCCTGCCGGTAGATTTCTGGGTGCGGGCGGGCTTCCTGCGCTTGTTCGGGTTGAACTTCCTTTCGGCGCGCATCGAGAGCGCAACGCTCAGTATTGCGGCGGTCATCTTCCTGTACCTGCTCGTACGGCGGCTGACAGCCAGCCCGCCGGCTGCGCTGTTAGCGGCTGCGCTGTATGCCTTCTCCTACGTTGAACTCAACGCCAGCCACCAGGCGCTGCACAACACCACCCTGGAAGCCTGGATGATGGCCGGGTTGTATTTCCTCCTGCTGGCGCTCCAGCAGAAGAAGACCTGGCAGTTCCAGGTAGCGGGCATCCTGCTGGCGCTGGGCATGTTGACCTACGAAACCTTCTACCCCACGGTCGGGCTGGCGCTGGTCTTCCTGATTGGCGCGGCCGTTTCTGAAATCAGGAAGCGGCAGGCAAACCTGCGCCAATGGCTGCCGCGCCTTCTTCTCGTCCTGTGGCCTATCCTGCTGATATACCTGACATTTACCCATCAGTACCTACGCGCGCGGCACGGTTATCACTTCGGCTGGCTAGATCAAGCCGCCGAAAATGGGATGTTGGGGCCGCTGGGTTTCATTCTAAACAACATCGGGTTGCTCCTGAAGACAATCTTTGTGTCTGTCTCGCTGGATGATTCCCTCCTGCGCTGGAACGGTTCGTTCGTCAATCAACTCCTCCTGCCCTTCGTAGTCGTCGGGCTGGTCTATAACCTGCTCAACCTGCGCCGCCCGTTCTTCGTTTTCATTCCGCTCTGGTTCCTGATTAACGTACTCCCCGGCCCTCTCCTGCTGGGATCGGTGTGGCCGCGCGTGCTTTACACTAGCCTCGCCCCGCTGGTCATCTGGGGCGCGATGGGGCTATGGGTGTTCTTCGGCGCGGCGCGCACCTGGCTCGACGGCCAGAAGATGCGCCTCGCCGCGCCGGTGCTGGCCGCCGCCCTGCTGACCATCCTCGCCGGCGATTACTTCGTCTTTACCAACCGCATCGGCGATCCGGAGGAGCGCCTCAAACGCCGCGAACTGGCCGATCTCAGCGCGGCAGCCGCCGCAGATACATCTCTCGTACTTTATCCGTACTTCCCCACGCAAAACGACTCGGTGGAATTGGAAACCCACGTCATCCTCTTCTCGGTCGCCGGGGCGCGGGGTGCCGGCCTGGAAGCCGTGAACTATTATCAGCAAGTCCCCTACGAGGAACTCCTGCTTTCCCTCTGGCAAAACCGGGACGCGGAGAGCCTGTCCATCGTGTACGATAAGACGGCGCTGTCGCTCCAAGATGAGCGCATGCAAATCCTGAACATCCTCCTCGAGTGTTATCCGGGCGCAAGCCTGGTGACCAGCGGCAAGTTTTTTGATGTCTATTTCCTCGACGCAGACAGTCTCGGCAACCCGCTCTGCTATCAGACTCCGCCGCCGGAACCGGTCCAGCCGGCTGCCGGTGCGGAGATTCCCTCTGATGAAACGCCCGTCTTCGAGTGGTTGAGCGCGAACGAAAGCGGCACGGAGGCGCTCCTGACCATTGAGCAGAAACAGCCGAACGTTTACTGGATCGAGGCCGAGGACGTTTTCCAGAGTAACGGCTGGTACTTCGCCTCCGAATTCGTCACCAACTTTAGCGGGAACGGCTTCCTGCTCGATAACTGGCAGTCAGGGACAGCCGAATTTACCCTTGACATCGAAGAAGCCGGGGATTATGCCGTCTGGGTGCGGTCTTATAAGCGGCGCTATAACGACCAGCAGAACTTCATCTCGGTCAACGGGGAGGCGCGACCGTTCGCGACGGACGACAACGCTCTCGATGAATGGGTGTGGGAATCGGTCGGGACCGTTGACCTGGCTGCCGGTCCGGTAACGCTTGCCCTGAGCCGCACTTATGGTCAGGATGACCAGTATAGCGTTTTCATCGACTCCATCCTGATCACGCCAGATTCGATCCATTCACCGGGAGAAGACAGCGTCTGGCGCACTGTCCTGAGCGTGCAGATAGACAATCGGGATGCCTCACGCCTGACACTGGCCGAGCCGCTGGCTGCGGGCCGCTACCGCTGGAGTGTGCGAGTTTTTGATGGGGACAGGCTGATAGACTCGTATGGTGAACGCGGCATTCCTATGCCTCCTGTTGAATTTTCAGTCCTGCCGTAGTAAAAACCCATGAAAACCCGCCGCCCCCCCGGTGTACAACTGCTGACCGCGCTTGCCCTGGTCTCCGCCATCTGGAATTGCATTCGCTTTGCCGGCGCCATCCGTTTCTGGGATACGCTTACCCTCTATCAGAATCCGGGCGGCCCGCTCTACCTGGCCGTTAGCGGAGCGGCCTGGGCCGGTCTGGGGTTCACCTTTGCCTGGGCACTCTGGCAGAGAAAGGCCTGGGCCTGGGGGGCGGCGCTGGGTTTCTTCCTAGCGCTGGAAGCCTGGTTCTGGTTCGACCGGCTGGCGCTACAGCAACCGCATACCAACAACTTGTTCGTTCTGGCAGCAAACGGCCTCTACTTTGTATTCCTGTTGTTGGTTGTATTCTCCCGAAATGTCAGAAATTTCTACCATGAGCAATGACGCGAAAAACAGCCGTCTGCGTGAAATGCGCACACTTGCCCGGCAGGGTGGCGGGGCAGAGCGGATTGATGCCCAGCACAAAAAAGGCAAACTCACTGCCCGCGAGCGCCTCGACCTGCTGCTGGACCGCGGTTCCTTCCACGAGATCGACGCGTTCGTTGCCAGCCACAATGGCGAGGCGGGGGCCGGCACGAACACCCCCCTGGGCGACGGCGTAGTCACCGGCTGGGGCACCATCGAAGGCCGCTTGGTCTATGTGTACGCCCAGGATTTCACCGTGATGGGTGGTAGTTTGGGGGAAGCGCACGCTGAGAAAATCTGCAAGATACAGGATATGGCCCTGAAGAACGGCGCGCCGCTCATTGGTTTGAACGACTCGGGCGGGGCGCGCATCCAGGAGGGGGTTGTGTCGCTGGTCGGATACGCTTCCATCTTTCTGCGCAACACCCTGGCTTCGGGCGTCGTTCCCCAGATTTCGGCCATTCTCGGACCCTGCGCCGGGGGCGCGGTTTATTCGCCAGCGCTGACCGATTTCGTTTTCATGGCGAGCGGAACATCGAACATGTTCGTCACCGGGCCGGAGGTGGTGAAAGCGGCCACGCACGAGCAGATCAGCGCCGAAGAACTGGGCGGCGCGGCGGTCCATGCCGAGAAGTCAGGAGTTTGCCACGTGGCTGCGGCCAGCGAATCGGATGCCCTCTACCTGATCCGCAAACTGCTTGGCTTCCTTCCGCAGAACAACATGGAAGAACCGCCCTTCTTGCCCAACGATGATGACTCGCTGCGGCAGGACGAGGAACTCGACAGCCTCGTGCCAGACGACCCGGCCAAGCCCTACGATGTAAAAGATGTCATCCGCCGACTGGTGGACGGCCGCGACTTCTTTGAGATCCAGGAAGGGTTCGCGCCCAACATCGTCGTTGGCTTTGCCCGCCTTGGCGGCCATTCAGTGGGAATCGTTGCCAACCAGCCTGCCGTGCTGGCCGGCGTGCTGGACATCAACGCCAGCGAGAAGGCCGCCCGCTTTGTCCGCACGTGCGACTGTTTCAACGTGCCGCTGGTGACCCTGGTGGATGTGCCCGGTTTCATGCCCGGCACGGCGCAGGAGCATGAGGGCATCATCCGCTCCGGCGCCAAACTGTTGTATGCGTATTGCGAAGCCACCGTTCCGAAATTGACCGTCATCCTGCGCAAAGCCTATGGCGGGGCGTACATCGTCATGTCGAGCAAGCAGATGCGCGGCGACATCAACCTGGCCTGGCCCGGCGCCGAGATCGCCGTCATGGGACCAGACGGGGCAGTGAACATCATCTATCGCAAAGAATTGGAAAAAGCCGAACATCCTGCCCGGCAAAAGGCGCAATTGACCACCGAATACCGCGAGAAATTTGCCAATCCCTATGTGGCCGCCAGTCGAGGCTACTTGGACGACGTGATTGAACCGCACGAAACACGTCCCCGGCTAATCAATGCCCTGGAGATGCTCCAAAACAAACGAGATGCCAACCCGCACAAAAAACACGGGAATATCCCGCTATAACAGGAAGGAAAAGAGATGAGCGCCGAAACCAACAAACGCCTGCAGAAAATCGCCGATTTCGCCCGCAACTACCTCGAAGAGGCCTATAAGAAACGCGACGACAAAGAAGGGTTGAAACGCTTCCTTTCCGGCTTCGACTACCGCTGGCAGCACACCCAGCGGGTGGCGCAGTTCGGCAAGATCATCGCCGAGGCCGAAGGCGCAGACACGGAACTGGTCGTGGCCGCCTGCCTACTCCACGATATCGCCTGGTTCGATGTGCAGGGAGATAACAGCCGAGACCACGGGAACATCGGAGCAGAGATTGCCCGCCCATTTCTCGCCAGCCTGGGATACGCTCCGGAGCAGGTGGATAACATCTGCTATTCCATCGCCTCGCACGTCACCGTGGAAAACCCGAACACCCTGGAGGCGAACATCGTCAGCGACGCCGACAACGTGGACCGCTTCGGACCCTACCGCATCCTGCAATGGTGCTATTCAGACATTGACGATTACGAAAAACTGACAGACAAACTGCGCGAACGAATCAATCGCCTGGAGCATTATCGCGCTAACAATCCGCTGGCGACCGAGACCGGGAAACAACTCTTTGCCGAGCAGTTGCACCTGCAAATTCTGTTCTTCAGTGAGTTTGTCGGCGAAAGTGAACTGAGCGTAACGCCGCAACTGTAATAGTCGGTAAAACGCACATCAGAGCGATATGTTCAAGAAGATCCTGATTGCCAATCGCGGGGAAATTGCTGTCCGCATCCAGCGCGCCTGCCGGGAACTGGGCATCGAGACGGTAGCCGTCTTTTCCGAAGCCGACCGGCAGGCCCTGCACGTCCGGTATGCAGACGAAGCCTATCCCCTCGGTCCGGCGCCGTCGCGCGACTCCTACTTGCGCGGTGACAAAATCATTGACATTGCCCGCAAATGCGGGGCAGAGGCCATCCACCCCGGCTATGGCTTTCTGGCCGAGCGCGCCGACTTCGCCGCTGCCTGCGCCGACGCCGGGCTGGTGTTCATCGGCCCCAAACCCTCCTCCATTGCCGCCATGGGCGACAAGGCCGCCGCCCGCGCCACGGTCGCCAAAGCGGGCGTCACCGTCGTCCCCGGCACGGAGGGACAGGGAGCATTGCGCGACGAGGAACTGCTCGCCCTTGCCCCGAAGATCGGTTTTCCCCTGCTCATCAAGGCTACGGCAGGCGGCGGCGGCAAAGGCATGCGGGAAGTCAAAACCCTGGAGGAAATGCCGGACCTGCTCCAATCGGCGCGCCGCGAAGCCGAAGCCGCTTTTGGGGACAGCAACGTGTACCTGGAGAAACTGGTCGAGGGCGCCCACCACGTCGAATTCCAGATCCTGGCAGACCAGTTGGGGAACGTCATCCACCTGGGCGAGCGCGAATGTTCCATCCAGCGCCGCCACCAAAAACTAATCGAAGAATCTCCCTCGCCGACGTTGGGGAACAACGAGTCACTCCGCCGCCGCATGGGCGAGGTGGCCGTGCAAGCCGCCCGTTCAGTGGATTACACCAACGCTGGCACCATCGAATTCCTGGTGGACAACGATTGCAACTTCTACTTTCTGGAAATGAACACCCGCCTCCAGGTGGAACATCCCGTCACCGAAATGGTCACCGGCCTGGACATCGTCGCTGAACAGATCCGCATCGCCTACGGCCTGCCGCTCAGCCACCGCCAGGAGGAAATTCGCTGGCGCGGAGCAGCCATCGAGTGCCGCATCAACACCGAAGACCCCTACAACAATTTCGTCCCCTCAGCGGGGCGCATCACGCTCACACAAATGCCCACCGGTCCCGGCGTCCGGGTGGACACGGGTGTGCACATCGGCTACGAAGTGACGCCCTACTACGACCCGCTCATCGCCAAGTTGATTGTCTGGGGCGAGACGCGCACCCAGGCCATCGTCCGCCTGCGGCGCGCCCTCGAGGAATACCGCATCGCCGGCGTGCGCACCAACATCCCCTTCCACCAGAGCATGATGGCCACCTACCCCTTCCTGACCGGCAACTACGATACGCGCTTCGTCGAGGAACAATTCCCCAGCATAGATGCCGCCGAAAACCGGGAACTCTACCTCGATATTGCCGCTCTGCTTGCCGTGCTGGTCGCCCACCGGGAAACGGAACGCCGCTCGCAGGTCTATTCCCGGCCCGTCCGGCGCTCCAACTGGAAATGGGCCGCCTGCCCCGATAGGCCGCGCCGATGAAATACATTGCCGAAATTGACGGCCTCGAATTCCTGCTCGAAATCCTCGACGAGCATCACGTCCGCTTCGGCAAGGAGATCATCGAGGTGGACCTGGCGGCGGTCAGCGGCCAGCCGCTCTATTCCTTGCTGGCAAACGGCGAGTCCTACGAGGGCTACGTCTATACCGACGAAGATGTCCTGCAAGTTCTCCTGCTCGGTCAGTTCTTTTCCGTGCGGGTGATGGACGAACGCGAGAAGCGCCTGCGGACCTCGGGGCTGGTCGGCGCCGCTTCGGGCGAATTCACGCTCAAGGCTCCCATGCCCGGCCTGATCGTCGCCGTCCAAGTGGAGGAAGGCCAGCAGGTGGAAAAAGGCCAAATCCTGGTCATCCTGGAATCTATGAAAATGCAGAACGAACTGCGCGCCCCCCGCTCCGGCAAAGTGGCGCGCATACGCGTCAAGCCTGGCGAGAGCGTGGAACAAAAGCAAACTTTGCTGAATATCGTCTGACTCAGCCTGCCAAGACAATTTTTTCCCCCACCCAATCCACCCTTCGGACAATTCCCTCCTCGCCCAGAAAAGACGGCAGGAGAGAAGACAGGTTTTCGGCGCGGCCGCTGGTGAAATACTCCGCCCCGCCCCGTTCTGGACCTGAGGCCTGCCACCCGTTTGCGACCAGCAGCCGCTCCGTCTGACGCGCCACAGCCGGGGCCGGGTCTATCACCCGCACCCCCGACCCGACAATCTGCCGGATGAGCGGAATAACGAACGGGTAATGGGTGCAGCCCAGGACAACGGTATCAATCCCCCGCTCCAGCATTGGGCGCAGGGAATTTTCCAGGATGGCGCGCGTGGCCGGCGTGTCCAGTTCGCCGCGCTCGATCTGCTGCACCAGTCCCGGGCAGGTGTCCTGGAGCAAGGTCACGCCGCCGGCAAAGCGCTCCACGACTGACGCGTACAACTCCCCTTGGAACGTGGCCGGTGTCGCCAGGACGCCCACCATGCCTGTCTGCGTGGTTTCGGCAGCCGGCTTGACCGCCGGTTCCATGCCGACAAACGGCACTTCCGGGAAGGTCTGGCGCAGATAGCGAAGGGCCGCCGCCGAGGCCGTGTTGCAGGCTACAACAATCTCTTTTGCGCCACGTTCCAGCAGGAACTCTGTAATCGCCCGCGAAAAAGCCCGCACCTCCTGCATGGGGCGCGGGCCATAGGGAACATGTCCCTGGTCTGCAAAGTACAGGATTGGCTGGGCAGGCATCTGCGCCCGGATGGCGCGCAGGACAGAAAGACCTCCCACACCCGAATCGAAGACACCAAGCGCAGGAATCATTCCGCCGGGAATTTTACCCCGATTTTGTGCGCGCTGCTTCCACAAAAGCAGCGAAGAGACGCCGGGCGTGGTCGTAACCGGTCAGCCATTCCGGGTGCCACTGCACAGCCATCCCAAATGGATGGGCAGGCAATTCGAGCGCTTCCAGCAATCCATCGGGAGCATAGCCGGCCGCTCTCAAAGATGGGGCAAGATGCCGGACGCCCTGATGATGGAGGCTGTTCACCCGGAACTGAAGCGCGCCCAACACCTCCCCCAGGCGGCTGCCCTTTTCGATTTCCATCGGATGGGCCAGGTATTCCCGCTCCGTGCCAGAATCGTAGTTGTGCTTGATCGCGCCCGGATGCTGGTCAGGGATGTGGGTATAGAGCGTGCCCCCCAGGGCAACATTGATCACCTGGAAGCCGCGGCAGATGCCCAGGAATGGTTTTTGGGTTTGCAGAGCAAGGTGGACAAGGTTTAATTCCAGATTATCGCGCCCGGGATCAACACCACTTAGGGCCGGATGCTGACTGCCGGAGTAATGCTCGACCCCCACATCGCCGCCGCCGGTAAAAAGGATACCGTCGAGGCGGTCGAACAAGGCGCGCAGGATTTCCGGCATCAGGCCAGAAGGGATGAGCAGCGGCGCTCCGCCTGCCTCGGCAACGGCAGAAATGTACTTGTGCATCAATGCCGCAATGGGGAATTTATGCAGGTTTTTCTGGTTATAGGTGGTCAGGCCAATTACAGGAATTTTCACAATCATCTGCCTTAATGCAAAAGGGCGCAGACCAATCTGCACCCTTGCTTTGCCAAGATCACCCGGCTCAATCGAACTTCTGCTTGAGGTGGGATTTCTTGCCGGTCAGCCCGCGCAGGAAATACAATTGCGCCCGGCGGACGTGCGAATGCCGTTCGACGACTACTTTGTCCACGCGGGGAGAGTGGAGGAGGAAAGTCCGCTCCACGCCGATGCCGTTGGAGGCGATGCGGCGGACGGTGAAATTGGCATTGTTCCCGCCCTTGCGCAGGC
The DNA here is from genome assembly GCA_020722345.1 of Anaerolinea thermophila. Taxonomy (GTDB): domain Bacteria; phylum Chloroflexota; class Anaerolineae; order Anaerolineales; family Villigracilaceae; genus UBA877. The sequence continues at coordinate 25,584 of DYKZ01000003.1, read as the reverse complement.
GGATAATCGTGCCTTTGAACTCCTGGATGCGCTCGCGCTCGCCTTCCTTGATGCGGACGTGCACGCTTACCTGGTCGCCTGATTTCAGGTCAGGAACATTCGGGTTTTTCGTAGCATTGAAATTTTTATTCAAGTCAATCATGTTTATCATCCTTACAAAAATCTGCCGCCTTGCGGCGCGGGGCGAGATTATAACATGCGTTCTAAATAGAGGCAAGCCCGGATTTTTCGAGTATAATTTTACCGCCAGCCCCCGTAGCTCAATGGATAGAGTAATGGACTTCGAATCCAGTGGCTGCGAGTTCGAACCTCGCCGGGGGCGCAGCCAGGAGACCGTCAGCCGGTCTCCTTTTCGTTTGCCGGCAACGAAATCGGGTCAATGGCCTACATCCGGACATCATACCTTCACTTCACTCACCCTGCAGAAGGTTTAACGCCGTGAAATATCATCCAAACTCGCCTCCTCCTTACCCGGCAAGGCTTTCAGAATTCGACTACAATTAGCCCATGGACATCACCCTAAAGCGCATCCTGTTTGCCATTCCACTTCTCGCGCTGCTAACCGCCTGCGGCGACATCGTGCTCCCAACGCAGACAGCAAACACGCGTATCCCCTCCCCGCCCCCGGCCATCTTCTCGCCAACCTCCCCGTTCGTGCCGACATCAACGTTCACGCCCACTGGCGGGTTGCCGACCGAGACAGAACTCCCCACGACCACATTCACCATCTCCCCCACCGAAACGCCAACCGTGACCCTGAGCCTGCTGCTCGAAATCTCGGGCTGCAACACCAGCCTCGACATCACCCACGGCATGGGCGAGGTGACCAACGCCTACCCTCTGCTCAAGAACTACACCCTCACCGACCTGACGAACGTCTGCGCCACACTCACCGCCAGCGACGAGGGCCAGGCGCACCCGGACAAGACCGCCTGCATCCCGCTACTTCCGGCAGGCAACCAGACGCTGTTGAAACTGACCGTGGATACCGGCTTCCAGGTGGATACATCCGTCCAGATTGAAGTTATCAGCCAGGAAGGTCAGAACGCCGGCGCGGCCGCGCCGAGTTGCACCGCCCTGGGTTTCCCCGGCTGGATACCGGACAAGATCGGGGTTATCGAACCCATCCCATAATCCCGGAAGCAAGCCCCCAGACTCCAAAAAACAACGAGGCTTCATGACCAACACACTCGACCGCAAATGGGGGGTGCTCATCGCCATCGGCACAGGCTCCTTCATGGCCGCCCTGGACGGGAGCGTCGTCAACGCCATCCTGCCCATTGTGCGCGACGCTTTCCAGAGCGACGTGGCCGCCATCCAGTGGGTGGTCACCACCTACCTGCTGACCTTGAGCGGCCTGATGCTCTCCTTTGGCCGCCTGGGCGACCTGCGCGGGCACAAATTCGTCTACGTGTGGGGTTTCGGCCTCTTCGCGCTCAGTTCGGCGCTGTGCGGCGCGGCTAGTTCGGCGGCCGCCCTGATCGTCTTCCGCACTATCCAGGCGGTCGGCGGGGCGATGCTGGCTTCCAACGCCCCGGCCATCGTCACCGGGAACTTCCCGTCTCAGGAGCGCGGCCGCGCCTTTGGCCTGGCCTCCACCATGACCTACCTCGGGCTGACCGTCGGCCCGTCGCTGGGCGGCTGGCTGACGCAGGCCCTCGGCTGGCGGACGGTGTTCTACATCAACGTCCCGGTCGGCGTGCTGGCCCTGACCCTGAGCCTGCTCTTCATCCCAAAGGACTCCCCTGCCGACGGCGGTCAGCGCTTCGACGTGCCCGGCGCGGTCGTCTTCCTGGCCGGGCTGACCAGCCTGATGCTCGGCCTCAATAAGGGCGCGGACTGGGGCTGGGGTTCGCCTGCCGTGCTCGGCCTGCTGACCGGGGCGCTGCTCCTGCTGGGGATTTTTATCCTCATCGAGCGCCGCTCCCCTGCCCCAATGCTCGACCTGAACTTGTTCCGCGTCCCGCTCTTCTCCACCGCCACGGCGGCTGCCATTTTGAACTATATCTGCGTGTACAGCATCACATTTCTGATGCCGTTCTATCTCATCCAGGGGCGCGGACTGAATCCCGCCCAAGCCGGGATGCTGCTGACCGCCCAGCCGGTGATCATGGCTATCGCCGCGCCGGTCAGCGGGGCGCTCTCGGACCGGATCGGGTCGCGCCTGCCGGGGATGATCGGCATGGGCGTGCTGGCGGCCGGGTTGTTTGTGCTGGCAGGCCTCGGGTCTGGGAGCGGGCTATGGATGACCGCGCTGGGGCTGGCAGTGGCCGGGTCCGGCACCGGGATGTTCATCGCGCCTAACACCAGCGCTCTCTTGGGGTCCGCGCCAAAGTCCCGCCAGGGGATTGCCTCCGGCGTACAGGCCACAGCACGCAACTTCGGCATGGTGCTGGGCATTGGCATGGCGGGAGCCATCTTCACCACGCAACTGGCGCAGGACACGCCGGAAGCCCTCTTCCGCGGCGCGGACCTGGGCTTCCTGGCCGCGGCGGGCGTGGCCGTGCTGGGGGTCGCCGTCTCGGCGCTCAAAGAGCGGTAAGGCGAATTAGTGATCCGCCGTACTCGAAAATACCGTATAATGTAGAAAATCCAAGAACGATCCGCTTTGCGGGAAAGAAAGAGTTATGCCAGAAGAACAATTTGCCCCCATTTTGAGACACAAGATCGCCATCTTGATTGACGGCGACAACGCCCAGGCCAACCTGCTGCCGCAGATGCTGGTGGAGGCCGGCAAGTACGGCCTCGTGACCGTGCGCCGCATCTACGGCGACTGGACCACCTCCAGCATGAACCAGTGGAAGGACGTGCTCAACTTCCACGCCGTCCAACCGGTGCAGCAGTTCCGCTACACGGTGGGCAAGAACGCCACCGACAGCGCCATGATTATTGACGCCATGGACCTGCTCCACTCCGGCGTGGTGGACGGCTTTTGCCTGGTCTCCAGCGACAGCGACTACACCCGCCTCGCCACCCGCATCCGCGAGGCCGGAACGTTCGTGATGGGCATCGGCGAGAAGAAAACGCCCAAGCCGTTCGTCAACGCTTGCGACGTGTTCGTCTACACCTCAAACCTGGTGGCTGAACAGAAGACACATCGCACCGCCTCGCAGAAGCGCAGCCAGCCTAGGAAGAAGGCCGAAAGCGCGGCCGCCGCGCCGGTCAGCGCCCCGCCCCCGGTCCCGGCCCCCGAAACGGACAACGAGAACGATCCCCTGCCGATCCTGCGCCAGGCCTACGACATCGCCCAGGCCGAGGACGGCTGGGCGCGCCTCGACCACATGGGCAACGCCCTCTACCAACTGGACCCCGGCTTCGACCCGCGCACCTATGGCCACCGGCAACTCTCGCGGCTGATGGCCAGTTACAAAGACCTGTTCCAAATGCGCACGCAGGAGATTGATGGCAGTACTTTATTTTACGTAAAGTTGAAGGAGTACTAAGCGCCAGAACCTCCAAAATCAACTGATCGGACGCGAACTAACCGCGTCCGGTCTTTTTCCCAATTGCACGGGAATTCCCCCCAGCACGACATGCCAACAAACGCCTTTGCTTCCTTGATGGTAGGCGCCTTTAACGCCCGCGCCGCCTTCTTCGACCCGCCGCACGAGTCTGCCTTCCGGCTCTTCAACGGCTTTCTGGAAGGATGTCCTGGCCTGGTGATGGACGTTTATGCCTCCACGCTGGTCCTCTTCAACCTGGCCGACCCGCCCCTGAACCTGGAGGAAACCATCCGCCCCGCTCTGGACCTGGCGCGTGCGCGTCTGCCCTGGCTGGAGTCCGCGCTGCTGAAGAGGCGTCATTCCCCCTTGCCCGAAGAGCGCCGCGGCCTCCTGCTGGCCGGGTCCGCGCTGAGCCGCAAAGTTCGTGAACACGGCGTCTGGTACGCCCTCGAACTTGTCCTTCATCAGGATACTTCTCTGTACTTGGATACACGCAATTTACGAAAATGGGCCATTGAGAATTTGCGCGGCAAGTCGGTGCTCAATACCTTCGCCTACACCGGCAGCCTGGGGGTGGCAGCCCTGGCCGGGGGCGCGGCCCGCGTCGTCCAACTCGACCTCGACCGGCGGTTCCTCCACCTCGCCAAAACCTCCTGCGCCCTGAACGGCTTCCCCGTCCGCAAAGCGGATTTCATTGCCGGCGATTTCTTCCCCGTTGTAAGCCGGATGAAACGCTCCGGCGAACGCTTCGATTGCGTCTTCCTCGACCCGCCCTTCTTCTCCGCCACCCCCCACGGCCGTCTCGACCTGAACACCGACAGCGCCCGTCTCATCAACAAAGTCCGGCCGCTCATCAACGATGGCGGTTGGCTGGTTGCAATCAACAACGCTCTCTACGTCAGCGGGCGCGAATACCTGTCCGCGCTGGAGGCGCTCTGCGCCGACGGCTATCTCAGCCTCGCAGACCTGATCCTGGTCCCGGACGATTGCAGCGGCTACCCAGAAACGCGTATCAGCACACCGGTCACAGATCCGAGCCCGTTCAACCATGACTCTACTGCAAAAAGGTTGTTGCACAGCGCAGCACGCGAAGACTGCCAGGAAAATGCAAAATCACAAATCATTATTCGTAACTATTCAGCCATAGATGTTGGCGTTTTGTCGTGAAAATGAACATTTTGCCTGTATATGGGTATGCTTTCTGATGAAAATTTGCGAAAATTGGCAAGGTTCTGAGTTTTTGCATAGTTCTTGATTGTGTTAACCGCCATATGTGGTGGTTTGAAAACTTTTGCAGCCATATTTAAGCCTGAATAGTTACCATTATTCAAGATAATCTGCGTCGTGGTTCAACATTTTCAAAGCGTCCTTAAATTTCCTTCGTTGCCTTTGTGTCCTTCGTGTTTAAAAAGGTTTTTGCAGTGGACTCAACCATTCGACAAAGATTGCCGTGCTGAAAGTACGGCGCAAAGCCCCTGATAAAAACCCTCCCGCAGGTTTGTAAGCCTGCGGGAGGGTGCTATTCATACCTTCTCTGCATAATGACAGGCCACAAAATGGCCGGGACGGATTTCACGCAAGGGCGGTTCGTCCACAGCACAGTTGGCCTGGGCCAGCGGACAGCGCGGGTGGAAACGGCAGCCCGGCGGCGGGTTGATAGCGCTTGGGATTTCGCCTGCCGGCATCGGTTCCGTGCGCCGACGTCGGGGGTCCGGCACCGGGACGGCTTCGAGCAGGGCGCGCGTATAAGGGTGGGCCGAATGCTGGTACACCTCGTTCAGCGGCCCGATCTCGCACATTTTCCCCAGGTACATGATGGCAATCCGGTCGCAGACATATTTGGCCGTGGCAAGGTCGTGGGTGATGAAGAGGTACGTCAGGTCGAGTTTTTCCTTCAACTGCATCATGAGGTCAAGCAAGAGCGCCCGTACCGAGACGTCTGCCATGGCGATCGGCTCGTCGGCCACCACCAGTTCCGGGCCGGTGACGAGGGCGCGCGCCAGGACAACGCGCTGACGCTGTCCGCCGGAAATCTGATGAGGAAAGAGTTCGAAATAAGACTCCGGCGGGATCATCCCCACCGCTTCCAGAATATGAAGCACTTTCTCACGCTGCTCCTCCTGCGATAAGTGGGACAGGTGGATGCTGACAGGGTGCTGGATGGCCTGCCCGATGGTCATGCGGGGGTTGAGCGAGGCGAGCGGATCCTGGAAGACCAGTTGCATACGGGCGCGCAGGCGGCGCATTTGCTCTTCCGGCAATTTGCAGATGTCAATGCCGTCGAAGAAAATTTTCCCTGAGGTCGGTTCATACAGGCGCAGGACCAGGCGTCCAACAGTGGATTTACCGGAGCCGCTTTCGCCGGCCAGGCCGAACACTTCGCCTTTTTTGATTACAAAACTGATGCCGTCCACTGCCTTCACCGCGGGAGTGTGTCCCCCGCTGAGAAGCGAGGCGATGAAGCCGCTCTGGAGCGGGAAATGCTTGCGGACATTATCGAGGCGCACCAGGACATCGGAGGCTGCTTCCGCAGGTTTGGCGGAAGCGGCCTGGAAAAATTTTTCAGCCATTCTTCGCCCCCTCCTTCCCGGTGGTTTTGTGATAAAGCCAGCAAGCGGTAAAGTGATCTCCATCCACCGCCTGTAATTCGGGAGAATAATCTCGGCATATCTCCATCGCAAAGGGGCAGCGCGGGTGGAAACGGCAACCTCGCGGCGGATGGAGCAGATTGGGCGGCATACCTTCCATTTTGTAAAGACTTTCGCCGTCCAACTGGATATTTGGCACCGAGCGCAACAGTCCCTGTGTATAGGGGTGCTTGGGAGAGGCAAAAATGTCCTGCACGTCGCCAATTTCGACCAGGCGGGCAGCATACATGACGGCTACCCGGTCGGCAATTTCGGCCACTACGCCGATGTTGTGCGTGATGAGCAGGATGGTGAGGCCGAATTCCCGGCGGAGTTCGCGTAGCAGGTCGAGGAATTTCGCCTCCACGATCACATCCAGGGATGTGGTCGGCTCATCGGCGATGACCAGTTTCGCCCGCAGCGCCAGGGCCAGCGAGATCATCACGCGCTGCCGCATCCCCCCGGACATCTGGTGCGGGTATTCTTTCAGGCGTTCACTGCGTATCCCCAGTTTCTCGGCCAGGACCGCGGCGCGTTCGCGGGCTTCCTGGTCAGTGGTTCGCGGCTCGTGGGCGCGCACCGTCTCGGTCAAGTGCTCGATAATGCGCTGGACCGGGTTGAGGGAAGTCATCGGGTCCTGGAAGACCATCCCGATCTCGGCGCCGCGTACGGCGCGCATTTCGTCTTCGGTCAGTTTCATCAGGTCGCGGCCGTCGAAGAGCAGTTCGCCGCCAGTAATGCGCGCCGGGGTGCGATGGAGACGCATCAGCGCTTTGCCCAGCGTGGATTTTCCGCACCCAGACTCGCCAACCAGTCCCAGGATTTCCTCGCGCCGGATATCGAAGGAGACGTCCTCGGCGGCCTTTACAGCGCCGGCACGCGTAGCATACTCGACGGTCAAATTGCGAATGGAAAAAAGCGGTTCTGCAGGCATCAGCGCTCCCGTAACTTGGGATTATAGATTTCCATCAACCCCTCCCCCATCATCGTGAAGGCAAGGACTACCAACATGATGGCCAGGCCAGGGTAGGTAATCAGCCACCAGGCCGTCTGGATGAACCGCTGGCCGCGCGCCAAGTCAATGCCCCAGTCCGCAATAGTGGGAGGCATGCCCAGGCCCAGGAACGACAGGCCGGCGCCGGTCAGGATAGCATCGGCCACATTGACCGAAAAGATGATGGCAATAGATGGGATCACGTTCGGGTAAATGTAACGCCACAGGATCTCCCAGCGGCGCGCCCCAATGCTCCTGGCTGCCTCGATGTAAACTTCCTCCTTGACGGCCAGGGTCTGCCCGCGCACGATGCGATAATAAGTGGGGACGTAAAGCACAGAGATCGCAATGATTACATTGTACATGCTGGGGCCCAAAACAGCAGTGATGGCAATCGCCAGGATCAGTCCAGGGAAGGCATACAGGCTGTCCATCAGGAGGCTGAGCAGGCGGTCGAACGTCCCACCGAGGTAACCGGCAAGCAAGCCAAGGGGCAAGCCAAACAACAACGAGATGATCGAAGAGGAGAAGCCGACAATGATGGCGATGCGCGTGCCCCAGATCAGGCGGCTGAAAACATCCTGGCCGATTTCGTTGGTTCCCATGATGAAACCGCCAGCCGCAGCCGTTTCACCGGTGATGGAATCGCCGGCCCGCAGGTCGGGATAGTTTGCGGCCAGTTTCTCAAATTCGTGCAAATCCACCACAGCAGCGTGGACTTCGCCGGCGTCTACAGCCTCCAGCAATTCTTCCATAGTGGCGTAACGCTCGATGCGCGGCCTCAGGCGCAGGTCGCTGCCCTGACTGACAAGTTGGTTGTCTAGTTCCTGGGCGCGCTCACGCAAGGCCGTGGCAGTCGGGCCGCCCATGAGCACTCCCACAACAGGCCGTTCACTATCTTCAGGGACAGCCAGGTCAAGCAACGTTTGAGCGGAAGACTCGGATCGCGCCAGAAGAACCGGCACCACCGGGTAAGCACCGGGAGACAGAAAACTGGTACCAACAATCTCATCTGAGGCGTAGGGAGCCAGCAACCCCGGAAAGAGAGCAATAAAGATGAAGCCGGCCACCATCACTGCCGAGATAGCCACAAACCACCAGTCTGCGCCATACCATTTGCGCGCCATGAAGAGACGCCGAACAAACCCGACCCTCTGCAGGTCGCTTTTCCAGGCTTCGGTTTTCTGTTTGATTTCGATGCCATTTTCATCAATGGAGGGCATATTTAATACCTCACCCGCGGATCGAGTAATGAATAGATTAAGTCCACCGTCAGGCTGATGAGGGCCACCAGCAGGGCAAACATGGCAATGACACTCTGTACGGCCGTGTAATCGCGGGCGGATATCCTTTGCACCAGGTAACCGCCCATGCCAGGCCAGTTGAAGATGGTCTCTGTCAGCACTGCCCCCGCCAGGAGAATGGCGACCTGAAGGCCAATCAGGGTAATGACCGGGATCATTGCGTTCTTCAGAGCATGACCATACACCACCACTTTCTCCCGAATGCCGCGGGCGCGCGCCGCAGCGATGTAGTCGGCTTGCAGAGTCTCGATGACATTGATGCGGGTCATGCGCACGAACACACCCGACAGTACCAGTCCCAGGGTGATCGTGGGCAGGATCAGGTGGGAAACCGCCGACCCCAAGGCCGGCCAGTTGCCGCTGATGAGTGAATCGATCAAGTACATGTTGGTGACAGGTTCCAGGGTCGTGCGGATAATCGGGTCTATCCGGCCTGCCACAGGCAGCAGTTTCAGTTGAATGCCAAATAACAATTGCAGCATGAGCCCGAACCAGAATATGGGCAGCGAATAGATGACCACCGAATAGACTCGCAGGAAATAATCTGCTGCGGCCTTCCTTCTGGAGGCTGCCAGCGCCCCTCCTATGATCCCAATGGCCAGGGCCAAAATGGAGGCAGGAACGATCAATTCCAGAGTTGCCGGAAAACGCTCGCTCATCTCGTCAATGATCGGGCGGTGGCCCCCTACCATGGAATTCCCAAAATTCAACGTGATGATATCTTTCAAGAAAATGCCATATTGGACGATCAGGGGCTTATCCAGGCCGAGCGCTTGGCGCATGTGTTCGGCCTGTTCTGCCGTTCCACGCGGCCCCAGGGCAGAGCGTACGGGATCGCCGGGCAAAACTCGCATGATAAAAAAAACCAGGGAGGCAAGAATGAAGACCATTGGCAATGTCAGCCCAATGCGAGTCAGGATGTACTTGCGGAGGCCCATCGAACCCCTGATGAAAACATACAGGAGCATGAGCGCCAAAGGGATGCCAATGATGAGCAAAATGAAGGATATGGGGGTCATGTTTTTGGAAAGGGGGCGGGGAAACCCCGCCCCCGGTGTTGTGCGCTACGGTGTTTTGGTCAATGTCGAGTAGTTGAACTCGAGGTTCGTGGCGATATTCAAGGTTTCGGCTGCCCCGTACGCATCCGAACCATGTATATTGGAGCGATAGGTGATGTGTTCCCCTAAAATAATGATCGGCACGGTCACAACCAGGTCGGCGTAGATTTCCTGAGCCTGCTGGTAGAGTTCCGTACGGGCGGCTATATCGGTTTCCACATCCGCCTGTGCGAGCAGGTCAACCAGTTGCTGGGCTTTCTCGTTGATTGCCTCTCCATAGTCGCTGCCTTCCGCGGCTAAGGTGACATTGGTGCCCATACCGCCGTTGTACACGAAGGGATCCAGATAGTTGGACGGATCGGGATAGTCATAGAACCAGCCCAACACACCAGCCTGGTAGGATTCGCCGCCGGTGAGCGCCGTAACGTAAGTGCTCCACTCCTGCGCCTTCAAATCCACCGTGAAATTGGCGGCTTCCAATTGCTGCTTAATCAATTCCATCCAGGCAGCAGTGGCAGCGCCGTAGTGGTCAGGCGGGTACCAGAGTTCGATGGCGCACTTGTTGTTCTCATCATAGCCAGAGGCAGCCAGGAACTCATTGGCCAGGGTAATGTTGGGTGACTGGTACATGGTGTCGAATGCATCCGTAGCGCCCAGGAATCCAGGCGGGTCCATTGAGAAGAGCGGCGTTGCAGCGCCTTTATAGACGGTATCCACAATGGCGTCGCGATCGATGGTGGCGGCGAAGGCCTTGGCCACATTCGGATCGTCCATCGGAGCCATGGTGTGATTCAGAATCAGGTAGCGAATGGCGCCACCAGGGATGTCACCAACAGTCAGATCGGCGACACCGCGCAATTGATCAATCAACTCGGGATCCAGGAAGCGCCAGGCGATGTCAATCTCGCCATTCTGAACAGCCAGGGCCAGTGTCTGCGGATCGGTGAAGTAGCGGATAATGATCTGATCCACCTGCGGGGTGCGCTCCCCTTCATAATAGGGGTTGGGCTCGAGCACGAGTTGTTCGTTCTGGGTGTACTGGCTGATGAACCAGGGGCCGACGCCATAGATGGGGGCCTCGGGGAAGAGGACGCATTCCGTGAGCGGGAATTTGTCCGGGTGAGAGGGCAAATACGGCGCATCTGCCAGGATCTGCGGGAAGTAGGCGACTGGAACCTTAAGTTGGAAGACCAGGGTTTCGTCATCCGGGGCGGTGATGCTTTCCACGTAAGGAATGGCGAGCGTATCAGCCACATCATTCGGGCAGGATGGACCAATGGTCAGCAGACGGTTGAGCTGCTGAGCATACATTGGGGCAGTCAATTCCAGGCCGTCACCGAACTTGATGCCTGGCTTGAGTTTCAGGGTGTAGGTAAGCCCATCTTCCGAGATCTCAGGCATATCTTGTGCAATGCCAGGGACAAGTTCATCTGAAGAACCGGGTTTCCACACCAACAGCCCTTCGCCGATATTCTTGATCAATTCCCAGTCATGGGTGGCATACGCATCCGCCGGGTCGAGACTGGCAATTTGATCGGTCACACCGATGATGATGGTCACTTTTTCGCCGCTTTTAGGCTGGCAGGCCGAAAGGGCCAATACCGCGACCATGAGGACAGCCAGCATAATTTGCAGTTTCTTTTTCATTCGTTCTCCTCCTAAAGAGAATTTTATTAACTATTGGTTGGGTAGAAGAAAGAGTGTTCCAGCATACTGCAATCACAACAATAGTACCACCTCCTTCCTTGTTGCCGGGCGGTTAAAACCGAAGCAATCCACAGACCAAATTTATTGCGACGATTGTTTTGGCTGCGCCGCTATTATAACACCGGAAAAAATCGGTTCCGGCTATCTCATCAGGCTGTTTCGCCCTGCCTCGACAATTCCCGGTACACGGCTATGATTTGAAGGACAATTTTCTCCCAATCATACCCCTGCGCATATTTTGCCGCGGCGGCGCCCATGCGCCGGCGCAAGGCTGCATCCCCCAGGAGGAGGCTCAATTTGTCGCACAACGCTTCGTGGTCCTCCGCCGGGACGGTGTAACCGGTTACGCCATCCTGAACTAGGAAAGCCAAGCCGCCCACCTGCGAGGCGATGACCGGCGTGCCGCAAGCCATGGCCTCCAGCGCCACCATGCCAAAGGATTCATAATGGGAGGGCACCACCAAAACATCCGCCGCTGAGTAGTAATATGGGAGGGTGTCCTGCCCGCGCTTGCCCAGGAAGACAACCAGTTTCCCCATTGCCAAGTCGTCGCACATTTTCTGCAGGCGCGCCATTTCAGCGCTCAACTTATCCGGGGCGGCGTCTAGGTCGCCGCCGATCACCACCAGCGAGACCCTGTCACCCGCCTCAGTGCAGCGCAGGCACGACATGGCCTGGATCAACGTTGCCAACCCTTTCAGCGGCTCGATGCGCCCTACGAATAGCACCATGTGGTCATGGGGAGGAATGTCAACAAACTGGCGGGCTTCATCTACAGAGATGGGGTAAAAGTGGCAGGTGTCCACTCCTGGCGGGATGATGACGATCTTGCCGGCTTCCGCTTTGTAGAGCCATTCCAGTTGGGCGCGCTCCGCCGGGGTGGCGGCAACGATCCGGTCAGCGCGCCGCATCACGCGGCGCTCCCCATTGAGCCGGTAGGCGCCCTCCCGTTCCTCCTCAGACTGCGCCACGCGGTTCTTCATCTCTCCCAGGGTGTGGAACATTTGGAGGATCGGCGCGCCAGACCACAGGTCGGAGAGCGACTCGGCTGCCAGACCGGACATCCAGTAATGGCTGTGGATAATGTCGTAGCGGATGCCCTTTCTCTCGACAAACCGGCGGATACCGTCCACGAACTCAGGGATGTGTTCCACCAATCCTTGTTTCGGCAGGGGGACCTCGGGGCCGGCTTTTACATGGACGACGCGGTTGCCGTAGCCGAGGTTGTGCAGCACGTGCGGCACATGCTCGTCCTGCGAGCGGGTGAACACGTCCACGTGGACGCCCATACGGCCTAGTGTGGTCGTCAGGTCGCGCACGTAGACATTCATGCCGCCGGTGTTCTTGCCGCCCAGCGTGGCCAGCGGGCAGGTGTGGTAGGAGAGCATGGCGATGTTCATCAGGTAAAGTATATCATTCGTTCTGTAAACCCTTCGGGAGGTTGGTCAAGCGGAAATCTTGCCGGATAGGGAGGGATGCTGTATAATCCCGCCGCTGTGGGACGAAATGGCATTTCGTTCTACGCCCGCCACCATAGCTCAGTCGGTAGAGCAGACGTTTCGTAAACGCCAGGTCAAGGGTTCAAATCCCTTTGGTGGCTCAGCCAAAAAAACGTCAAAGGTCGAACGTGAGCGTTCGGCCTTTGACGTTTGACTTTAACGCACACTACCACTCGAAAAGTTTGTCCAATTCTTCTGACGGAACATCGAAGACTGCATTGTGCGGCGGCAGGGCTTCGCGCGTCATCCATTCGGGGAGGCGATCGTCTTTGGCTGTAAATCCGGCCCTGCGGTTGAACTCACGCTCTAACGTAAGCGTTTCCTTGCCGAGCGCCTGCAGGATATCGTCGGGAACATTCCAGCCATAGCGTGCATTGAGCAAACGGGCGATAGTGCCGGCGGGTGCAGCCGCAAAACCAAAGCCTGCAAAAATACAGGCCCCCAGCGCATCATAACCGGCCATGGAGATCTGTTTGGCGCGCGATAATTCCACCTGCCCTTTTGGATCAAGATGATTGATCTTATCGCGGATTGTCAGGCCTGCGGTATGGTCAGCGCCCTGGGGAGATGTGGCGTAAGTGACTCCTGTTCCTTTGATGGCGCGCGGCTCATATGCCGCCATCGCCTGGTTTTTGGACACCGGCACACGCTCAATCCCAAGCACCTTGCCGGCCATAGCGGCGCCATTGCCCAGAATGCGTCCTAGGGGGGTGTTGCGCCGAATCTCGTCAATCAACTCCAGAGCACGCTCGCCATCCCCCCACTCCATCAAACCGGCTTCGGCAGCCACACCAAGAGCAGCGCCAATATCAATGGTATCCAGGCCAAGGTCATTCACAGCGCGGTTCAACTTTGCAACCACATCCAGGCTGCCGATCCCCAAATTCGAACCCATTAAGCCGATGGTCTCGTACTCTATGGGTGAAACCAGCACCTGTTGACCGTCTTCGCTGCCATAAACGTTGGAACACTGGATGGCGCAGCCCGGCATGCAGGGATGATTGGGCTTGGAAACACCGCCACGCTGCAAAATCGTATCGCGCAGGTACTCGCCGGAGAGGGTATCTGCATGCTCAAATTGACCAGACGAAAAGTTGCGGGTGGGCAGCGAGCCAAAGGTCTGACACATTTGCACCATTGCCGCTGTGCCATAGTCGTGATAAGTGTGCGTCTGAGGGTGTTCCGTCAGGGCTTTGGTAAAAGCCTTTTGAGCCTCTTTGAAAGCCTCAGGGTCTTGAATGGCAGGTTTTTGACCACCAGATGCGTCAATCACGATGGCCTTTAAGCCCTTGGACCCCATCACTGCACCCAAGCCGCCACGCCCGGCAATACGGGAAGGAACCTTATCCTTATCCAGATTTTGAATGCCTGCCACTTGCAGTTTCATCTCGCCGCCAGGGCCAATCAGAGCAATGGCGACTTTCTCTCCATATTTTTCAATAAGTTTAGCAGCCGCATCATACACACCTAGGCCTACAACATCATTAGCCGGGTCGAAGCGAGCCCCTTGCGTTGAGAGATGCAGAACCCACCAGCCGGGTTTTGTCGGTTGATCCTCAATGATCAAAGCCTTGATTCCCAGCAAAGTCAACTGCATGCCGGTCGTACCGCCGGCATTGGACTCTTTGACGCCTCCGGTCAGAGGGCTTTTGCCGCCAACCGAGATTCTGTCGCAGGAAGAGAGCATATGTCCCACCAGCAGGCCGGGGCAGAAGAGGAGTTTGTTTCTTGGACCAAGCGGTTCGCATTCCGGTGGAACTTCGTCGAGCAAGATGCGCGCGATCAAGCCGCGTCCGCCAAGCCGCTCCCAAGTCTCGGGAACAGGTCCCAGGTTCAGGGTCTGAGTGCGAACGTTGACGCGCCAAACTTTCGACTCGTAGGTTTTAACTTCAGGCATGGTTTTCTCCTTGCGTTGGCAAATTCAACGGCGCCCTCCTGTGTAGGCGGCGGACAAGCGCTCCACCCACGTCCACTGTCTGTTAGAGGGCCTCCTCCAAAGACTCGCCAAAAATGCGCAGGGCATCATTGATCTGTTCTTCGGTAACGATGAGCGGCGGGATCCAGCGGATAACGTTATCGTAGGTACCGCAAGAGAGCAGGAGCAGGCCGCGTTCTTGGCAGGCGTGGATGACATTCTTGACAATGGACTTGTCGGCCGGTTTGCCGTTCACGGTGAACTCGGTGCCGATCATCAGGCCAAGGCCGCGTACGTCGCCGATGATGGGATATTCCTTCTGGAATTTGCGCAGCCCGCTCGTTAACTGGACCCCGCGCCGGGCCGCGTTTCCGGGCATATCCTCCTCCCGCATGGCGCGAATGGTGGCCACAGCGGCCGCGCAGGCCAGGGCGTTGCCGCCGTACGTCCCGCCGTGGGAGCCGGTCTGCCACTTCTTCATCAGGTCAAGGCGGCTGAAGACGCCTGAGAGCGGCAGGCCCGAGGCGATGCCCTTGGCAACGGTCATGATGTCGGGGGTGACGCCGAAATGTTCCTGGGCGAACCACTTCCCGGTCCGGCCAAAACCCGACTGGACTTCGTCGAAGATGAGCAGGAGGCCATGCCTGTCGCACAATTGGCGTAACCCTTGCATGAACGCAGCGGGTGGGACAACATAGCCGCCCTCGCCCAGTTCCGGCTCGATCAGGATGGCGGCGGTCTCGGCGGGCGAGGTCTGAGAGAGCAGGAGTTCCTCCAGCGCAGCGAGGCAATACTCTGTCGTTTTCTCTTCACTCATACCAAGTTTGTAAGCATACGGATATGGAGCAACGAACACGCCCGCCGGCAGAGGCTGGAAGCCTGACCGGTAGATGGTCTTGGAGGTGGTCAACGCCATCGTCCCGGCGGTGCGGCCATGGAACGAACCGCTGAAGACAATGATGTTCGGCTTTCCCGTGGCAGCGCGCGCCAATTTGACCGCGCCCTCCAGCGCCTCGGCGCCGGAGTTGCTGAAGAAGAAGCCGTCAATGGCCGGGTTGACAATCGTCCGAAGTTCGGCGATGAGTTCCATCATCGGCTTGTGGACGACGATATTGGCCTGGGCGTGCAGGAAAAGGCCAGCCTGCTCGCGGATGGCTTCCACCACCTTCGGGTGGCAGTGGCCGGTATTGGTCACGCCGATGCCGCAAGTGAAGTCGAGATATTTCTTCCCGTCGTCGGCGTAGATGTAACACCCCTCAGCGCGATTGCTCTGAATGGGGAAAATGTGCGTCCAGACGGGAGACATGTGGGAAAAGTTTTCTTCGTAGAGAGACATAGATGCACCTTTGTTGATAAAAAAGAGGAAAACGATCAAGCAATGCGCCCATGATCATTGTAATGCCCGTTTTCAAATCACTTGCAAGTCTGCTCAGCGAGGGAAGTTTACGGGGAGGGGTGACCCCTCCCCGTGTATTTTGTCACGCAGTCAGGTATTCCGCCGCCCATTCGATGCCCGATCTTTCCAACGCCGCCGTCGTGGGGACGCCGTTTTCTGTCCAGCCGTGTAATTGGTAATACAGGTTAAGCGCGTTCTCGAATTCTTCCCTGCCAACGGCAATCCCGGCTGTCGGTCCAGTGCCGCCCAGCGGCTTGAAGAATTTCTCTGGCAGGGAATCCTCTTTACGGGTGAACCCTTCGCGGGCGTTGAAGGTGCGCATCAGGTTGATGCGGCGGATGCCAACTGCAATGAGTTCGTCGAGGGTTACATTCCAACCGGTCACGGCTTTGACCATCCCGACCGTCTCGACCGGGCCGAACAGGCACCAGGCTGGGCCCCAGACGAACTGGCAGAGATCCAGACTATCCATCATGCTGTAGAATGCCTGTCCGAAATACGCGAACTTCACCTTCTCCTCGCCCAGCGACATCTGTTCGGGCGGGTTGGTGAGTCCCATGGTGGCCAATCTCCCCAGGTAGAGGTCAGAGGCCATGCCCTGCTCGTACATCCAGTCATGCTCGCTGGACTGGTGGTCGGCGCCAAAGGGATTGACCGCGTAGATAAGCGCCAGGGATCGTTTGGCCTGCGGCATGTGCGCCGGGGCTTCCTCGTTTTTCACGGTAATCAGGCACTCGTCGGCGCCCTTGCCCCAGACCTGGGCGGCACGCGCCGAACCCTCAGCCAGGATCGGGCCAAGTTTGCCGCTCTTCGTCACGATTTGGTTCAACACCTCCAGCATGGCCTCGGCGTTGCCAAAACGTAGTTCGATACCGCCGGTATCCTCTTTGGTGATGATGCCCTTTTCGAAACACTCCATGGCAAAAGCAATCGTCGCACCGCATGAAATGGTGTCCACGCCGTACATGTCGCAGATTTGGTGCGCCATCGAGATGGCCGCCAGGTCGCCGACGCCGCAATAGGAACCGAAGGTAGCGATGGTTTCATATTCTGCACCGCCATAGACCGGATCAACCTTGTATTTTCCTTCGGTAATTTCCACCACGCGCTTGCAGCGGACGGTGCAGGCATAACAGGTATCGCGCTCTTTGAGGATGGTTTCGGCCATCTTCTCGCCGCTGATGGCTTCGGCATGCTCGAACTGGCCTTCGGTGTAGTTGCGAGTTGGCAGGGTGCCAAACGAGTTTTGCGGCATGACGACGCTGGCCGTACCGAGTTTCCCCAAGCCATCCACATCGGGATTGGTGGGAATCCATTGGGTCCCAGTCTTGTTCAGTGCAGCCAGGGCTTTGGGGTCGGCCACTTGCGGTTTTTGCTTGCCGCGCACGACAATGGCCTTGAGTCTTTTGCTTGCCATGACCAGCCCCATCCCGGTGCGTCCGTTCAAGCGGTTGGCCATGCTGACGATGCCAGAGAAGCGGACACCTTTCTCGGCCGCCGGGCCGATCTGCATGACCTCGGCCTTGGGATCGCCGACTTCCTGTTTGAGGAGGGCGTCCACTTCGCCGGTGACTTTGCCGAGCAGGTGGGAGGCGTCGTGGAGCCGGGCTTCACCGTTGAGGATGGTCAGGTAGACCCACTTTGGCGACTGGCCGCGGAAGACCACGCCGTCGTACCCGGCGAACTTGAGCTCGGCCGGGAAGAAACCTCCCGCCTGCGAGTCGCCAATCGCTCCGCTCATCGGGGATTTGGCGTTGACGCTGATGCGGCTTTGCCCGGCAATGCTCGCCCCGGTGACCACGCTGGGGAAAACGGTGAGCAGGTTTGCCGGTCCGAGCGGATCGGCGCCTTTCGGGACCTCGCGCAGGATGTAAGTCATCGCCATGGCCGAGCCGCCCATGTAGGTCCGATAGAATGATTCGGGCGGAGTCTCGACCTCTATTTCGCCGGTAGTCAGGTCAACATGCAGGATTTTTCCGTGGTAACCGTAAGGCATAAGAGCCTCCTTCTCCTGAAACGGTCAGAGTATGTTCACTTGATCTCCCGAATACCATAAGGGAAGCCGTATTCGGCCATCTTGTTCATGAACGGAGCCGGATCGAAGGCTTCCGGGCCAAGCACACCAACGCCCTTCCAGATGCCATGCTCGAGCAAGTCCATGCCGATGACGGCGTTGAAAGCTGTCTGCGCCACCACGGCCTGGCAGCCAAATTTCTTCATGCACGCCTCGTTATCGGCCACCTGGTAGAGATAGACCTGCTTTTCCTGGCCGTCCCTCTTGCCCTTTACCCATGTGCCGGCGCAGGTTTTACCAAACATCCGGTCGCCCAGGTGGGCGGGGTCGGGCAGGCAGGCCGCCACAACGTCGCGCGGAGCAACCATCACATCCTTGACTTTGATCGGTTCCTTATTATCCAGGCCCAACATGTGCAAGGTTTTGAGGATACCAATGAATTGATCTCCCAGGCCGTATTTGAAAGTGACGCGTTTGCATTTGACCCAGCGCGGCACGAGAAGCACCTCTTCATGTTCCACGTTCACGACCTCGATCTTGCCAATTCCTTCCGGGAATTCGAACACCTCCGGCTCGGAGAACGGCGGAGTAGTAAACCAGCCCTTGTCCTTTTCCCAGATGACCGGTGGATTTAGGCATTCTTCAATGGTAGTCCAGATAGAGAAATTCGGAGCGAAATCATAACCTTTGACCTCTATGTTGGCGCCGTCGCGGATGCCAATCTCGTCAATTTCATCGAAAAGGTAATCCTGTGCATAGCGGGCAAACACGTCCGCCATGCCGGGCTCCACGCCGAGGCCAACGATAGCGAGCAGTCCTTTCTTCTCCCAGTCTTTGGCGCGTTCGAACTGGTAATCACCCAATTTCACGCCACATTTCTCATGCGGCTTCTCCGGGTGAGGCGCGGAAAGGGTCATTGCCATGTCCATGTACATGCAACCGGCGTTGTAAGCCGCATCGAAGATGGGCACATTATAGAGAGGGTCGCAGGCATTCATGATGAGGTCAACCTTATATTTGGCAGCCAACGCCTCAATTTGTTCTTGTTTATTGGCATCAACCCATTCGGCTGGAAACCGCTCCGGGTCACCGAGTCGTTCCTGAACTTCTTTAATCCGTCCGCGGTTGTAGTCTGAAAGGACAATTTTCTCTACCCATGGGCGGTCTTTGGCAATTACCGCAATGGCCTCCCCAACCCCGCCAACACCAACAAGCAATATTTTCATTTAGGTTCTCCTTGAGCGATCCTGCCTGGATCGGTAATAATCAAAGGGCATCGTAAACTATCTGGATCGAAACGTCGCACAAACCAAGACACCAATAGCGACAGATCCAGAGATCTACGCAAGAAGCAAATGTAGATAATTTCTACTTCATGGTGAGGCAAGACAAGACCTCGCCTCACCATGAATTGTTAGCGGCTAAACAAGCAGTTTTATTCGCCGCCTTTGACTTCAGTCCAAATCCGGTCCCACAGGGCGGTCGCATCGCCGACATCCTGGATCATCTTAAGCCGTGACATGTCGTCAGCCGATGGGTTGGTCGCGGGGAAGTTCATGTAAGCGTCATAGGCCTGTGGGTCTTCCGTTTGCAGAAGTTCCAAAGCGGCCCGGTTTGGGTTCGAATATGGGAACTCATACGTAATCAAGATGCTCTCTTGCGGGTCCAGCACGAAGTTGATGAATTGCATCGCGGCATTGTAATGCGGGGCATCCTTCGGAATGGCGAGATTGTCATACCACACGGTACAGCCCTCTTCCGGGATAATGTATTGAATGTCCGGATTTTCCATGTGAGCCAGAGCGGCCTCGCCATTCCAGGTTTGTCCCAGCCAGACTTCACCCGCCAGGAGAGCGGTCTTTGGACTGTCGCTGTCGAATAACTTGACGTTCGGCATGAGTTCGAGCAATTTTTGCTTGGCCTCCTCCAGTTGCTGGGGGTCGGTTGAGTTTTTATCATAACCCAAGACGCTCAAAACCATGCCAAGAACTTCGCGCTCGTCATCCAGTAACACCACCTTGCCCTCGAATTCGGGGTCCCACAAGTCGGCCCATTTAGTAATCGGTCTTGTGACTTTACCGGTATCTACAACCAGGCAAGAGGTGCCCCACTGCCAGGGAACTGTGTAATCATTTTGGGGGTCGTACGAAAGGCCTGTTAGAGTATCGAATATATTCGAAAAGTTAGAAATCTGCGTTTTGTCGAGAGGCTCTAATAGCCCCTGGTTGATCATGATCGTCACCGTGTAATCGCTGGGGATGACCACATCATAACCCGATGCACCGGCCTGTAATTTCGCCATGAGTTCTTCGTTGGACGAATAGGTATCGTAGTTGACCTCGATGCCGGTCTGCTCTGTAAAGTTGTCCAACAATTGTTGTGGTACATACTCTGACCAGGCATACAGGTTCAACACGTTGTCGGAGGCTGGACCCCCGCCTCCGCAGGCTGCCAACAGAATAGACAGCGTCAGACCCAGGGCAAACAATTTGTACTTGTTCATTATTTTTTCTCCTTTTCAATATTTTTTATTTTTTGCCTCCACCCGATATGCCTACAATTGCGGCCGGGCGGTTAAGGCCAATCCTATGTTTGGCGTTTCTGCACAACCTGGCTTATCAATAGAATTACCAATACGGTCAACACCCATAATGTGGACAGGGCATTTACTTCCGGCGTCACCGCAAAACGGACCATCGAGAAGACACGCAACGGGAGAGTTGTCGCACCCGGGCCGGCGGAAAAATACGTAATTACATAATCGTCCAGCGAGAGTGTAAACGCCAGCATCGCGCCTGACAATACACCCGGCATGATAGTCGGCAGCGTTACACGCCAGAAAGTGGTGAGTTCATTGGCGCCTAAATCCATTGAGGCCTCTTCAATAGACTTGTCGAAACCGTGCAATCGTGCCCGGACTACCAATGTCACAAAAGGAATATTGAAGGCAATATGTGATATTGTAATCGTGACCAATCCCAATTGAAACTTTATCAGGGCAAAAAAAGCCAGCAACGAGATACCCATGACCACTTCCGGAATTATGACCGGTATGTATAGTATCGATTCGATCAAGGTATATCCTGGAAAGCGATAACGTTGCAGGGCCAGGGCCGCCATCGTCCCAATCACTGTTGCAACGAGCGTTGAAATAAAGGCTATTATTAAAGTGTTGCGCGTTGCCAACATGACATTCGAGTCATTAAATAAAACCTCATACCATTTCAGGGTAAATCCCTCCCAACGAACATTGAGTTTCTGCGTGTTAAAGGAGAAAACGATCAAGATCAGGATGGGCAGGTAGAAATACAAATAAACCAGGAATGAAAAGATGCGCAACCACAGGGCGGGTTTTTTCTCGCTCATACCAACAACTCCTCCCCGAAGCCAGCCTTGCGGGTGTAATATAGTGTAAAGGCAAGTGTCAAAATCATCAACAACATCGAGGCCGCTGCTCCGAAAGGCCAATCGCGCGAAGTCAAGAACTGATTACGAATGACGTTTCCTACCAATACTGTCTTTGCTCCGCCCATTAAATCGGGAACCACAAACATGCCCATGGCAGGGATGAATACCAGGATCGAACCGGCAATCATACCGGGGACACTTAGAGGCAGTGTTACTCGTAAGAAAACCTTCCAAGGACGGGCTCCTAAGTCAGCGGCCGCCTCCATTTGAGCATTTTCGATCTTCTCCAACGATGTGTACAATGGGAGAACCATGAAAGGCAGGAATTCATACACCATACCGATTAACACCGCAGTTGGTGTATAAAGTATCTCCAGCGGATCTTGGATCAAGCCCAGGTCGAGCAAGACTGTGTTCAATAATCCTTGTGTGCGCAAAATCATTATCCATGCGTAAATCCGAATGATGAAATTGGTCCAGAATGGCAATAAGATCAAGAAAAGATAAAATGAACGTTTCCGAGCCGGTGAACGGGCGATAAAGTAAGCCAGAGGATAGCCAATCATAATAGTAAACACCATCGTGGCCAATCCTACGCCGAGCGAATAGAGCAATATCCGAAAGTATAGTGGATCAACAAGGCGAACGTAGTTCTGGAAATTAAACTCATAGACCACATTGCCATAAGTTCCCCGAGACATAAAACTCAGCACAGCGACCAGTATCATCGGCAGGACGATGAATATCAGCATATATATGGCTGTCGGTGATATCAAAGCAATCCCCTGAACGGCAGAATTCTCGCGCAGGATATGCGCCAACGAATGCTTTCGCTTGAGTTCGGGTTTATCGGTGCTCATGCGACACCTTCCGGTAACACAAGGGTGTTTTCAAACGGCAAGTGAACCAACACTTTATCATCTGCAACGTAATACGCTTGTGGGTCCAATGTGGAGATGTTGTTCTGTTCCCAAACTACCATATGAATATCATGTCCAATATCAACGATGATGCGAGTATCAGAGCCTACATATGCCGTTGCCAATACTTTTCCACGTAAAATGTTATCCTTATCTTCTTCAACAGCAGTAGTATTATTATCATCTTCCAAACGGATTTTTTCCGGGCGGATAGATACAGAGACATCCTGCCCAACCGCAAGATTTTCATGCCCCATGCCTTTGATCTCTTGCGAGAAATCCGGCAATTCTACCGTGAGCAAACCTCTTTCTATTTTTTTGACTTTGCCTTTCAAGAAATTCGTTTCACCTATGAAATCGGCTACAAAACGACAATTGGGGCGTTCGTAAATTTCAACCGGAGTACCGATCTGTAATACCTTTCCCTGGCTCATTACCGCAATCCGGTCGGACATTGTCAGAGCCTCTTCCTGGTCATGAGTCACATAGACGAATGTGATACCAACTTCCTTCTGGAGTGCTTTCAGTTCCAGTTGCATTTCTTTGCGTAATTTCAAATCAAGCGCGCCAAGAGGTTCATCTAGTAATAGTACCGCGGGACGCTTGATAAGAGCGCGCGCCAGGGCCACGCGCTGCTGTTGGCCTCCTGATAACTGTTTTGGCTTGCGGCGACTCATTCCTGACAATTTCACCATCTCCAGGGCAGCCCCGACGCGATGTTCGATTTCTTTTTTCGGAACATGTTCCATTTCGAGGCCAAAAGCCACATTCTGAAAAACGGACATATGTTGAAAGAGAGCGTAGCTTTGAAAGACAGTATTAATTGGGCGCAAATAAGGCGGGGTGCGACCCATTGCTGCGCCATCAATGAAGATTTCTCCCTCGGTGGGCCATTCAAAACCCGCCATCATGCGCAGCGAGGTGGTTTTTCCGCAACCCGAAGGCCCCAGCATGGAGAAGAATTCTCCATGTTTTATCTGCAATGTTACGTGATTGACAGCCGCCACCTCGCCACCTTCCGGCGTCGGAAAAATTTTCACCACATCGCGCATCTCAACAGCAAATTCGTCCATTACAGACTCCTATTTACGGTTTTTAAGGTATCTTCCAACCGATCCAACGCAGAATCAATCTGTTCGTTGCTTATAATGAGAGGCGGTTCTATGCGAACCGTCTGCGCGCTGATGAGCGTCCCGGCCACCAGCACACCGCGTTTGAACAAGCCTGCCGCAACTTTATAGCCAATCTCCGGAGTTTGGAAGTGCATTCCGATGAGCAAGCCTTTTCCGGTCACGCTCTTATAAACTTGCGGGTACTTCTCCGCCAGCGCCTTGATCTTCGACAGGATGTACTCGCCCTTTTCCGCCGCCACTTCCCAAAGTTTTTCGCGCAGGGTCACGTGGATGGCAGCAATGGCTGCCGAGCAAGCCAACGCGCCACCGCCCGTGGTGGTGGTATGGATGAACGGGTTCGGGTACATCATGCACTGCCAGATCTCTTCGGTGGAACAGAAAGTGCCGATCGGCATCACGCCGCCGCCCAGCGACTTGGCCACGGCGATGATGTCGGGCTCCACGCCCCAGTGGTCCACGCCCCACAGTTTCCCGGTCCGGCCAAGACCGGTTTGGACTTCGTCTGCAATGAGCAGGGCGCCGTATTTCTTCGTCGCCTCGCGAATGCGCGGCCAGAAGTCGTCCGGCGGAACAATGCCACCCGCCTCGCCCTGGATTGGCTCAAAGAGCACGCCCGCCACGCCAATGCCAACCTTGTCACAGATATCCAATTGGCGCTCGACGGCATCAGCATCCCCAAAAGGAACGTGATAAACCGGCCCGCCGTAGAGCACGCCAAGCGGCTGGCGGTAATCGGCCTTGCCCACCATTGAGAGCGAGCCCATCGTCTTGCCGTGAAAGGCCTTGACGCCAACAATGAAGGCCGGCTTCTTGGTGTACATCTTCGCCAGTTTGATGGCGCCCTCGATAGCCTCGGTGCCGCTGGCGACAAAGAACGAGTACTTGATGTTGCCCGGGGCGATGTCGGCAATCAGGCGCGCCAGAACGCCGCGCAACGGATCAATCAACTCCTGGCTGGGCATAGGGGTGCGTTTCAATTGCGCCGCCACTGCCTCCACCACGTCCGGGTGACTCCAGCCGTGATCCATCATGCCATAGCCGCCAAGGAAATCAATGTACTTGCGGCCCAGGACATCCTCGAAGATGGCGCCGCGGCCGGTCCACTCGGTGGCTGCCCACTGCCCAGCCTCGGTCACCGACTTGCGGTATTCGAGCCAGCCTTTGTTGAAGTGTTCGGCAAAGTTGTACTTCGACTCCTCGATAATCCATTTGCCGACATCTTCCGGGACGCGCTCCTGCTTGATAATTCCGAGCCATTTCTCTGAATATTCGAGTGCATGTTTTAAATCTGTAGGCATTTCTCCTCGGCTTGAAAATTTGGATTAAGGTAATTGATAGGATTTCCTGGCCTTTTCCATGGCCAGCGCACGCTCACGGACCGTCATCCTGTTCCTGCATCCCTGCGCGGGATGCGCCACTGGTAAACGTCCTTCATCACAATCGGCACGATGGAGGTAGTCGTTTTCCGGACGCCTGCCATCTTGCCGATCACTTCAGTGGAAAAGCGATACACTTCTTCTGTATTACGACCCACCACCTGCGCCGAAACATCGCGCTCCCCGATAGAACACGCCACATAACTTACGCAGTCGTGCTGCATCAACCTCTCAGCAACATCCTGGATGTGCGCCGGCTCTACCTCGATGACAACATCCGCCACGATCGTATACCCGAATTTTCTTGGATTGGCGATGGCACTGACCTTAATCAACCCCTCCTTGACCATGCGCTCGATGCGATAGCGGACAACCCGCTCCGAAATATCTCCCACGCGACGGGCAATTTTGGCCGCAGACATGCGGCCATCTTCCATCAGAAGGTCAAGGATTTGCAAGTCTGTATTGTCGATTTCGTACATATCTAGAGTTCTTTTTTGTATCTTTCGGTTAATACTATGCGTTAATTTAATTGTTTTCTAACAAATTACAAGTGACAATTATCATGTCTTGGGTGTGATACCAAAAAGAAACCCGGCGAGACAGTTCGCCGGGCTGTTGGAGATTGCCGATTTGCTAGAACTTGCGCGACCATTCCTTCGGCCAGCGCTCGATGACGACCTTCTTCTGCGTAAAGAACTCCACCGCGTCCATGCTCTGACCGTGCATGTCGCCAAAGAAACTTTCCTTCGCGCCGCTGAACGGGAAGAACGCCATCGGTGCGGCCACG
>DYKZ01000089.1:1433-10951 GCA_020722345.1 Anaerolinea thermophila | reverse complement strand
TTTGTGTCCTTCGTGTTTGAATCTCTTTCGGCTTGTCCGAGTTAGGAATTACGATTGAGTAATTTGTTTACCAGTTCGAACAGCGCTTCCCCGGCCTCGCCCTGCGGGTCGGCCAGGCGCAGGGACTGGAGCGCCAGGTCGGTCATCCCGTCGGCGGTCTGCTGGGCATAGAGACGCGCGCCTTCGGCGGTCAGCAGGTCGGCCAGGGCGGGGACTTCCTGCGGCCGGATTGGGCCTTCCGCCCAGCGTTTGGCGAACTTCCCGCCCTTCCCCAGGCTGAACAAAACCGGCAGCGACTTCTTCCCGGAGACCAGGTCGGACTCGGCAGATTTACCTGTCAGCGCCGAATCGCCCCAGATGCCGAGCAGGTCGTCCTGCACCTGGAAGGCCAGGCCCAGGTAGCGGCCAAAGTCGCGGTAGGCTTCTTGTTTCGGTTCGTCCGCGCCGCCGAGCAGGGAACCGAGGGCGCAGCAGGCCGAGAGCAGGGCAGCGGTCTTCCCGGCAACCATCGGCCAGTAGTCTTCGACCGTCAGGCCGGTGCGGTTTTCATAGGCGATGTCGAGATGCTGGCCGCGCGTCAGGTCGAGGCAGGCGGCGTGGAGGATGCCGGCTGCTTTGAGCGCCGTTTTGGCGGGGAACGCAGGCGCGAGGTCCAGTATCGCCAGGTTGGAAAGCACAAACAATGCGTCCCCGGCGTTGATGCCCTGCGGCATGCCCCAGACTTTCCAGACTGTCTGCCGCCCGCGGCGTTTATCCGAGTTGTCCTGGATGTCGTCGTGGACGAGCGAGAAGTTGTGGATGAGTTCAACGGCGGCCGCGGCTGGCAGGGCGAGTTGCCACTCTGCCTCGCACGAGGCCATCGTCAGCAACACCAGCAGCGGACGGATGCGTTTTCCCTGCGCCTCGGGCCCGGAGCCTTCGCCGGTCCAGCCCATGTGGTAGGTGAGCATCTCGTGGAAGGGGCGCGTGCGCGGTTCGTCCAAGCGGGCGACCTGGCGCTGGAGTTCGCTCTCGATGGCAGGGAGGAGGGTTGCAGTGAAGCCGACGAGGTTCATTGTTGTTCTTCTCTCCTACGATTTTTCAACTTTCAAACTTTCCAACTTTTCGACTCCTGCTGAAAACATTGCCACTTCAATCTGCCTCTTTGTGAGTTTGACCATTTCAACTGCTTTCTCTGTCGAGACCGCCGCAGCCTTCAGGAATTGCCCCGCCATGCCGCCCAGCGTCGCGCCGAGGGCGAGGCACTTGGCGATATCGAGTCCATCTTTGAGCCCGCCGCTGGCAAAGAGAGTCATATCGGGCGCGGCTTTCTTGACATTCAGAATCGAGTCTGCGGTAGGGATGCCCCAGCCGACGAACGTGGCGGCGAGTTGGCGGGTGAATTCGTCGGGGGCGCGGTGCATCTCGACTTGCGACCAACTCGTCCCGCCCGCGCCGGCTACGTCAATGGCAGAGACGCCGCAATCGGCCAGGATTTTCGCCGTTCTTTCTGAGATGCCCCAACCGACTTCTTTCACGATCACCGGCGTTTCCAACTTCTTACATATCCCCTCTATCTTCTTTGCCAGCCCGGCGAAGTTCGTATCTCCGCTCGCCTGGACCGCCTCCTGCAAAGGGTTCAGGTGCAGGATGAGGGCATCGGCCTGGATCATGTCCACGGCGCGGCGGCAGTGTTCGATGGTGTAGCCGTAGTTGAGTTGCACTGCTCCGAGGTTGGCAAACAACAAGATGTCAGGCGCCGCCTTGCGGGCAATGGCGAAGGTCGGGATTTGCTTCGAGTCTTCGAGCGCGGCGCGCTGACTGCCGATGCCCATCGCCACGCCGCATTCCTGCGCGGCCTCGGCCAGCCGCCGGTTGATTTCGCCGGCCTCCTCCGTCCCGCCGGTCATGGATGAGATGAGGATCGGCGCGGCGAGTCGCTTGCCGAAAACGGTCAGGGAGGCGTCCACAGATTCCAGGTCCAGTTCCGGCAGCGCCTCGTGGACGAAGTGATAGCGCTCCAACCCGCTGGTCAGCGCGGAGCGGACATCCTGTTCCAGGTTGATGCGGATGTGGTCGGCCTTCCGCTGGTCAATGCCGGATTGGGCAGGCGCAACTTTTTCCATAAGTTCGTGTTCCTTGTATTGAATTATAACGGCGAAACGATTACAATTGCGCTAGAATCTTTCACAGGAGGCTCAAATGGCAGATACATTCGAAGAGGTCAAGGCAATCATTGTGGACTTGTTGGGCGTTCCGGCGGAAAAGGTCACCCGCGAGGCCCGTTTCCGCGAGGACCTGGAGGCCGACTCGCTCGACCTGGTGGAACTCATCATGGCCTTCGAAGACAAGTTCGGCGCGCAGATCTCGGACGAGGACGCTCAGAAGATTACCACCGTGGGCAACGCGGTGGATTACGTCGCTTCCTTCAGAAAATAATCCCGCATCCTGCTCGCAAATGCGAACTCCCGGCGTCATCTTGGACACCGGGAGTTTTATTTTCATTTCAACAGGGAGGGGATTTCTTCGGGGTGTTTGGCGACTTTCACGCCGGCCGCTTCGAGCGCTTTGATCTTGTCAGCAGCCGTGCCGGAGCCGCCTTCGATGATGGCGCCGGCGTGCCCCATGCGCTTGCCGGGAGGGGCGGTTTGCCCGGCGATGAAGGAGACGACCGGTTTGGTCATGTTCCTGGCGATGAACTGGGCGGCCTTTTCCTCGTCCGTGCCGCCGATTTCACCGATCATGACCACCTTCTCGGTTTTTGGATCGTCCTCGAACATGCGCAGGCAGTCAATGAAGTTGGTGCCGTTGATTGGGTCGCCGCCGATGCCCACGCAGGTACTGGCGCCCATGCCTTCCTGCATCAGGGCGTAAAGCACCTCGTAGGTCAGCGTGCCGGAGCGCGAGATGCAGCCAACGTTGCCGGGGATGGCGATGTTGCCGGGGATGATGCCCACTTTGGCCTCGCCGGGGGTCAGCAGGCCGGGGCAGTTCGGACCGAGGAGGCGGGTCCCTTTTTGGTCGAGGTATTCGCGCACCCGCATCATATCCTGCACCGGGATGCCCTCGGTGATGCAGACGATGAACGGGATGCCGGCGTCGGCTGCCTCAAAGATGGCGTCCGGGGCGAAGCGCGCCGAGACGAAGATGACCGAGGCGTTTGCGCCGGTCGCTTCGACGGCTGCCTTGCACGAGTCGAAGACCGGGACTTTGCCGTCCAGCACCCAGTCGCCGCCCTTGCCGGGGGTCACACCGGCGACGACTTTCGTGCCGTAAGCCAGCATCTGCTGGGAGTGGAAGAGTCCTTCGTGACCTGTGATACCCTGCACCAGCAGGCGGGTGTTTTTGTCAATTAGAATGCTCATTGTGGCCTCCTTATGCGTTCGCCGCCGCGACGGCCTTCTTGGCCGCGTCGGCTAGGGTTTCGGCAGTGATCATCTTTGCATCCGCCAGCAGTTTGCGGCCTTCCTCGGCGTTGGTGCCAACCAGGCGCACCACCATCGGGATGGTGGGCTTGACTTCTTTCAGGGCGACCAGGATGCCTTTCGCCACCTCGTCGCAGCGGGTGATGCCGCCAAAGATGTTGAACAGGATGGCCTTGACGTTCTTGTCCGAGAGGATGATGCGCATGGCCGCGGCCACTTTTTCGGCCCCGGCGCCGCCGCCAATGTCCAGGAAGTTGGCCGGGTCGCCGCCGAAGAGTTTGACGATGTCCATGGTGGTCATCGCCAGCCCGGCGCCGTTGACCATGCAGCCGATGGAGCCATCCAGTTTGATGAACGAGAGATCGTACTTGCGCGCCTCGGTCTCGGCGGCGGCTTCCTCGTCCACGTCGCGCATCTCGGCCAGGTCGGGGTGGCGGAAGAGGGCGTTGTCATCCAGCAGCATCTTGCCGTCCAGCGCCATGAGCGTGTTTTCTTTCAGAATGACCAGCGGATTGATCTCGGCCAGGGTGGCGTCGCAGTCCATGTAGGCGCGGTAGAGGCCATGACAGATCTCCCCGAACTGCTTCCAGTGCTCCTTGGGCAAATCAATGCCCAGGGCAATGTCGCGCGCCTGGTAATCGCGCAGCCCAAGCAGCGGGTCAATATGGACCTTGATGATCTTCTCCGGGCTGGTGCGGGCCACTTCCTCGATGTCCACGCCGCCGGCGGCAGAGGCCATGAAGACTGGCCGGCGCGCGGCGCGGTCATTGGTGATGCCGAGGTAGATTTCCTGTTCGATGTTCGCCGCCGGGTCCACCAGCACCTTGCGCACCGGCAGGCCCTTGATCTCCATCCCCAGAATGGCGGCGGCGACCTCCTCGGCTTCCTTGGGGTTCTTGGCCAGGCGGATGCCGCCGGCCTTACCGCGCCCGCCCACCAGCACCTGCGACTTGACGACAACGCGGCCGCCAAGTTCCTCTGCGATCTGGCGGGCCTCCATGGCGGTGGCCGCAACGTGTCCCTTAGGCACCGGCACGCCGTACTTGCCAAATATTTGTTTGGATTGATACTCGTGAAGTTTCATGAAAAGTTCTCCCTTTCAGGATTCGAAGCGGAGCGATTATATCACCATGAAAATCGGATGATACCTGTCATTAATAATAAAAACTCTGGAATTAACTCCCCTGACGGCCTGCTATGGCAGGACGAAGCGGGACAGGACGCCGTTGGCCGCGTCGCTGACCCAGACGCGCCCCTGGCGGTCCACGGCCACCCCGGAAGCCAGCCCGAAGCGTCCGGACCCGAAGCCTGGTTCGCCCCAGCCGCGCACAAACGCGCCGCTGGTGGTGAACTCCAGCACGCGCCCCGCCTCAGGGTCGGTGACGAAGAGATGCCCGGAGTTATCCAGCGCCAGCAGGGGCTTGTTCTCCAGTGATTCGCCATACCAGGCGGCCGCTTCCCACTGGAGGATCGAGTCCCAGGTCAGCCCGCCGTCGTTGGAGGCGAAGACCTGGATGCGCTGGTTCCAGGTGTCGGCCACATAGACGTTGCCCTGCCGGTCCACGGCGATGCCCACCGGCTCGTCTAACTGGCCGGGGCCCATCCCCGCGCCGCCGAACTGGCTGATGTAGTTACCGTCCGCATCGTAAACGACGACGCGCTTGTTGCCGGTGTCGGCCACGAAGACGCGCCCCTCGCCGTCCACGGCAATACCGCGCGGCCCCCACAGCCCAAAGGGGTCGCCCAGGGTGACATGGTAGAGCGGCAGCCCCCACATCGTCACAGGCTCGCCGCCGAAGGTGAATTTCTGGATGCGGTGGTTCCACGTGTCGGCCACATAGACGAATTTCCCATCCGGCGAGACGGCCACCGCGCCGGGCTGATTGAACGTGCCGATAGGGGCGTCATAATTAAGGTTGTTGTCGCCAAAGGCGCCCCAGGCATTCAGGAACGTACCATCCCCTGAAAAGTGCTGGATGCGATGATTGTTTGTATCGGCCACGAACAGGCTGCCATCCCGCGCCACGGCCAGCCCATGGGGGCTGTTGAACTGTCCGGTTTCAGGGCCGGTGACGCCGAAACTGAATTCGGGTTCCAGCAGACTCATGCCTTGCTCGTAGGGATCGGCCTGCATTGCAACCTGCTGGAGCAGGTTGTACTCCCACACCTTTTCCAGGTCGCTCTTGCGGACGTACATGCGCATCGTGTCTGCCGGACGCCAGTTGGCCGCCTCGAAGCCCTCCGCAGCGGTGATTTCGGCGTAGAGCGAATAATCCCGATTCAGCCAGATGCGGAAGATGGCTGTCCGCAGGTGCCTGTCAACCAGGAAGCGGCGCAGGCGGTCCCAGGTTAGGTTGAAATAATCCTGGTTCGGCCAGACCATGCGCAGGTACTCGAAGCGGTAGTAATCCTCGCCCAGAATGGCCTCGACTTCGTCGTAACTCTGCGGGTCGGCAATCACGACCGAAGACTCCAGCAGGGTTTCATCGGCGGTGTAATAGGGTTTGGCGTTGGGGAAGTTCCGCAGGTACCATTTCGTCGGCCAGGAGACGCCCTGCGTGTCGCTGCCGGAGTCGTAGGCGATAACCAGTTCGTTGTACCCGCCGGTTACCCGCCTGGAGATGACCCCTATCTGCTCGATCACGTCCTTGATGCCGCGCGCCCCGTGAGCATAGACGAGGTATTCGCCGGCCTGGTCGTAATTCACGTAGGCGGCGCGGAAGGCGGCGCGCGCCGTCAGCCCGGCCAGGAAGCCAAAGACAATCAGCGTACCAAGGCGGGCTATTTCTTTCCATTTCCAATCTTTTGCCAGGAGGAAGACGCCAATGCCGCCCGCCAGCGCAGCCGTCAGCCAGAACAGAAAACGCCCGGTGGCGAGCAGTTCGGCCTCCGTCTTGCCCTGGAAGGGCGGATTCAGCCCCAGCAGGCTGACCAGCATCCCGGTCAGGCCGGCGAATAATGCGGCCAGCAGCAGCGTCACCCAGACCCCGTTCCGTTCCCGGACCTGACGCCAGTCTGCCCGTTCGACGACCTGTCCCAGCCCCCACCCGGTGAGCAGGATCATCGGCCAGGTGATGTGGACCGTCAGCCAGGGCATTTTCTCCCCGGCAATCGTGTAAGCCAGCAGGCTGGAGAGCGCCCACCATAACAACAGGGAGAAGATCGTCATTTTATCGGCGGCAGGCTGAAGGTCCGCACCCGAGGCGCCGGGGAGGGGACGCGGCGACCGGCGGCGCAGTCCGAAGTAAATCGCGGGGATCAGTCCCAGGGCGGGCAGGAATTCGTAGATGGGGATCTGTACCAGCAGGTAGTAGTACCACGGCTGGCTGCCGCGATGGACGCCCTGCTGTACCAGCCAGTAGCCCAGCGAGCCGACCGAACCGGTGAAGAAACCCGTCGGGTTTGTGAAGAAGGTCGTGTAGAGGACGGCGTAGATGCCCCAGAAGAGCGCCGCGTTTGACGGCCAGCGTTTCGCATCCCAGGCCAGGCCGATGGCGATGGAGAGGACAACCAGGATGGCGAAGACCAGGGCGGTCCTGGCGGGCGGCTGGGCGAAGATGGCCGCCAGGTCCCAGCCGGGCCAGGTGAATTGGTAGTCAAGCGGATCCCAGCCCAGCCAGCGAGCGGGGAAGGCGGCCAGTTGCGGCAGGACGAAGGTGCCGAGCAGGATGAGCATGCCGAAGGCGCGCTCGCCGCGCATGGCCTGCCAACCATAACCGGCAATGAGCAAGGCGGCAGCCGCCACAAAGGCAAGCCCGCCGGCTGCGGCCAGGATGTTGATAAGCGCGCCCAGACCGCCCCTGCCTGGGGCGGCGGCTTCCTCCCCGGCGGGCAGTGTTTGGCCGGGGATGGCGGGGACGGAGGTCGTCGAGGCGTCGAGGCTGGCCGCTCCATTTGACAGGGCGGCCACTCCCAGCGCCGCGCCCGCCAGGAGGAGGCCTGCCAGCAGCGCCGTCAGGAACCAGTTGTAAAGCGCGGCTCGTTTCCAGGGCCGGTTGAGCAGGCGGGCGAGAAAGTAAACGGCCAGGTAGAGCAAAGCCTGCGCCGTGTAGATGAATGCGGTTTCTTTGGCGGTGAAGTGCAGGGCAGTCGCCAGCGTTAGAAGGGACAGGTAACGACTATGGCCGGTTTCCAGGTGGCGCAGGATGGCGTACAGCATCATCACGCCGAACAGGGCGGCGAAAGCCTCGTTGCGGGCGTACCGTCCGTAGTAGAGCATAAAGGGGGAAATGAGCATCAGCAGGGCCGCGGTCAGCGTCCCGGCGCGGCCGAGGTACTTACGCCACTTCCACAGCAGGATGACGGTCAGGAGGCTGGCGAGTACGTGCGGCAGGCGGGCGACAAAATCGCTGGACTCGAAGAGGAAGAACAGCAGAGCGATGAGGTGAAATTGCAGCGGTCCGTGCGAGACCGGCGTGTGGTAGTAGCCTTCCCCTTGTGAGAATTTGTAGGAGTAAAAGACGTGGACGCCCTCATCGTGGCTCAGTACCCGCTCTCCCAGCCCATAGAGGCGGCTGACGGCTACCAGGAGCAGGATCAGGGCAAACAAGATGATTTCGAGCGAGATGGTTTTGCCGGAGAGGGGAAGGGGGCGGTCGAGCCAGGAGAGGCGTTTGTCAGCAGAGGAGGACATGCAGCACCGGAAGTTGTTTGGAATGTGATGGCGAGGATACTCGAAAGGAGAGAAACTGGCAAGCGATAAAAATTTACTATTCGCGTAGCCAATAAAACATAACAAAACCATCCAACAAACTACTTATAAGCCAACTGCCCGCACCCGGCCTGAATCTCGATCCCGCGGCGCAGGCGCAGCGTGCACGGGACCCCGGCCTGTTCCAGCGTTTCCCGAAACTTCTCTGCCCGCTGACGCGTGGCTGCCTTGCCCCTGTAGCCTTCGGTGGGGTTGAGGGGGATGGCGTTGACGTGACACAGCATCCCTTTGACCTTGCTCGCCAGCAGGCGCGCCTGCTCAGGCGTGTCGTTGACGCCTTCAATGAGCGCCCACTCAAAGGTGACACGGCGGCCGGTGGCGGCGACGTAGTCGCGGCAGGCGGCGAGCAATTCGTCGAGTGGATATTTCCTGGCCACCGGCAGCATGGAGGCGCGCAGAGCGTCGTCAGCGGCGTGGAGGGAGATGGCCAGGTTGACCTGGCGCTTTTCGGCGGCAAAACGCCGGATGGCCGGCACCAGGCCGACGGTCGAGAGGGTGATACGCCGCGCGCCGAAGTTGTAGCCCGCCGGGTCGTTGAGGCGGTCAATGGCGGCCATCGTATTGTCGTAGTTGTGGAACGGTTCGCCCATGCCCATGACCACAATGTTGGTAACGCGCTCGCCCTGCTGGCCGAGTTGACGGGCGTAGTACATCACCTGGGCGACGATTTCGCCGCTCGAAAGGTGGCGTTTGAAGCCCATCTGCCCGGTGGCGCAGAAGACGCAGCCCATGGCGCAGCCGGCCTGGGTGGAAATACACAGCGTGCGGCGGCGGTCGTACTTCATCAGCACGGCTTCGATGCGCAGGTTGTCGGCAAGGCGGAAGAGAGTCTTGACGGTCTGACCGTCGGCGGAGGCGAGGCTCTTTTCAGGGACGAGCGGGGCAAAGTCGAAGGTTGCGGCCAGGCGGAGGCGCAGGGACTTCGGCAGGGCGGTGAATTCCTCGGCTGAGAGGTAGAAGTGCTGATAGAGGCCTTCCCAGATTTGACGGGCGCGGTAGGCGGGTTGGCCCCAGTCGGTCAGGAGGCCGGTTAGAGCAGGGAGGGAGAGGTCGTAGAGAGGGGGCATGTTCGTGAGGCGTGATTCGTGATTCGTGAGGCGTGATTCGTGAGGCGTGGTTCGTGATTCGTGAGATGATTTTATCACGCCGGGATTGCGCAATACAGGATTATCCTCTACAATGTAGCCATCAGTTCATCCGGCGTTTTTTCGTTGCAAGGGGCTGCCATGAAAAAAGTTTGGCCAATCTTCTTCATCCTGCTCGGCCTGGCGCTGCTGATCGGCGCGGCGACTTTCTGGGCCGACACGCTCTCGATGGATGTACCGCCCTCGCTTGGGGAAACCCTGCGCGACTGGCTGACCACCCTCGCCGGGCTGGGATCCAGCCTGGCAGGGTGGATGGCC
>DYKZ01000089.1:0-1333 GCA_020722345.1 Anaerolinea thermophila | reverse complement strand
CCCCAACCCCACGATACCATCGGCTTCATCCCCGCCGCCCAGGCTGTGACCTACATCCATCGCGGCCAAATCGAGGAGGATGTGCGCGCCTTCCTGGAAAAGGGCAACGGCGCGGGAGCCATTGTGGGTCTGCACGCCCCGGGCGGACTGGGCAAGACTGAGTTAGCCAAGCACGCCGCGGGGGAACTGAAAGGCCAGTTCGAAGATGTGCTGTGGGTGGACGTGGGCGAGAAGACCCCGCCGCAGGTGGTGGGCGAGATGCTGATCAAATGCGGGGTGCAACTGCCTCCCGGTTCCTCCTACGAACAACAGAGGAACGAACTGCATTCCCGCCTGCTAGGCTGCAAGTGGCTGGTCATCCTGGATGACGTCAGGCAGAAGGCGCTGGAGGGACTGGCGGACTTCCTGCCGCCCCGGCCCTGCGCCACGCTGATCACCAGCCGCATCCAGCAGGTGCGCGGGGCGAACAAAACCTTCGAACTCGACCACATGACGCCGGAGCAGGCCCATGCGTTGATGGAAGCCATCCTCGGCGCGGAGGTGGTGACGGCCGAAAAAGAAGCCGCCGAAAAACTGGCCGCCCGCTGCGCCTTCAACCCGCTGGCGCTGGAGATCGCCGCCCGCCGCATCCGCCAGTTGCAGGGGATTCGTACTCCGATTGCCCGTTACTTCGAGATAGCGCAGGCGCGTTTCTCCGAATTGAAGATGGACGGCGACGCCCGCTGGGACATGGAAAAGGTCTTTGACATCAGTTACCTGGACTTGAGCGCAGACGACCGCGCCCGCTTCCGCGCCCTGGCAGCCTTCCACCCGACCGGTTTTGCCCCCCAAGCCGCCGCAGCCGTGTGGGGCGTGGACCTGCCCGAAGCGCGGGGGACGCTCTCGCGCTTCATCAACCTCTCGCTGGTCAAGGTGGTGGCGGGCGATTTCGAGCGTTACCGCTTGCACGACCTGTTGGACGAGTACGCCGGTAAAAAACTACACGAGGATAGAGCGGAAGAAATCGAGAAAAGAAACGCTCTGGCAGAATGGGTAGCCGGGGAATTCGACGACAATGGTGTACCCAATGATGATAACATTCCCCGGCTGACGCTCGAGAAGGAAAACCTTATCCTTTCGGCCCAATGGGCCATGCAGCAGCAGGACGGCTGGCGGCTTGGGCGGCTGGCTACCACGCCGGCGAATTGGCTGGGGGTCAATTTTTTTGCCGAGACCTGGCGCTTATGGAAAGACTGGCTGACCTCTGCACTCCAATATGGGATCGTGCATGATGATAAGAAACAGGCGTCTCGATTGAAAGCCAACTGCATTCAGGCGCTTGGCGACGTGCACA
>DYKZ01000291.1 GCA_020722345.1 Anaerolinea thermophila | reverse complement strand
TTGCACGCGGTCCTGCACCGGCACGCGCCGCCAGGCCGGGAAGGCAGCCTGCGCAGCCTGCGCTGCCGCATCCACCTCAGTTTTGCCGCACAGCGGCGTCCGGGCGATGACCTCACCGGTGGCCGGATTGGTCACGTCCGCATACTCGCTGACAGCCGGTTCGACCCATTCGTTGTTGATGTAGTTGAGGATTTTCATAGTTCTTCTCCAGAGGATACTGCTCTCTATTCTCTCCTCACTTGTTTGTCCGCCACTTCCAGCCCCTTTTCGACCAGGGCCAGGCCCTCGTCGAGTTGCTCGCGGGTGATGCACAGCGGCGGGACGACGAAGACGATGGTTCCTAAATCCTGCTTGGACATGATGAAGGTAAACAATCCGTTTTCTTTCAGGACTTTCCCGATTTCTCCCATCACTGCCGCCGGGAAGGGTTCCTTCGTCTCGCGGTTGACCACCAGTTCGATGGCCGAGAACAGGCCGATGTAACGCACGTCGCCCACAGACGGATGCCGTTCCTTGATGTCTTCCAGCGCCTCGCCCAGGTACTTACCCAGAGTGGCGGCGTTTTCGATTAGGCCGTCTTCCTCGTAGACCTCGATGGTTGCCAGGGCCGCGGCGCAGGCCAGAGCGTGACCGTTGTAGGTCAGCCCGGCGTAGAGGTATTTGTCGTCGAAGAACTCGGCGATCTTTTCCGAGACAATCACCGCCCCAAGCGGGATGTAACCGCTGGTAATGCCCTTGGCGGTGGTGATGATGTCGGGTTCGACGCCCCAGTTGTCCACCGCGAACCATTTCCCGGTCCGGCCCCAGCCGCTCATCACCTCGTCCGAGATGAGCAAGATGCCGTACTTGTCGCAGATCTGGCGGACGCGCGGCCAGTAGTCATCTGGCGGGATGATGATGCCGTTCGAGCCGACCACGCCTTCCATAATGATTGCGGCGATTTTGTCGGGACCCTCGTAGTGGATGACCTCTTCGAGGTGGGTGATGCACTCCCGCTTGCAGGAGTCGGGTTTCTGCCCAAACGGACAGCGGTAGCAGAACGGGTCGAGGAAGTGGACCGCGCCGGGCATGGCCGGTTCGACCGCCAGGCGGCGGTAGTCGCCGGTCAAGGCAATCGAGCCGTGAGTCGCGCCGTGGTAGGAGCGGTAGCGGGCCAGGATTTTGTGCCGTCCGGTGTAGAAGCGGGCCATTTTGATGGCGTTCTCGTTGGCCTCGGCGCCGCCCAGGGCGTAGAAGGTTTTCTTGAGCTGCCCGGGGGTGACCTCGGCCAGCTTCTTCCCCAGCAAACCGCGCACGTCGGTGGCGTTGCCGGGGTGGATGAAGCACAGTTTGGCGGCCTGGTCCTGGATGGCCTTGACCACTTTCGGGTGCTGATGTCCGATGTTGGTGTTCATCAGTTGCGACGAAAAATCCAGGTAGCGCTTGCCGTCCGCGTCCCAAAAATAGACGCCTTCGGCCCGCGTCACCGGGATCGGCTTGACCTGCGATTGCACCGACCACGAAAAAAAGGTGTACTCGCGGTTCAGGTCAACGATTTCTTTGCCGGTTAATTGAGTCATAGGGGTCTCCGTGAAAGTAGAGATTAGGAACTTGAAGTGAAATGCTTGTTTTTTGTGCAAGAATTTTTAAACACAAAGGCACGAAGT
>DYKZ01000088.1:6014-10994 GCA_020722345.1 Anaerolinea thermophila | reverse complement strand
GAAATGCAAACCCCGCCTCGGCGGGGTTTCTTATTTCCGCCGCCAAATCCGGGGCTGCTTGATACGTTGGTTTCATGAAAACTCTAAGAGAGCATCTCGTGAAACTTTCACTCGCTTTTATTGCTTTT
This sequence comes from Anaerolinea thermophila, assembly GCA_020722345.1. Lineage (GTDB taxonomy): Bacteria > Chloroflexota > Anaerolineae > Anaerolineales > Villigracilaceae > UBA877. The sequence continues at coordinate 10,866 of DYKZ01000088.1, read as the reverse complement.
TTCCTATCAACAACCGCACAAGCTGGCTGCGAAGAATTAAGCGTTCTGGTCATGGGTCCGTCGTGGCATTCAGAATCGACCGTCAAAGGCATGAATGTACACAATGACACATATGGTTTTGGGGTTGGTTGCGACAATCTCTATGTCGGCGCCTATAGAAACTCATTCCGCGATGACAGTTACTTCGTGGCCGGGCTTTGGGAGCCGGAATCACTCCAGTTTGACAGGTTTCAAGCAGGAGTCGGTGGCGGAGTTGTAACGGGTTACGACAAATCTGTTACTCCTGTCCGTCTTGGGCGTGTTGCGGCGATGGCTTACCTAAATCTTGAATATCAAGTTTCTCGCGATGTATCCATCGGAGCCGTCGTCATGCCGCCAACAGACAAGGAGGGGGCTTGGGTTGCAAACTTCCACATGAAACTGAGAGGTTGGTGATGACAGTCAATAAAAGGTATGTCACGCCTGTATTTGTGGTTTTCGCCATATTGGGCGGACTCGTCGCATCTGGGCATTTTGGCGGCCTGACATATAACCACACGGCATCGGCCCCGGTCGGTTTATGGATCGAAACGAATGAGCCGGTTCGTTATGGGTCATGGGTGAAGTTTTGCCCACCCGAAGATGCCGCTTACCTCGCGAGAGAAAGGCAATATATCAAGCCGGGGTCTTGTCCCGGAGGCATCGAACCGTTGATGAAGAAAGTGGTGGGCGTTCCCGGAGAATGGGTTCATGTAGCGCGCGAAGGCGTTAAAGCAGGTCTTAACGGTTTCACGATGCCAGCCAGTTCTCCTATGGAGAAAGATTCTGATGGGCAAGTGATGCCGCTGTCACTTGGTGACTTCGCTCTGCGTGAAGGCGAATTCTGGGTTATGGGCATTCATTCTAAATCTTATGACTCTCGATATTACGGACCAATCAAGGCGGAATCCATCATTGCAACCATGAAACCACTGGTTCTTTTTTAAGTTAAGGATCTTGCCATGCGTCTTTATATTTGTGAAAAACCGTCCCAAGCCAAAGACATTTCAAACGTCATCGGTGTTATCAAACGTGATAATGGATTTATCGAAACCAAGGATGGATTGGTGACGTGGTGTTTCGGACATTTGCTTGAAGACTCAATGCCCGATGAATACCTTGCAGATGACGTTCCGGTTTCTCCAAAGACGGGTAAGAAACTCTGGCGGATACAGGATCTTCCCATCTTGCCCAGCCACTGGAAGAAGATAGTGCGCGCGCCAGCTGCGGCACAATACAAGGTCATCAAGGGATTGCTCTCATCAGCTACTGAGGTGGTGATTGCGACGGATGCCGATCGGGAGGGCGAAATGATCGCCCGCGAGATTTTGGACATGGTGAAGTACAAAGGGCCGATCAAGCGCCTATGGCTGTCTGCCCTCGATGATGCCAGCGTGAGAAAGGCATTGGCCGGACTTCTGCCAGGCGAGAAAACAGCCCTTCTTTATGACGCGGCGCTGGCCCGATCCCGAGCCGACTGGCTTGTCGGTATGAATCTGACCCGCGCCTTTACGTTGCACGGGCGGGGCAGGGGAGTTGATGGTGTTCTGTCAGTCGGCCGCGTCCAGACTCCAACTCTGGCCTTGGTTGTCGCGCGGGATCGAGAAATCGAAAACTTCAAGCCGAGTCCGTTCTATGAAGTGTTTGCCCACATTGCTGTTCAGTCCGGAACTTTTCGGGCGAAATGGAAAGCCCCGGAGGATGCGCTTGATGAGCATGGCCGCTTGGTCAATCAAGCGCTGGCTCATGAGGTCAAAGCGCGAACCGAAGGCGAGGTTGGATCCATCACACGGTTTACAACAAAGCGCGTGAAAGAGGGGGCGCCGCTTCCTTTCGATCTGTCCACATTGCAGCGTGAGTGCTCAGCGAAGTGGGGCTATGGCGCTCAACAGGTACTGGACATCGCCCAGGCTCTTTACGAAACCCACAAGGCCACAAGCTACCCCCGCACCGACTGCCCTTATCTTCCCGAGTCGCAACTTGCCGAAGCCGGCCAGGTGTTAGCGGCGCTGTCAAAGGCGGATGCTTCTCTGGCCGAGCTTGTGAAGCAGGCGGACAAGACCAGGAAGAGCGGTGCATGGAACGACGCGAAGATCACCGCGCACCACGCGATCATCCCAACGGCTGGCGTTCCCAATCTTTCGGTTATGTCTGCCGAAGAGCGAAATGTTTATGACCTGGTGCGGAAGCGCTATCTCGCCCAGTTTTTCCCCGAAGCCGAATTCGACAAGACCGAGGTAGACGCGACGATCGGCGCGGACATTTTCAGCGCCACCGGGAGGATTCAGAAAGTCGCGGGATGGAAAGTCGTGGTGGCTGTAGCCGACACGGAGGACGAATCTTCTGAGGGAGAAGATGATGGCAAACAATCACTCCCAGCCATGACACAGAGTGAAACCGCGAAAGCTGCAAGCCTGGAAGTGGCTTCAAAAATGACAAAGCCACCGGCGTATTTCACGGAAGGCACGTTGATCCAGGCGATGAAGAACATCGGCCGTTCCGTCACGGATCCTAAACTGAAGGCCGTATTGCGCGAGACATCGGGGATCGGAACCGAAGCGACCCGCGCAAGCATCCTCGAAACGCTCTTTGAGCGCGAATTCATCGAGAAAAAGGGTAAGAAGAACATCATCAGCACGGCCAAGGGGCGGCAACTCATCGATGCCCTGCCTGATTCCGTGAAGAGCCCGGTCATGACGGCGCTCTGGGAGCAGGCGCTGGAGGAAATCGGGGAAGGCAAGCGCACTCTTGATTCGTTCGTGGGTGACCAGTCCAAGTTTGTCACAAAAGTTGTCGAGGGTATCCGGAGACAGGTTGTAGAGCGTGCGTCGGCCGAGCGTGTGCCAGCGGAAATTGGGACGTGCCCGCACTGTGCGGAGAACAAAGCGAAGCGCGTCTTCGTGAAAAGCCAGAACAAGCATGCCTGGATTTGCGATGCCTGTAACAAATGGTCCGATGATCAAGGCGGAAAGCCTGTCATGCCCGCGCCAAGGACGCAGCAGGGCGGGAAAGGCAAGGCGGGTTCCAGCGGCAACAAGAAGCCCGCCAGGAAGAAATGAAACCCATCACCATCATCTTGCCTCTGGGATCGTTCCTGACCGGATGGGCAGCCTGGAACACCATCGACGGAGCGCTCGTCCTGTCGCTCCTGTTGCCCGTGCTCTGGGCGCGGTCCCCCAATCGCTGGGCAGCCGCCGGGGTTGCAGTCGCATACTACCTCGGGGCAGGGTTGGACGTGCCGGCGGGGGCTGGCGTGTTTTTCGGGGATCAGCCGGGGGCTTTCGGCTGGTTTTTGCTGGGCGGCGTTGCCGTGGCGAACTCCATTCCATGGGCCGCCCTCTGGCGATCGGATCCGCATGGATGGCGAGCCGTTGCAGCTGTGGTTTTGACATCGATCCCGCCGATCGGAATTGTCGGGTGGGCGAATCCGCTGACGGCGGCAGGTATCGTCTTCCCTTCCATGGGGTGGATTGGTTTGTTGGGGGTGATGCTGATCATCGCAGTGTCAACACGGATGCCGTTTGCCTCGACCGGCATTGCAACAGGCGGGGTACTCATCGGCTTGTTTTTTGGTCCAGATTTGGCGGGGCCGGCGGGGTGGATGGGCATCGATACACAGCTTTCCGGCGGACGGGGCGACCTGAATCTTGTCCAAACCTACATTGACACGCAGCACCTTCAGCAGCTTGCCCGTAACACCAAGAGCGAAGTCATCGTCATGCCCGAAACTGTTGGAGGACTCGCGTCAGCAAGCGTTCCGCTCTGGTCTGATGAACAAAGCAAGATGAAGCTGGAAGGCCGCACGGTCATTGTCGGCATGACGCAGCGCGAGGCCGGGTCAAGCCATTACGACAACATTATGATGGCGATTGGAGCTAAATCAGGCATTGTTTATAAGCAACGAGTGCCTGTGCCTGTTTCTATGTGGCGGCCGTTCACTCATGAGGGGGCACGGGCCTATTGGTTTGATAATCCGGTTGTTTCGATTCATGGCCGACACGTAGGTTTCCTTGTGTGTTACGAGCAGCTTATTACTTGGCCGGTATTACATTCGGTTTTAGCAGGTTCGCAAATTCTGGCGGCCCCTGGTAATGCTTGGTGGGCCAAGGACACCAAGATTCCAGAAATACAGCATCGTGCTGTACGGGCATGGGGACAGCTTTTTGATATCCCCGTAATCACAGCATTCAATTATTGAGGTACGACATGGACCTTCCCACCCTTTACAAACAATGCGGACCCAGCGTCCACCCAGACACCATTGCGGCGATTGTCCGCGTTGAGTCCGGCGGGAATCCGCTCGCGATCAACGTCAACAACGGCGTCCTGCCTCGTAAGCCGCGCAATGCCGGGGATGCGGCTGCTTTAGCTAGTGCATTGATTCAGGCTGGCTACAGCGTTGATCTGGGGCTGATGCAGATCAACAGTCGAAACCTTGGTAGGCTCGGACTGACACCCGCGCAAGCCTTCGATGCATGCACGAATATATCCGCCGGGGCGCGAATCCTTGCTGAGAATTACACGCTCGCCATACAGTCTATCGGCGACAGCCAGCAGGCGCTTCGGGCCGCGCTCAGCGCTTACAACACCGGCAACTTTTGGCGCGGGTTTCAAAACGGCTACGTGGCCAAAGTGACAGGGTGGCGATGGACAAGCCCGACGATTAGCGCGAGCATGCTATCCTATAGCGGGGTTGGCGGTTTTTCCGCATCATATGCCGCCCTGTTGGCACAGTAGACAATCTGCTATAACGAGTCCGCTCAATCACTCATGGGGAAGAAAATGAGCCTCACCAATATTGACCTGGAAAGACTTTCCATTTCCGATCTGGAAG
>DYKZ01000088.1:0-5914 GCA_020722345.1 Anaerolinea thermophila | reverse complement strand
AAAATGAGCCTCACCAATATTGACCTGGAAAGACTTTCCATTTCCGATCTGGAAGAACTGATCAAGTTGTCTAAGTCGCAGATCCAGCGGATCAGGGCCAAGAAAATTGCTGATACGCGGCGCGAGATCGAACGGTTGGCCCGTGAGGCCGGCGTCAGTCTGGGCGAGATTTTCGAGCTTGGGGACAAGATGCCGTCTAAAAAGACGCGATCCGTGGCTCCTAAGTACCGCAATCCGGATAATCCGGCTCAGACCTGGACAGGGCGGGGCCAAAAGCCGGTCTGGTTGCGGTTTGCGTTGCAGCAGGGATCCAAGATTGAGGACTTCCTGATAGACGCCTAGCGAAATAACTCGCTATGAGACCCAAGGCGTGCCAGGCGCAGCAGGTCGCTGTCCGACTTTCGGTAGATGAGAAGAAGATCGGGCTTGATGTGGCATTCACGATAGCCCGCCCAGTCGCCACTTAAGTCATGGTCGCGGTAGCGTGGCTCAAGGCGCTGATCAAGGGCCAAGGCCTTGAGCACTGGGACCAGATCATCATCCAGAGTGGATCGATGCTGCCCCTTGGCCTCGCGCTTATAGTCGCGCTTGAATGCGGATGATCGCTCAATCGTCCGCATGCAGGTCGGTCATCAGATCATCAACGCCGGCAAAGGAGCGCGCCTTACCGGATTCAAGTTCCGCGATAGCCTGCTTTGTGGATTTCTTGGGAACCTTCACCTCGAAGGGCATCCGCCCTTCAATGGCTACACGCATCATGAGCATGCGGATAGCATCCGACACAGATAACCCCATGGATTCCAGCGCCTCGGCGGCGCGATCCTTCGTGCCCTGATCGATGCGGGCACGAACATAAGTGTCGGACGTTGTTGCCATGATGTAGCCCTCATTGCTTTGATAATCAACATTGTAGTCACAACATGACCACATAGCAAGGTTATCCACAATTTCTGTGGACAAGCCTGTTGAGGGCAAGCAGCTTGTTCTTCTTGCTATGGCTTGGCGAACACCCTGCCATTGCACATAACAATTATCATCGGAGTTAGATTTTGCCCTCCCCTGGCACGATCTTCCGATCCTCGATCCACTTGTCCAAATCACGCACGTCGTAGCGCACGATGCCGCCGATCTTCACCCATGCCGGTCCATCGACAATGCCGCACCGGCTGTTGGCTAAATAACCCACGCTCAGCCCGAGATATTCAGCCGCTTCGCGCGTTTTAATGAGTTTTGACATGGGTTCAACCTCTCGAATCATTTTTTCGGGAATGCGTGAGTTCATCGGCTCAACGCGCGACGCATGGATCATGGACCTCACGATTTCGTTTGACCAAAATCGAACTTTGCTGATGAAACAGTCAGGCTCATTGATGTAGCCGCGCTGAACCGCTTGCCACACCCACTGTCGTGACGTGGAAAGCAAATGCGCAAGGTCGTTGACGGAATATCCGGGTTTGTTGTTCTTCATCTTTGTTCTCTCCTTTGCGGGGAGAATAAGAAAAAGGCCCGGATTTCATCGATTCAATTGAGTCGCGAGGGATTCGCGCATTTTGATAGTTACATGCTCCACCAAGTCACCGGCCGCTTTAAGCACGTCCATCAGTGATTCCAGATCCTGGATGGAAAAATCGACCGTAGTCCAGCCGTCTTCATTCTCTTCTGATGACTCCGAGTTTGATGTTCCTGTCGGCGACTCCATGTTGCCCAGGTCAACATCTTCCGGTGCATCTGCCTCTTCGGTTTCATCAGTATCTTCCGCCTCTTCCTGATTCTCACCATCGAACTCATCGACTTCAATAGATGGGACTTCCGTTTGATCGGTTACTCCTGATGACTCCGAAGATCCAACCGTGGTTTTCTTGGCTTCGGCGCGAGCATCAACCAGTTCTTGATAGCGGATGGCCCGCCCCTCGGCGCGAGCTTGCTCCAACACGGCTTCTTGCTGGTTCTTAGGAAGGGCCTTGAAGATGGCCGCATGTTCTGCCCGCTCGATCAGTCCGCTCTCAGCCAGCGGCGCGATCAGATCATCATCGACAAGAGCACTCAGGCGGCTCAACTGCGATTCGGAGCGGTCCAGCAGCTTCGCAAGTTGCCCGTTCGTTTTGCCGGTAATGGATTTCAACTTTGCAACCGCCTTGGCTGTCTCCAGGTCCGACAAGTCAGCTCGGTTTGCGTTTGCGATCACCTGCAGCATGTAGATCGTCTGCGCGTCTTCTTCGCGCCGGACAACGGGCACGTCCACCAGGCCGGCCAGCTTCGCGGCACGCCAACGGCGCTCGCCATCAACAATGATGAGATCGCCGTCCATCTCGCGCACGAGCACCGGATGAAGTATGCCCGCGACTTTGAATGACTCGGCGAGATTCTTGATGCGTTCCACATCAAAGTCTTTGCGGGGCTGATCCGGGTCCGGGCGAAGCGCCTCGACCGGAACCCGTTCCAGTCCTGCAACGGCGGCGGCTGCAGCCGCTGGGGAAGGAGAGACCTCTTCTCCTGTATCCATTAAGCCGTCGAGAAAATCGAGCGCGGACATGACGGTTACTCCAGGACGACGGCCGCGATGCGGCGCAGGGCATCAGAAAAATCCTTGTCGGCTCCTTTGACATTCCAAACCGGCACACGAGCTGAATAAGCTTTGTTGACGACGCCAGGTCGAGCAGGAATCACCAGTGAAAGAACAAGCTGCGGCATTTTTTCCTGCATGGCCTCAACGACTTTTTTTTGCTCGCTCACCCGAAGATCTACCTTGTTGAGAAGAATCTTCATTGCGAAGTCGGGCACCAGTGCTCCCTTCGCGCGCATCAACTTGATGACTTCGTTGACCCGCGCCAAGCCCGACATCGCTTTCTCTTCAGGCTCAACAACCGTCACCAGGCGATCGGCCAGGATGACGGCGGCAATTTGCCGGAACGCCAGCGCCGGAGGCGTGTCTATGACAACAAAATCGAAACCGGCAGACTCCAAGCCGGACCGGATCCCGTCACGCGAGCGAAGCACTTCCTCCGGCTTCCTCGATTCGTCCAAGCGAGCCAAGTCGCTGTGTCCGTGGAGCAGAAATAGATTGTCATGACCTGTGGCATCAGATGGGACACCAGACCGGCTCCAGTCTTGGGAAAAAAGCCTGTCCGCGCCACCAGGGCGGCGGATAAGATCTTTGTCGCCGGTCAGATAGATGCCGGCCTGCCCCTGTCCATCCAGATCTACCAACAGTGTTTTGTGCCCGTTTTCGGCAAGACCGAAAGCGATATGTGAAGAGATTGTGGTTTTGCCAACCCCCCCTTTTTGGTTTGTCACGGCAATGATTTTCATGATTTCTCCAATACTTTGCATCGATCGGACTCAATAAGCGCCGCTTCGACATAAGAACTCATCGATACGTCGTGAAAGTGCGCAGCGTCCTTGAGTGTTGAGAAAACATCCAGCGGCAAGCGCACGGAAGTAATGCAGTTTGCCTCTTCTCGAGACGACGACGGATACACGATGAGCCCTGACTCTATGGCAAATCTGACCGCATCAGTAACAATTCTTGTCACATCGCCTCTCCGCCGCGTATAGCGGCGGAGCACGGCATCACCCACTGGTGTCAGCCGCAAAAGCAACTGATGCTGCTCAGCGGTCATTTGTAGGCTCCTGGGAAAACAACATCCTTGTTGATCATGACGTTGAAGCGGTATCCGGGACGAATCTCGATCGTCGGCTGGATTTGCATGTTTTTCCGCGACATCTCGATTCCAAGCTGCCCCAGATTCTGGCCCACCGCACCGGCAATTGTTTGCCCAGCGGAAGGGTTGGAATATCCAAGCGAACCAGAATTTTGTTCGGGCTGCGAAAGCTGAATCCCTGCGGAGAAAAGTGAAACCATCAGGGCGGAACCGAAAATGCGCATGTAATGGTGATCAACTTGGTCTTCAAGTCCGGAATAACCGCTCTTGTCCATTCCACCCATGCCGCCAAGCTCCAGCGTCGAGCCGTCCGGGAAGATCACGCGCGTCCAGGCGACAAGCAGGCGGCTTTGGCCGTACGCGACGCGGGAGTCGTAGATGCCGAATAGTTTCGAACCTTGCGGAATCAGCAGATGAGCACCCGTCGCGCTGTCATACACGTTTTCGGAAACCTGCCCGACAATTTCGCCCGGAAGGTCGGAGTTAAGACCCGAAACCAACAGAGCCGGGATGACCGTGCCGGTTTTGAGTTCAAACGGGGACATGGCCGGCTTGACGGACGCTTGCAAGTAAGGGGTTTGGAACTGCTTCGCCTCTTTCAAAAAGGCCTTTTTCTCAGCTTGAAGGTTCTGGTCCTGTTCTTTTTGGCCCAGCCCCGTTTGAGCGGCGAGCTGCGCAATGTCCGGCATGCCTCTCATGCCGCCACCAACCCCCGCGACCGGCGTTGCCGGTGGCGCGACCGCGCTTGCGCGCTGGAACGATCCCGGCGTCGTGTCCGACTCCATCGCACGCTTGAGCGCTTTCCGCGCCTCTTCCATCAAGCGTTGACGCTCCATCTCCGCCGGATCCGGTCCGGTCGGCTTGAGTTGCGCCGATGTCTGGACGCCCGTCACCGGCGGCGCGGGTGGTGTAGTCGCCGCGACAGAATCAGCAGTTGGCGCGACCGGCGGCGGAACGGCAACTGTTGGAACTGCATTCGGCGCGTCGTCAAGAATGGCTTGAGCGGCGTCCATCGAAGATTGAGCCGGTCCCGCCTCGGCTTTCTTTGCAAGCACTTTGTTTTGCTGCGCGGCACGATCGGCCACGTTGTAAGCCACGACGGCCATAGCTACGAAGACCGGCACCAAGGCGATGCCAACTGCGCGCTTCGATAGCCGAAGACCGACTCTTGGTTGCGCGCGAATGTCCAATGGCCGCCCGTTGGCGGCAATACCGCCAGGGGATTCAAGTTCAGCGGATTGAGTCATGGCGGCATCCTCAGAAGTCAGACATGAAAGCCGGGAATGTCGATGCCCGCACACTGGATTTGCTGATCCGATCAATCGTGATGCGCTCTTGCTCATCGCCGACGCCCGCAACGAGCGCGCCGCGCGCAAACACCTTGTCGATCACGTAGTAACCATCGCGAATCCGGTAGTTCACCAGTTGCTCTTTGTCGTCGGCACCGATGACGAAGAAGACCGGGGCCTCATTGGCAGACATGGAATACGGCATCTGGATAAAGGTTTTTTGCCCATCGTTGAATACTCGAATCGGCTTGAATCGTCCATCGCCCGACTCAATTTCCAGGTTGTAATCAAAATCAAGCTGATCGACACTCACAGCAGGGCGATCAATAACCGGGTTTTCCTCTTTTTGGGCTTGGGCCTGATAACTTGCCCATGCCTTGGCGGCAGAATCCGGATAGTAGAACGAGATGTATCGAGTGAATCGCGCAGAATCATCTACAGAAACGAGGCGCAGATGATATACACGACGATCCGTAGGAATGATGAGATTGGTTTCAATGTTGCGTGCGGTCGGCTTTACGATAACGTGAGTTGTTTTAGCTGTTCCCGCGCCATGAACAGCCGGAGATACTTTCCAGCGCACACCATCGCCAATCTGCGGTTCACCCACAATGACTTCGCCACGTTCAAGCTCGATGTCGCACACGCGGAGAGGCGCGCAAACAACCGTGGGATCGGATTCGCCAAACGTGAATACAATCCGACCCTCGGCGCCTTGAGCTGGCATCGCCTCACGGTTCTCCGCGTGCTTGTAGCTCATGTTCGCACCAGCCTTGGCGGGCTTGCCAATCTTGGGCTTTTCTTCCCCAGCGGCAAACATATCAATATAGCCGGGCGGAATCTCCGGCGCGGAGACCGGGGCGTTTTCAATAGCTGGAACAATCGGCACGTCAGCCATGACCGCTTGTGAAAAGATGGCGGCAACTGCCATCGCGAGAATTTTATGTTTCATTTTTACCTCAC
>DYKZ01000290.1 GCA_020722345.1 Anaerolinea thermophila | reverse complement strand
CTTTGGCGTCCACCGCGTCATAGGAATGCCCCAAAATGATCGGCCCGAAGGCCAGACGGTAGTCAATGTATTTGTTGCCGTCCACATCCCACAGGTAGGCCCCCTTGGCCCTGTCCATGTAAAGCGTGGCCCCCTCGCCCCAGAAGCGGAAGTTGGAGTTGACCCCCAGCGGCATGACCTTCTGCGCCCGCGCCTGTAAAACTCTGCTTTTTTCGAATGATACGTTCATAAAACAGCCTCCTCTTTTTGGCTCTTTGGGATTAAGTAGGGTCAGGACTACATCAGTTCGATTTTATTGTTGACACCTTCGGCAAAGGCATTGGTCCAGCGTTCCACAAAGTAGTTCAGGATGAGTTCAAACCAGTTTTTCAAAGTCACCAGAAAGAATTGGAGTACGGTCACAGTTCGTTTTTCAACCTGGTTGATCCAACGCGGCAATGCGGTTCTGGCTTTTTCACGGTCAGTGAACGTTTCAAAGATCGTGTGAAACTGTTCTTTCGGTTGATGACAGATCTTCAATTCGGGTGAGGCTTGGTGTGGCTCTCGAGTGTTGAAAACAGGTCAAGTTAAGGTATACCGATTTGTTAAGGTTGGGATGGAGTATACCACAGGCATACGGCGCGTGCACGCCCCGTATGCCTGGGCGGGCGGTCGTAGTTGTAGAAAGTGATATATTCGGACAAGTTGCCGTAAGCATCCTTCGGGCTCGTATATTCGTGCAGGTAAACTTCTTCGTACTTGAGGGCTTGCCATTTCCATTTGGGGATTCGGTTTGGCAGGCCTGCCACTCACCACCTACACCTTCCCTGGCGGGCGGCGCCAGGGAAGCCCCTTTTAGCGAAGGCACGCTGCTCACGCAACACCGGACGCACAAGCAAACTGACGCTGAGACAGAAAAATTGTATAATTCAATAGGTTTTGACGCACGGAGCGCCAATAGTGAGGCCGCGAGGACGCAAGGATTACAGTTGTAATTGTGGATGACCATCCCATCGTCCGCGCCGGGATGCGCGCTGTCCTGGCGGCAGCCCCCGACATCGAAATCGTGGGCGAGGGGGAAAACGGCGTCGAAGCGCTGCGTCTGGCCGCCGAACTTCGTCCCGATGTCCTCGCGCTCGACGTGCAACTGCCCGACCTCAACGGCTTGGAAGTGACGCGCCGATTGCGCCGGCAGGGGACTTCCACCGCCGTCCTCATCCTCACCGCGCACGACGATGCGCAGACCATCTTCAGCCTCCTGGAAAGCGGCGCGGTCGGTTATGTGCTGAAGGATGAGGCGCTCGAAACCCTGGTCAACGCGGTGCGGACGGCGGCGCGTGGCTAGACCTGGCTCAGTCCGGCCGTGGCCGGGCAAGTGGTGAAGCGCGCTGTGGCGGGAGCCCCGCCGGGGGCCGAGGCAGGAGACATCGAATCTGCAGAAGAGCAAGTGCGCCTTCATCATCCCGATCTTGCCATCGTGGACGTCCTCCTCAGCCTGCTGGCGGGCTGCAACCTGCCCGCCCTGGGAAGCGGCGAGACGCCGACGCCTGTTAGCGCCTGCCCCTCGCCGGCCGGCTTGACAGCGCGGGATGGGGGAGTGGGCATCGGATTCTCCTTTTTTTGGGGTGGAGATTTATGGACATTATACCTGCACCGTGCCGCAGGCACAG
>DYKZ01000289.1:671-1660 GCA_020722345.1 Anaerolinea thermophila | reverse complement strand
CCACCGGCGTGCAAGCCCTGAAGTTCCTGATGGAGCAGCACGGCTTGAAGCAAAGTGATCTCGCGGAGATCGGCAGCCAGGGCGTTGTCTCTGAAGTCTTGACCGGCAAACGTGAGCTCAACATTCGGCAAGTGCGGGCGCTGAGCGAGCGTTTCGGCGTTTCGGCTGCGACCTTTGTGTAACAGCACCGGTGAAGACAGGCGTGGATACCTCAGAACAACAACGCATCGTTGAACAATTCCTTGATCTGCTCGACAAGGACATTGAGGCGGGCCGGTCCGTCGGAAATTTGTCAGCAGCGCTTGAGCAATCGATGCTGGCACGCTTGGGCAAACCACTGGACCCAGCACCCATTCGGGGCGCAGTAGAAGTCTAGGAGGCTAGGTGCAGCGCGTTTGTGCAGTTACGTGCCGCAGTACACATCCTCACTCCCTACCGCGACTGTTGATCCACAGGCCACCGGATCACCAATGCGTCCGACCGCCTGCCCCTCGGCAAAGACCGAAGCACTGCCTTCCGCCAGCACGCTGGCGTGACAGGCGGGGCCACAGCAGTGAGTTCCCCAGGCATCCCCCACCCGATGCACCGCGATACCATTGATGAACACCGAGGTGGCAGCGGAGGTACTCGGGCGTGCCGGGAAACAGCCGTGGCCGGTGCATTGATCACCGAGACGAGTGACGGCGGGCATGGCGACCTCCTTCAGTTCAAATCAATCCGGGGAGCAGTCAGCCGCGCTCCCTGATCACTGAGTTCCAGTCGCGTCGGGCCAATCTCCAGCACGATCTTGCCGCCCGCAGGCACCGAAACGCGCCAGTGGTGCTGTGCCCGGTCGTACTCCATCACCGCCCCGTCCAAGAACCGCGTGCGCGAGACATCCGCTGAATCGGCCGGAGCAGGATGGTCTGCCCGGTAGATCGAGCCGACCACCACCGCCTGGTTGAGATCGCCACCGGGCGCAACCAGCAACACCTGCTCACCAGGCTCCG
>DYKZ01000289.1:0-612 GCA_020722345.1 Anaerolinea thermophila | reverse complement strand
CGTGGTGATGGGACCGGCCTGCACCCGTACGCGGGCACGGGCGGTGTCGAGCGCCACCACCTGCCCCATCAGCGCCACATTGCTGATGCGCCGCTCGGCCTCGGTCATGTCCTGGTGCAGGTTGCGCTCGGTCATGAACCTGGCTCCCGGTAGTGGGTGCCGACCGGCTGATAGCTGTGCTCATGGCTGACGCCAATCTCCGGCACCCAGCTGACCAGCACCTGCAGCGGCAACACCCCGTCATCGATCACAGGCTTGGTCCAGTAGCTGACCTCGAACGACAGGCGAGCGGCCAACACCGGCGTATCACCCTCACCGCCTTGATCCACCTCGGTGCGGGTGAGGCGCGTGCCTTCGACCAGCAGTCCCAAAGTCTCATCGGCATCGAGGATGGCTTCCACCGCCTGGGCCAGCACATCTGCCTCTTCGGCGGCGGCGTCGCCACTGGCGATGATTTCCACCGACAGTTCGAGCTTCCGATAGCGCAGTCCCGGATCGGCATTGGGCTGATCCTCGATGCGCTCATCGCGCGTGTAGATCAGGATCGCCGGCAACTTGCCGGCAAACAGCGGCGTGCTGCGGTGGATGCTGATGCGCGAGGCAGTGATGCGC
>DYKZ01000288.1 GCA_020722345.1 Anaerolinea thermophila | reverse complement strand
GGGCTGTATTTCCCGTTATTGGCGGCCTGGCGGACGTGGTAGCGCATACCCCAGCGTGACCAAGGAATTGTATGGGTGCATGAATTTACGTAATTTTTTTGTCATGCGCGGGGGGATTAGCATCTTCTGATTGATGCCGCCGAACCTCCTCTCGGCGCCACTGCCAGCAAGGAGCCGCCATGCGCCTGACCTCCAAGGTCTTTACCGATCTCGCCATCTGGATGATTGCCTTTGGCCTGGGGATCGGCCTGGTGTTTCCCTTCTTCCTGCGTGCGCTGGGTGTGCCGATCGATCTGGTGATGAGCCCCGGCTTTGTCGCCGCCTGCCTGACCGCCGGGGCCCTGGCGGGGACCTTCAACCAGGCTCTCGCGCGCTGGGTGGTGGGCTCCCGTCTGAGGTTGCTGGCCGAGCGGATGGACTTTGTCGCCGCCAACCTGCGCAGCAGCGAATCCTTCGATCATCACAGCTGTGGCCCCGACCGCTGCCGCATCCCGGACGACTCCGACGACGAGATCGGTGCCAGCGCCCGTGCCTTCAACGCGATGGTGCATGCCCTGGCCGAGTCCTACCGGACCGAGCAGGCGGTGCAGAGCTTCTCCGACCTGATGGTCAGTCGCATCGAACTGGGACCCTTGGCGGAAGAGGCCTTGCGTCACCTGATGACGGAAACCGGCGCATCCGGTGGCGCCTTGCTGCTGGAAGAGGATGGCGAGCTGCGCGTGCGCGCGCGTCAGGGACTGCGCGAGGATGAGGGTTTTGTGCGCGGCGATCAGCTCCGCATGGCGATGGAGGAAGGCGGCATCCGCCTGATCAACATCCCCGAAGGGCTCCGGGTGGACGGCGTGGTGATGGAGTTCCGCCCGCTGGAAGTGCTGATCGTACCGATCCTGTACAAGGAGGTCGCGCTCGCGGCCGTGGTACTGGCCAGCGCGACGTCCTTCCCGGAGGGCACGCGCGTACGGCTGGAAATCTTCCGCCGCGCCTTGTCGCTGGCGCTGCGCAACGCCATCGCCCACGACAATCTGCAGCGGCTTGCCGCGCTCGACCCACTGACCGGGCTGTTCAACCGCCGCTTCGGACTGCAGCGCCTGGCCGAGGAGTTCAGCCGCGCGGTGCGTACCGATGTGCCACTGGCCGTGTTGATGCTGGACATCGATCATTTCAAGAAGATCAACGACACCTACGGCCACCTGGCGGGCGATCGCGCCATCGTCAAGCTGGCGCGCCTGGTACGCTCCATGCTGCGCGAGGGTGATGTGGTGCTGCGCTATGGCGGGGAGGAGTTCATGATCGTTCTTCCCGGCGCCTCCTGCAACGACGCCAGGGCCATGGCCCAGCGCCTGCGCCACGCGGTGGAGGACTTGGTCATCACCCAGCGCGAACACAGCTTCCGCATGACCATCAGCATCGGCGCCGCCTCCTACCCGGAGTTGAATGCCGACAACCAGGAGGCTTTCGTGCAGGTTGCCGACGAGCGCCTCTACCGCGCCAAGGAGAGCGGGCGGAACTGCGTGGTGGCGGGGTGAGATGGGTTAGGGGTTAGGGGTTAGGGGTTAGGGGTTAGGGGGGTAGGAGCGGACCTCGGGCCGCGACACCTGGGCCTGGACGGAGGGGAGTGTCAGGATTTTTGTGTGCGAGGCGCTCGGAGACTTTTCCACGGCGC
>DYKZ01000087.1 GCA_020722345.1 Anaerolinea thermophila | reverse complement strand
TTCCTGGCGGTCTTCGCGTGCTGCGCGGTGCAATAGCCTTTTTGCAGGAGAGTCATTAAAACAAAAAACGGGCAAAAGATTCCGCCCGCTTCTCTTTGCTTCTTGTCCGGCTATCTCCCCGTGAACTGCTGCAGCGCCAGCCGCAAGCGTTCCTCCACATCGTCGGGCGCATCCTTGGGGATAGACTGGATGGCCGTCTGCGCCTCGACCACCGAGTAACCCAGCGCCGTCAGCGCGGCCAGGACCTCGGAATCGGCATCGGACATGGCCGCCACCGCCTGGAGCGTGTCACTGGGTTTGAGCCGGTCCTTGAGATACAGAGCGATCTTCTGAGCAGTCTTCTTGCCCACGCCAGGGACGCGCCCCAGCAGGTCCGGTTCCTCGCCAAAGACGGCGCGCTGGATCACGTCCAGCGTCGCGCCCGACATGACCGCCAGCGCAGTGCGCGGGCCGACGCCGTCCACGCCGAGCAGCAGGGTGAACAGGTCGCGGTCAGCCTTGGTCTCGAAACCGTACAGGCTCCAGGCATCCTCGCGGACAACGAGGTGGGTATAGAGCAGCGTCGCTTCACCGACCTGCATCCGGGTCCGCAGCGGGACGGGAACGAAGACGCGCAGGCCCACGCCGCCGGTCTCGACGATGAAGGCATTGTCTTCGATTTGAGTGATTTCTCCACGCAGGGTCGCAATCATCTCTGTCTATCTCCGTTCATCTCCAGTTTCATAGCGCCGCGTGTTCAAATGCGTGATGGCCACTGCCAGCGCGTCGGCGGCGTCATCGGGACGGGGAATTTCGGGCAGGAGCAGCAGCGTCCGCACCATCTCCTGCACCTGGCGCTTCCCCGCCGACCCGTAGCCTGCCACCGCCTGCTTGACCTCGTTGGGCGTGTATTCGAACACCTCCAGCCCGGCCTCGGCAGCAGCCAGCATCACCACGCCGCGCGCCTGCCCGACGGCAATCCCCGTGCTGATGTTGCGCTGGAAAAACAACTTCTCCACCGCGCACGAATCGGGCCGGTGGAGAAGCAGGATTTCATTCAGGCGATGGTAGAGCATCGCCAAGCGCTTGTGGACATACTCCCCGGCAGGCGTCTGGATGACGCCGTACTCGACCATCTCCAGGCTACCGTCGCTCCGGTCGCGCACCAAGCCAAAACCGGTGGCGGCAGTTCCCGGGTCTATGCCCAGAACGAGCGCCATTTATTCCGCCTCGAGGGCGGCCAGCGCCTCCTCGGAAAGTTTCACGTTATGGAAGACGCCCTGCACATCATCCATTTCTTCAAGGGACTCAATGAGTTTCAGTACCGACAGGGTGGCATCCACTGGCAGTTCAAGTTCCTGCTTGGCAATCAGGCGCAGGCTGGCTTCTTCAGGTGTGACTTTTTTGGTGCGCAGGGCATCGCCGATGCGCTTGAAGGCCTCCACCGGGCCGATGATCTCGATGGTGTCGCCATCCTGAATCACATCGTCCGCGCCCGCTTCGATTGCCAGTTCGAAGGCGGCATCGTAATTCAACTCTTCGGCAGGGAAGGAAAAATAGGCCTTGCGGTCGAACTGCCAGCCCACCGCCCCAGCCTCGGCCAGATTGCCGCCGGAGCGGTTGAAGATGTGGCGCAAGTCAGCCACCGTGCGGTTGCGGTTGTCGGTCACGCAGTCAATCATCACCGCTGCGCCGTGCGGGCCGTATCCTTCAAAGGTCAGTTCCTCAATCGCGGCCGCATCTTTATCTTCGCCGCTGCCGCGCCGGATAGCGCGTTCGATATTGTCCTTGGGCATGTTGTTGGCGCGCGCTTTTTCCACTGCCAGCGCCAGGCGGACATTAGTTTCAGGGTCGCCGCCGCCTTCGCGCGCTGCCATGACGATCTCGCGCGCCAGGCGGGTGAAGATGGCGCCTTTCTTGGCATCTGCCGCGCCTTTTTTTCGGCGGATGGTTGCCCAATGGCTGTGTCCAGACATACAGTACTCTCCTGAAATACCACGTACGTGGGGATTTGCGTTTAGCCTGCGAATTATACCATAGCGCCTCAGGCGGCGAAGAAGCCGACTGCCAGCACGCCCGGCCCGGCATGGACGACGATGGCGGGCGGCATCTCGTACACCGGCACGTCCCGGACCTCTAGCCGGCCGCGCAGTTCTGCCGCCAGCGACTCGGCCTCGGCCGGCGCGTCGGCCTGCATGACGCACAGGTGCGCCTCCGGCGTGCGCGGGCACTGCTCCTCGATAATCTCGGTTAGCCGCGCCAGCGCCCGCTTCTTGGCGCGCTGCTGTTCAAACGGAGCCACCTGCCCGTCGCGCAGCATCAGGATGGGTTTGACCTGCAGCAGTTCGCCCACCAGCGCCTTAGCCGCGCCGATGCGCCCGCCCTTTTGCAGATACTCGAGCGTATCCACCAGGAAATAGGTGCGCGCTCGGGGAATCCATGCCTTCAAGCGCTCGACAATAGTTTCCGCCGACTCGCCCTTCTGCGCCCACTCGTGCGCCATCAGGACCAGGGCAGCCAGGTTCCCGGCAATGGTCTGTGAGTTGACCACATGGACCTTCAGGCCGGGGAAATCCTGCGCTGCCACTTCCGCCGAGCGTACCGTCCCGCTGATTTTTGCGGACGGCGCCACGACAATCAACTCGTCGCCCTTTTTCAGGGCTTCTTCAAAGATGGGAGCGTACAGAGGCGGGGGCGGGGCAGCGGTCTTCGGCAGTTGGCCGGACATCTTGAGTTTTTGCAGAAAAGTTGCCGTATCCAGTTCGGTATCGTCTCGGTAGGACTGCTCGCCGAAGATGACGATTTGCGGAATGACAGGGATGCCAAGCGCTGTGAGCGTCTCGCGCGGCAAGCCGCAGGTAGTGTCGGCAATGATTTTTACCATAGGTCTTTCCTAAAGGTCACGCGCATATACACGATGTCGTTTGCAAAAATCCACGCCGAAGTTGGCAATCTCACGCAGCATATTATCGTTGGTCGTATCCACCTGGATGAAATCTGCCACTTTGTATTGAAGTTTACCAAGCAGCGTTTTGGCAATCTCGCAAGCCAGAATAGCAGAACCTCCCAGGCCGCGATACTCCTCTTTCAAGCCAATGCCATTCAAGTCAACGTACTCGGTGCGCCTGAGTTCCCGCAACATAACCAGCCAGCCAAATGGGAGCATCCGGCCCCCGGTTTTTTGGAGCGCCCGCGAGATATCCGGGTAGGCCAGGATGAATCCCACAACCTCCTTTCCTTTCATGACAAGTTTGATTAGTTCAGGGTCTGCAAAAGACAACAGCATGTCGGCCATGGCGGCTACATCGTCCTGATCAATTGGGATGTTGTCGCGTACACCGCCCAGCGAAGCGTTGTATAACTTTTCGAGATGCGGGATCAGGAGGCGCAGTTCCTGCCGGGACTTGAAATTCATAATCCGGAGACCGCGCCGGGCAGTGACCCGTTCCGCCAGTTCTGTAACGCGCGCTGGAAAAATGACGGTCTCCCGGCGCAAATAGCCGGACAGGTAATCATGATGAGGCCGAAAGCCGGAGGCCTCGATCAGAGCAGGGTAATAACGAGGGTTGTAAGCAATCCCAAAAGCAGGGCGATACTCAAAACCTTCCACAAGAACGCCGCGACCATCCAGGGCGGTAAAACCACGCGGACCAATGATCCTGTTCAGGCCGCGGCTTCGCGCCCAGGCAAAGGCAGCGTCGAAGAGGGCCGCGGCAGCTGCCGGGTCGTTCTCGCATTCAAACCAGTAGAAGAAAGCCGTTTTCGAGCGGAAGAACTCGTTGTAGCGCCGGCTGTCAATCGCCGCGATCCGGCCAACTGGTTCGGCTTTGCTGCCATAGGCCAGGAAGAAGGCCGCCTGCGAATAGCGGTAGAAAGGGTGCTTTGCCGGGTCAAGCAATTTACGCACTTCCATCTCCAGCGGTGGCACCCAGAGAGGATCATCCTGATAGATACGGAAGGGCAAGCGCATGAATTCCCTTACCTGGCGTTGATTACGAAGGTCAATTTGCACAATCTGCATAGGCAATTGCTCCTGCCCCCCCTTATAAATTTCTCCGGTACACCCGGTGGCCCTTGTAGAAATCTATCCCAAAATTCTCCATCTCGCGCTGCATTTTCTCGTTTTCCATGCCAATCTGCACTACCTCGGCGTAGCGGTAGCGCCGGCTCCTCGCCACGCTTTTGAGCATCTCACTGTACAGGATGGCCGTTCCGCTCAAGCCGGCGGCACCCACTGCGGGATGGCGCGGTAGATACGCGCCGGCAGACCGAGGAAGTCACGTACCTGCTTGCGGTTGGCGAGGTTAACCTGGAGAATGTTCATTGAAACACTTCCCCTCTCCCGGAAGCCGGGGGAGGGGAAAGCGAAGGGTCAATCGGCGCTGCTGGTTTGGACGCGTTCCGCCATCTGGGTACGCAGGGACTTCACGTCGCCGTCAATCGTGAACAGGGCGCCGAGGTAGAGGAAAAAGCACAGCACCCAGGCTGTGATACAGACGGTGAGAATGGCGAATTGCAGGCTGGCGAAGGGGCCGACGATTTTCGCAAAGTAGAGCGAGAGGGCGCCTGCCAGGGTGGGCGCCAGCGCCGCGCCGCTATTCTCGACAAAATACTCCATCGCCTGGGTGGTGGAACGGACTTCGGGCGGGGTGATGTCGAAGACGGTGGAGATGACGTTGGGCGAGGAGAACGGCATGAACAGGGCCGTCAGGCACATCAGCACGAAGAAGAGAGTCGGCTGCGAGGTCGGCGTGTTCAATGCAAAGAACAGGAAGATCGCGCCCAGGATGACACCTGCACTGGAGACGATGATGCGGCCCTTGGGCGTGCGTTTGAAGAGCCAGTCGCCCAGCGCGCCGCCGACTACGTAACCCGACGCCAGAATGAGCACGATGGGAGCCATGGTAAAGAGCACCTGATTATTGTCGTAGCCGCGCTCGCGCATCAGGTAGCCGAAGAAGAAGAAAGTAATCACGTTCCAGGGGAAGACGCCCGCAAACCCCTGCAGAAAAACGAACCACATGGTGCGTTTCTTCAGTACCTGTTTCACTTCATGCCAGTTGAAGCGGAACTGGCTGACCTCCTGCGCGCCCTCGAATTCCGGCTCGGCCTTGCCGCGCGGCATTTCCTTGACGCCGAAGAAGATGACCAGCGCCATCAAGATACCCAAGAAGCCAGTGATGAGGAAAATGGACCGCCAGCCGTCCAAGCCAAAGAGTTTGCCGTCCAACGAAGGAGCCACCATCAACGCCAGCACCATCCCCAGCAGGTAGCCGATGGGCTGCGTGAACTGGAGGGTGCCGTAAACTTTGCCGCGCAGTTTCGGGCCGAAGTAATCTGCGACCAGGCTGTACAGTCCAGGATAGGAAGAGTCGTCAATGCCGGTGGAGGCGCGCGTTGCCAGAAAAGCCGGATAGGTTTTGACGATGGAACTCAGCCAGGTCGTCGCGCCCCAGATGAAGGAGGCCAGCGCGAGGAGTTTGGCGCGGGCGTAGCGGTCATAGAGATAGCCCCAAATCGGATAGAGCACGGTCGCTACAACCAGCGCGCCGGAGTTGATCAGCCCCCACTGGAAATCGTTCAACCCAAACGATTTACTGACCGGCAGTTGAAGCGAACCGATCAGCAATTTATCCGTCTGGTGCAGGAGCATGAACAGGGCAAAGACAATGATCACAAAGGCGGGATAGAAACTGCGGCGTTTTTTCATGGATCACCTCGGGCAGGGAATATTGTCAGTAGTTTACATGAGAAGCCAATGCAAGTCAAATGCTATAGAATTACTTGTTCTTCCACTTCTTCATCCCCAACACAAAATCATACGGATACTCGGCCAGTTTCTCCATTTTGCCGTCCGGGCGCACCCAATAAGTATCCTCGATGCGTACGCCCATGCCCCGGTCGGGATAGTACAGGCCGGGTTCCACCGTCATAACCACGCCTGGTTTGAGCAGGTTGTCGTCGGCGGCCGTCAGCCCGCTCCATGGCCGCTCGTGGACGTTCAGTCCGAGGCCGTGTCCCAGCGAGTGGACGTAGCCCTCGACCGGCGCGGCGGTGTCGAGCGGCGTCTTATGCCCGTTTTTCTCGAACTCCTCGCACACCAATTTCTGGTACTCCTTGAAGGGGACATTCAGGTCGAGGTTCTCGGCCACCTTGTCGTACACAGCCTTGACCTCGTCGTAGAGCGCCTGCGCTTCGGGCGCGGCATAGCCCAGGCTCCAGGTGCGGGTGAAGTCGTAGAAGTAGCCGCCGCCCGCCTCGCACGGGTAGATGTCGAACACGATGGTCTGTCCCAGCCGCAGCAGGTCGGTGGGCGTCCCGGCAGAATGGGGAATGCCGGCGTCTCGCCCGATGGCGAAGATGCAACCCTCAGGGTTTTCGGCGCCCAGTTCGGCCAACCACAGGTCAATGCGCGACTTGACATCGGCGACCGTCAGCGGACTGCCGTCTTCTTTCAGCAAAACCTCGTCCGCGCGGACCTCGCGGCTGGTCAGATATTCGGCCACGCGCCGCACCACCTCGGTGGTGATGCCTCCCATTTTGCGGATGCGCGCCACCTCGGATTCATCCTTGGTCTCCATGGCGTACATGAACAGTGACCCATCGCGCGGCTCGCCGACGATGGATATCTCTGGGGCGATACGCTGGAGGTGGATCAGCGTAGCGAGCGTGGACGAGACGTCGGTGTGCCCATAGAGGCCGACCCGGCCGCCGGTCACGCCGCAATCGGCGAACATACGCTTGAGCCGCATGGCCGACATCAAGGCCACGTCACCACCCGCCTCCTTGAACATTTCCTGCCAGGGATAAGTTCCCATCGGGATAATCTTTAGCCCCGATTTGGCGGCTTCTTCGCGTTCCATGTCGTTGCAGAACAGCACGGCCCCTTCGCCGCGTTTCTTGATGAGGCTGGCCGCGCTGACGTGCCCGCCGCCGGTCAGGTAATACATCGGAGGGTTATGCGTGGCGCTGCCAACGATGAGGATGGCGTCGAGGTTGCGGGATTGCATGAGGGCGTCGAGGTCGGATTTCATAGGTTTCTCCTGAAGTTGTCTTAACTCGAGGGCCGCAAAAATGACTTCAATGGCGACTTCAATGATCTATCAGATACTTTGGCTTTCCCGTTTACTACTTCGTAAATTAAGACTTTGCGAAAGCAGGCGAGAGGGGGGCGCGTCCGAGATTGGTGTGCAGGATGACGCCGCTGGCGTTGATGACCGGCAGGAGGGTGGGGGTGAGCCATTCCCCCAAAAGGCCGGCAGCCATGGACAGCAGGCCGTCGCGGTCGGGCAGGGTGAGGTCGGCGCCGCTCGAAACGCGCGCCCGCACCAGGTCCAGCGCGCTGCGGATGGCACTCAGAGTCAGGGGACGGCCGTAGGCGGCGGTCAGTTCCGCAGCCGAATGGGTCTGGAGCAGTTGTTCGATAGACGGGAGGTTACGCAGGCTGCTCATCGTCCGCAGGTTCCTCGGCTACTTTTGGGGGCCGCCAGAGCGAACGCTCGCGCAGGCGGATGAGGTATTCGATGACAAACAGTCCCAGCGCCAGCCCGGCCATGATTCCCAGCGAAGCGAGGCGTTCCTGCTGGAGCCAAGCCAGCAGTCCGCCAAAGATGCCTACCCAGGCCGCCTGACGGACGATGACGTTTGTTCCGGCAGGCGGCTCGGAGGGGAAGCGCAGGTTGAGGAACCAGACGGCGGGCAGGGCGAGGCCGGTCAGGCCGAGCGTGCCGCCAAAGAAGAATAACCAGCGCGCCCAGACGGTGGGCGTGAAGGCAAAGATGGTGAGGGCGAACAGCCCCGCGCCAAACAGCGTCAGGGTGATGGATGCAACCAGGAAGGGACGGAAGGGGAGGCGGAAACTCTTGTCCATTGAGCGGATTATATCCCAGCCTGCTCATTTCGAGTCAAATGGGAGTAAAATACCGGCATGCAAAACGGCCCCATCCTGCTCGTCGAAGATGTTCCGAATGTCCTGGAATTGCTGGAAGTGACCCTGCGCTTCAAAGGCTACCAGGTAAATAGCGCCCGCAATGGACTGGAGGCGCTCGAATCGCTCCAGCGCGAGAGGCCGGCGTTGATCATCACCGACATTTTGATGCCGAAGATGGACGGTTACGCGCTCGTACACCGCCTGCGCTCCAACCCTGAGACGCGTTCCATCCCGATCATTTTCCTCTCGGCCACCTATGTTTCGCCAGAGGACCGCGATTTTGCCCTCAAACTGGGGGCGGCGCGCTTCATCGAGAAGCCCATTGACACCGAGGATTTCCTGCTGACGGTGGCCGAGATCCTGACCAACGGTCCGGGAACGGTGCCGACGCCGCTCCAGGACAGGCTCTTCTACCGGGGGTATCGCGAACGCCTGGAGCAGAAACTGCGTCACAAGAACGCCCAGATCGAGCGCATTGAGCGGCTGATTCCCACTCTGCCGAAGGAGCAGCGGCCATCCTTCAAAGTGATGCTCGAGCAGGCCAAGGGCGACCGCGCGAACATCGAAGCGGAGTTGCGAGATACCTACCGCATGTTGGATCAGTTGAAGGAAGAAAAGTAACAACCATGACAACCTTGCCCACACGGACCGACCTGGAGCAACTGGCGCAACAGGCCGGTCGAATTTTGTTCGACGGTTACGAAAAAGACATCCGGGTTGATTACAAAGGCGAAATTGACCTGGTAACTGAAATAGATCGTGCCTCCGAAGCGTTCCTGCTTGGCGAGATACGGCAGCGCTTCCCCGGTCATACCATCATGGCCGAAGAGAGCGGCGGGGCGGACGGCGGAGAGCGCCAGTGGTACGTTGACCCGCTGGATGGGACGGTCAATTACGCCCACGGTGTGCCGGTCTTCTGCGTCTCGATCGCCTACGCGCACCGAGGGGAACTCATGCTGGCTGCGATCTACGACCCGATGCGCAACGAACTCTTCAGCGCCGAACGCAGGAAAGGCGCCTGGCTCAACGGACGCCCGCTGCGGGTCTCGGATGTGGCCGAACTGGGACGCAGCCTGCTGGTGACCGGATTCCCCTACGACACCTGGACCTCGGCGCGCAACAACTTCGACCTGTTTGCAAAACTGGGGAAGATGACCCAGGGCGTGCGGCGGCTGGGATCAGCAGCCCTCGACCTGTGCTACGTGGCAGCAGGACGCTTGGATGGCTACTGGGAACTCTCGCTCAAACCCTGGGACCTGGCGGCCGGCGCGCTGATCTGCCTGGAGGCCGGGGCGCGCGTGACGAAGGTGGACGGCAGCCCCAATCTCCTGTCCCCGCCCATCTCCGTGCTGGCAGCCAACCCGGTCTTGCACGAGAAGATGCTGGCCGAGTTGAGCGGCTGATGTCAGCAGTAAAATCACACCCTATGTCCGTGCTCTCCGCTCCCGCTGAATTCACGCTTACCCGCCGCGCCTCCAATCGGCGCAGCCCGGTGCTTTGGGTGCTCAGCCATGGACTGCGCCACTGGTGGCTGGTGATCGTCATGGTGACCGGCGCGTACGGCAACGCTCAATTGGCCGCCTACGTGCCGATCCTGACCGGACGCGCCTTCGACCTCGTGGGAAAAAATGCGGGAAATATCGCTTCCGGCCTGTTGTCCATTGCCCTGCTCATCGGCGGGTCGCAGGTACTGCGCGCCGTGCTCCAGTTGGGTCGCAACTTCGGGGCGGAGGTCATCGCCCAGAAGGTGGAGCGCGATATTCGCGATGAGTTGTACGTCTCCCTGCTCGGCAAGAGTATGACCTTCCACAGCCTCCAGCCGGTGGGCGATACGATGGCGCGCGCCACCAACGATGTGCGCGAGGTCAACTACCTGTTCAGTCCCGGCGTCAACCTGGTGGTTGGTTCCATCCTCTTCCTGGTGATGCCGCTCATCTTCTCACCGCAATATCATTGGTCGCTCATCCTGACGCCGCTCCTGTACACCGTCCTTTATTACTTTGCCCTGCGGCGTTATCTCAGGAAGTTGGAGCCGATCACCGACGAGGTGCGCCAATCCTTTGGCCTGATGAACACCCATCTCTCCGAAGCGCTGGACGGGGTGGAAGTGATGAAGGGCGCGGCGCAGGAAGAAGCCGAGATCAAACGCTTCGAGAGCAACGCCCGCCGCGTGCGCGCCGCCAACGTCCGCCAGGGAGACCTGGAAGCGCGCTTCGTGCCGCTCCTGATGATGGCGGTGGCGCTGGGCGTTGGCCTGTTCCATGCCATCCTGCTCTACCGGCAGGGCATCCTGGAGGTGGGCGATGTGGTAGCCTACATGGGCCTGCTGCTGATGCTGGATTTCCCCACCTGGACCTCCATCTGGGCCTATTCGCAGATCTCGCTGGGCCTGGCCGGGGCGCGGCGCATCCTCGACCTGATGAACCGCGAGAACAACCTCGACCAGAACGAGGCCGGTTACGCCGGCGAGATGAAGGGCGAGGTGGAATTCCGGGACGTGCGTTTTGCCTATAAGGACGGCGAGCCGACCCTGGAGAATCTCTCCTTCAAAGTCCAGCCTGGGCAGACCGTGGCCATCGTTGGCCAGACCGGTTCGGGTAAAACCTCGCTGATGAAACTGGTCAACCGCACTTACGACGTCACCTGTGGACAGGTGCTGGTGGACGGCGTGGACGTGCGCGACTGGAACCTGGCCGCTCTGCGCAGGCAGATTTCCATTATTGAGCAGGACATCTTCCTCTTCTCCCGCAGCATTGCCGAAAATATCTCGTTCGGCAGACCCGGCGCCAGGTCCGCGGAGATCGAAGCCGCCGCCCGCGCCGCGCAGGCAGAGGAGTTTATCCAGTCCCTTGAGAAGAAGTACGAGACCGTCATTGGCGAGCGCGGCGTGACCCTCTCCGGCGGACAACGCCAGCGCCTGGCTCTGGCGCGCGCCTTCCTGACCGACCCGCGCATCCTGGTGCTGGACGATTCGACCAGCGCCATTGACAGCGCCACCGAGGACCTGATCCAGCGCGCCATTGCCGCGGCCGCGAAAGGGCGCACCACGTTCATCATCACCCACCGCCTCTCACAGATCCGCTGGGCAGACCTGATCATTGTCCTGCGCAAGGGACGCATTGTCGCCATCGGCAAGCACGAGGAGTTGACGGCAACATCAGAGGCGTATGCGAGAATATTCAGAGAATCCTAACTCGGACAAGCCGAAAGAGATTCAAACACGAAGGACACAAAGATTAC
>DYKZ01000287.1 GCA_020722345.1 Anaerolinea thermophila | reverse complement strand
CTGTCCTTTCGCTATAAATTAAATTGCACGGCGAATTATGTAACGCAAACATTCGAGGATTCGAGTCGGTAAATAGTTTCAGGAAGCTGCAACAAGGCCAAAATGCGTTGTTGTAACGCGGATAAGGGTTCGACTAGATGGCCCTCACACTGGGTTGATGAGGTCGTGATCAGCAGATGCAGGTAATCAAAGGCCACCAAGAGACGTTCGGCGCTCGGCCGGGCCGTGCGCATCCGCGGGTTGCCCGGCACCAAGCCGGCCAAGGTTTCCTCCTGCCGCGCCAGTTCGCGTTGGACCACAAATTCCAACAAGGTCAGCGCTTGCAGGGCCACCAGCAGCAACAGCATCAGCCCTTTGATACGCGCCGGAATGCGCAGAAACAAGGGCAAAGCGGGCAAACTCCCACGCTTGAAGCGATGGTAGCCGCGCTCGTTGAGCCATTGGTCACGGTAATAGACCGTTGCTTGTGCCAGCGACATCTGCTCGGCGGGGACGTTGGTCAGGTAGATGCGCCAACCGAGCAATTGTTGTGCTTGCGCGAGCGCGTCCGTATCCCGCTGCACCTGCAAGTGCAATTGCCGCTCAGTTACTTCTTCATAGGGCGTGTCCGGGCCGGGACGCCCGCATTGGAGATAGCGCCGCCGGGTGCTGCAGGTTTCGCTTACCGTGAGGCGAAACAAGTTGGCAACGTGGTGTTGTTGGACCACCCGCTGGGCGCGGGCCAGGAATTCCGCGGCCGTTTCCGTAGCTGTGGCGCGCAGCCGTTGCACTTGGCGTTCCGCCTTGTCCAGACGGGCGTGCAAGCGTTGCTTTTCGCGTTGCGCGTGGGCGTAGCTCTGGGTAACCAACCAGCGCTCGCACCAACTATGTTGTTGCCCCGTCGCGGTGGTAGCGGTCAGCGTGCGCTCGACGACGAATCCTTGCCCGATCGGGGTGGGGTCTTCCGCAGCGTCCAAGACGATGGCTTGCGGCACGGCGGGCGGCTCTGCTACCCAGGCGGCCAACAACTCCGGCACGTCTCCCGTCATAGTTTGCGGAAACAAGTAGTGCCCGCCTTCGGCCGCCAACGTCGCGCGGGTTTCCAGGGCACTGGCTTTACAATCCGCCACGAACAAGAACTCACGGTGGCCCAGGGTGGCACAGGTTTTGCGCCACGCGGAGATATACAGGGGATCATCCGCATCCTTGCCGTCCAAGACGTCCGCCAACAGCGGTATACCGGCCGGGTCCAGAGTGCTGACGCCCAGCTTGTATTGCCGCAAGTCCGGCCGTTGGTCCTTGCTATGCCCAAAACTCAAGAAGTCGGCGGCCGCGCTTTTGGCAGGCGGTTCGTGATAGACGCTGAACGTAGTGGTATCGTACCGCGCCACCTGCGTCGGCAAAGCATACGCGCGAATCAAGTATTGGCTTTGTTGCTGTTGATAGGCGGCGCTCTGCGCTTCATCCTCACCCAGTACTTCCATCAATCGCCCCAGCCGGTCATCGGTCAAGTCCTTCGCCCCGATCTGCCAGCCGGTACTCAGTTCCAGCGTGTGGTGATGTTCATGCCCCCATTCTTCCACCTGCGACAGCTTATGCGTGTGGGTATAGATGATAAACGTCAACACGAGCAAGGCCAGTTGGCCGTAACTCAAGCCTTGCCAGTGGCCATGCGGGTGCCAGATGGCGTCAAT
>DYKZ01000286.1 GCA_020722345.1 Anaerolinea thermophila | reverse complement strand
CTTACACCGCACCTGCGGTGGGTGCAGGTGTCCGTTTAATATCCGCTGACCATTAAGCCCTTGCTGCAGTTCTTTATTTGATACAATACCCCCATGCCGCGCAACTACAGCCTCCCCTACTCCAACACGAAGATCGAATTCAGCCTGCCGGACGAAATGCACGTGGACGTGGTCGTCTCGAAGCCCGTCCCGCCGCTACCGGATCCGGCAGCCGCTATCCGGGCCGCGCTGGACCGTCCAACCGGCTGCGCGCCCCTGGCGAAACTTGCCCGCCCCGGCGACCGCGTCTGCATCGTCTTCACCGACAGCACCCGCGCCACGCCCGACCATCTACTCGTCCCGGCCCTGCTGGCAGACCTGGAAACTGCCGGCGTGCGCGACGCCGACATCACCCTGCTGTGCGGCACGGGGATGCACCGCCCGTCCACGCCGGAGGAGAGGGCGGCCAAACTCGGCCCCGAAACGGCGCGCAGGTACCGGGTCCTGGATAACGAAGCGCAGAACCCGGCCGCGCTGGCTGACCTGGGCGTCACCCCCGGCGGCGTACCGGTGCAAATCCATCGCGCCGCCATCGAGGCCGACCTGCTGCTGTCCACCGGGATTGTCGAGCCGCACCAGTACGCCGGCTATTCCGGCGGCGGCAAAACAGTTGCTATCGGCGCGGCCGGGGAGGCCACCATCGCCCACACCCACGGTCCGGCCTTCGTGGAGCATCCCGGCACGCGCCTGGGACGCATCGAGGGCAACCCCTTCCACGAGGCCGTGAGCGAAGCCGCCCGCCGCGCCAACCTGCGTTTCATCCTAAACGTTGTGCTGGACGATGAGAAGCGCATTCTAAAAGTGGCTGCCGGCGAGCCGGAAGCGACTTTCCGCGAATTGGTGGCCTTTGCCCGCTCCGTGTACGAGGTGCCAATCCCGCACCAATACGATATTGCCATCGGCGGGGTCGGCTTCCCCAAGGACAGCAACCTGTACCAGGCCAGCCGCGCGGCGTCATATTTGTTCTTTGCCCCCACGCCGGTCGTCCGCCCGGGAGGCTATCTTATCATCCCCGCCCGCTGCGAGGAAGGCGCCGGGGCGGGCGTGGGAGAACAGCGTTTCTTTGCCGGCATGCGCGACGCGCCGGATGTGCAATCCATCCTGGATGACGCCCGCCGCAATGGATACCCGCCCGGACAGCAGCGGGCGTTCGTGATGGCAAAAGTACTGAAAGGAGCGAAAGTGGTCATCGTGGGCAGCGAATTCCCCGACCTGGTGGCTGCCTGCAAGATGATACCGGCGGCGACGATGGACGAGGCTCTGGCGCTCGCCGCGCGAGACGTTGGGGCTGCCTGCCAGGCGCTGATTGTTCCCCATGCCTTACTGACTCTTCCAATCGTGGATAGCCCCCCTATTTGGTTTGCTGGAAGCCGATGAAGTGTGGCCTTTTGTGTTCAGATGTGCCGTCGAACTCGCCAAATCGTGGTGTTTGTAATCGGAGATCGGAGCGAAGCGGCCTGTCGCAAACTGTGGGAGCAAATCCCAGCCGCGTACACATAAGGCAAATGTTGCACGGTAATGCTGTAACAAGGGTATACTTTGCGTATGTCCCATTACCCCGATTATGTCTACCAAACCCTCGCCCGCGCACGTGAAGAAGGCCAATGGTACGCCGCACAGGCCGACGCGGCCGCGTTGTGCTTC
>DYKZ01000285.1 GCA_020722345.1 Anaerolinea thermophila | reverse complement strand
GCCCGTCAGGGCATTAAGACCCATTGACGGCCGGCCTGACGAACTCGTAAGAGTCAATCAATCCCGCTTGGCGGGATTAAGACCTGATCTTTTCAATTGGAAGCCGCGCCCCCTCGCGGGGGATGTCTGTCACATCGGTATTGCCGCGCCTGTTCAGGGTCAAGGAGGCGGCCTGCACGCTCATGGATTTGCCCCTTTCTTCTTGAACCCATCCCGTATCTCGTTGCAGCGTTCGCACTCCTCATCGCGGCACAAGAGCGCCAGCGGATCCTGGCGCAGGCGCGCCGTCACAGCGCGGAAGAGCATCTTCAGCGGAACGGCCTGCACACGCGCCTCGCCGATCTGAACCGTGCGCGTGTAGCGTTCCACGTCGGGGCGGATGGCCTCGAACCCCGCCGAGCAGCCAGGGAAGTTGGGACATTCCACCACGCCCCTGGGCGTCAGCGCCCAGCGGGTGAACGTCCGCCGCCCGGCAAGTTTCTCGGCGTAGTGGATGCTGGTGTTGACGGTGTGGTTCACGCCCAGCAACACAACCCAGCCGCCGGCCGCTTCGAGCGTCCCAAGCGGGGCGAACGGCTCGGCGAGCGTCTGCGCGGCCAGGAATTTCTCGGCGCGCAGGCCGGTGAAGGACAGGATGGGGTGGCTTGTCCGCTCTGCCCCTGCCCGGCGGCGGATGGCTTCGGGGATGGCGCCGATCAGCGGGTCAACCGGCATGTGGGGCGTGAAGAACTCGGCCATGCGGTTCTGGTCCTTGCCCATGCCGTAGATGATTCCGTTTTCCGGCGGCCCAACGCGTGGGGTGAGCATGGTCTTATAGGTGAAGGCAGGCGCCACCAAACTGTGGAAGACCGTTGCCAGGGCGGCGGCAGCCGTCTCCGCGCCGCCGTCCACCTCGCCAAAGGCCGAGAGCGAGGCGTGGACGATGACCGGGGCCTCGCCCAGCCCCAGTTGCCGCAGACCCAGCAGCAGGTCCCGCAGACGGAGGCTCATTCCCCGCAGGCCTCCAGCGCTTCTTCCGCAGAATTGACCAGATGGACGCGGACGCCAAAAGGGGACAGTTCCTGCGCCGCCGTCCTGACCATAGCCTCCAGCCCGGCTTTGCTGGCGAAGTAGGCGGCGCGCTTTTCTCGACCTTTGGCCCGCCCGCCGATATGTATGAGGATGCCGCCGCCCTGCTCCTTCATGATCCGCCCGGCGGATTGGGTGAGCAGGAACGCGCCGGTGAGATTCACATCCAGGGTGCGCGCCCAGTCCCACTCGTCCATCTCGAGGACGGTTGTCTGCGGCTCCACCTCGGCGCAGTTGACCAGGATGTCGAGGCGGCCAAAATCGTCCAGCGCCTGGTTGAGCAGGCCCTGGACGGGCAGTTTCTTGGCGATGTCGGCGACGTAGGCTTTGATCTGCCCCCCGGCCGCCCTGACCTGAGCCACGGTTTCGTCGAGGTTGACGGGGGTCACGTCGGCGGCGGCGATGACCGCGCCCTGCGCGGCGAACAGTTCGGCGGCGCGGCGTCCGTTCCCTTTGCCCGCCCCGGTGATGAGAACAACTTTACCGGTGAAATCTCCCATGCCTTCTCCTGATTACCTTCTCCCTAACTCGGACAAGCCGAAAGAGATTCAAACACGAGGGACACAAAGGTTACGAAGGAAAACTTTAAACCCCCTTTGTATACTTCGTGCCTTTGTGTTTAAA
>DYKZ01000284.1 GCA_020722345.1 Anaerolinea thermophila | reverse complement strand
GGAGGAATTGCCCAAATCCAGCGACACGAACATCACGGTCATCAACCCGCGTCGCCGCGACGGAAAGGATATCCATTACATCGACTCGCGCGCGGTCAAGGTGATCTGGCCGCTGGAAAGAATCAGTTTCCTGGAAATTCTGAGCGGCGAGGAAGCCGAACAGATCATCAGTTTTGTGAGGGAATAGTTTCATGCCCGAAGATTTCGACCGCAGAAAAATCCTCGTTGTGGATGATGAAGAGCGCATGGTGCGCTTCATCCGCATGAACCTGGAACACGATGGTTTCATCGTCTCGGAGGCGAACAACGGCAAGCAGGCCATCAGCAAACTCCGCGACGTGAATCCCGACATCATCCTGCTCGACGTGATGATGCCCGATGTGGACGGTTTCGACGTGCTGGAGACCCTGCGCGAGTTCACGAATGTCCCGGTCATCATGCTTACCGCCAAGGGCGAGGAGGATGACCGCGTGCGCGGCCTCGAACTCGGCGCGGACGACTACGTCACCAAGCCGTTTAGCCCGCGCGAACTGGTCAGCCGCATCAAGGCCGTCCTGCGCCGCACGGAGGGTGCGACCGGCTCGATGCACGGATTGATCGAGGTGGATGACCGTCTGAAGATTGACTTCGACCGCCGCGAGATCTGGCTGGAGGGGAAACTCGTCAAACTGCGCCCCACGGAATACCGCCTGCTCTATCACCTCGTCCAAAACATGGGCTGGGTGGTCTCGCACGATCAATTGCTGCAAAAGGTCTGGGGCTACGAGTACCGCGACGAGCCGCACTACGTCCGCCTCTACATCAATTACTTACGCCAGAAACTGGAGAAGGACCCCGCCAACCCCAAGTACATTCTCACCGAGCGCGGCGTCGGCTATCGGTTTGTGGATTTTCGGAGGAAGTAGTTTTCTGTCATTGCGGGCTGCTGCTGGTTGAGTAGCCGCGAAGCGGCGTATCGAGACCGAGGCGGTGAAGCAATCTCCTCGCACGTTGGGGATTGCTTTGCTGCCTTCACTACACCAAATGCAGTGCGGCGCCAGTGTCACTCGCAATGACGACAACGGCGGAATCTCTGACGGAATTTTTACGAACGGCTTGCGTTTTTTTAACGCAGGTCGTTTAAATTAAGGGCGTAAAACCAAAACCAATCACACAAGAAAGGAGTCTGCTATGTCCAATCTTATCCGTTTTGAACCGATGCGCGAGATGATCACCCTGCGCGAAGCAATGGATCGTCTCTTCAATGACGCGTTCACCCCATCCGTTAGCGCGGTGGGCGGCTGGCAGGTTCCCGCCGTGGACCTGTACCAGACCGACGAAGAGGTGGTCGTGAAGGCCTCCCTGCCCGGCGTAAAGGCCGACGATGTGCAAATTTCCATCACCGGCGATATGCTCTCGCTCAAAGGCGAGTTCAAGCAGGAGAACGAGAAGAAGGAACGCGCCTACCACCTGCGCGAACAACGCTACGGGGCCTTCGAACGCACCTTCGCCCTCCCGACCGCGGTCGTCACCGACAAGGCCAGGGCCGAGTTCGAGAACGGTATCCTGACCATCACCCTGCCCAAGGCGGAAAAGGTCAAGCCGAAGATGATCACGGTGAAAGCGAAGTAGGGGGAGGTAGACAAGTAAACACGTACACAGGTAAACACGGCCTCCGAATTTCTCGGAGGCCGTGTTATTTAATTTTCTCGTATTTT
>DYKZ01000086.1 GCA_020722345.1 Anaerolinea thermophila | reverse complement strand
GAGGACTAACACGCCTCGCCCGGTCCAGTGGCGAGCGAACAGAAGAAGACGATATGAAAAGCGGAAAAGTGCAAGACCAAAGCCAGATCAAGTGGATCTCCGACTTCATCTGGAACATCGCGGACAACCGACTGCGCGATGTCTATGTGCGCGGCAAGTACCGCGACGTCATCTTGCCCTTTACCGTGCTTCGGCGTCTTGACGCCGTGCTGGAGGAGACCAAGCAGAAGGTGCTGGAGCGCAAGCGCTTCCTCGACAAGAACAACGTCGCCGAGCAGGACGGTGCCTTGCGGATGGCTGCAGGGCAGGCGTTCTACAACGTCTCCGAGTTCACGCTCGCCAAGCTCAAGGCCAGCAGTCAGGGCCAGCGCCTGCGCGAGGACTTCATCGCCTACCTTGATGGCTTCTCGCCGAACGTCCAGGAGATCCTCACCAAGTTCAAGTTCCGCGATCAGATCCAGACGCTGGTTGATGCGCATGTTCTGGGCTACTTGATCGAAGACTTTCTCGACCCCGAGATCAACCTGTCGCCGATGCCGGTCAAGGACGCCGACGGTCGGATCAAGCTGCCTGCGCTGGACAACCACGGCATGGGCACCGTGTTCGAGGAGTTGATCCGTCGCTTCAACGAAGAAAACAACGAAGAGGCGGGCGAGCACTTCACGCCGCGTGATGTCGTCAAACTGATGGCCAAGCTGATGTTCTTGCCGGTGGCCGACCAGATCCAGTCCGGCACCTACCTGCTCTACGACGGCGCCTGCGGCACGGGGGGCATGTTGACCGTTGCCGAGGAGACCTTGCGGGAGCTGGCCGAGGAACACGGCAAGGAGGTCTCCATCCACCTGTTCGGCCAGGAGATCAACCCCGAGACCTACGCCATCTGCAAGGCCGACCTGCTGCTCAAGGGCGAAGGCGACGAGGCGGAGCACATCGTTGGGGGCGCGGACAAATCGACCCTATCGGCCGATCAGTTCCGTTCCCGCGAGTTCGACTTCATGATCTCCAACCCGCCCTACGGCAAGAGCTGGAAGACCGATTTCGAGCGCATGGGCGGCAAGCAGGGTTTCAACGACCCGCGCTTCATCGTCAGCCACGGCGGTGATCCGGAGTTCAAGCTCATCACCCGCACGAGCGACGGGCAGCTCATGTTCCTGGTGAACAAGCTGCAAAAGATGAAGCGGCACTCGCCGCTGGGCAGCCGCATCGCCATCATTCACAACGGCTCGGCCCTGTTCACAGGCGATGCCGGCCAGGGTGAGAGCAACATCCGGCGCTGGATACTGGAAAACGACTGGCTGGAAGCCATCATCGCGCTGCCGCTCAACATCTTCTACAACACCGGCATCGCCACCTACGTCTGGGTGCTCGCCAACCGCAAGCCCGTGCACCGCAAGGGCAAGGTGCAGTTGATCGACGCGAGTGGTTGGTTCCAACCGCTGCGGCGTAACCTCGGCAAGAAAAACTGCGAATTGTCCGAGGCCGACATCCAGCGCATCGTCGATCTCTACCTCGGGCCACCGCAGGACACGCCGCAGTGCAAATGGTTCGACACCACCGACTTTGGCTACTGGAAGATCACCGTCGAACGCCCGCTGCGGCTCAAAAGCCAGCTCAAGCGCAGCGCCATTGAGAGCCTGCGCTTCGCCAGCGGCGATGAGGCCCTACGCGCCGAGATCTGGGCCAAGTACGGCGACAGGCTCTACGCCGAGTTCCCCAAGCTCAAGCCCGAGATCGAGGCGTGGCTGAAGGGCGATACCGGGGAAGAGAACGACGATGCGGAAGGCGATGAGGACGAGGGTACGCCCGCGAAGAAGGCGGTGCCCGAGAAGCGCCGCAAGAAACTGCTCGATTTCGCCACCTGGCAACGCGACAAGACCCTCATCGATCTGGCACTGATCGCGCAGCAGGAACTCGGCGACGGCGTGTTCGACGACCACAACGAGTTCCGCGCCCGCTTCGAGGCGGCCATGGCCAAGCACGGCAAGAAACTTGCCACCGCCGAAAAGAAGGCCATCTTCAAGGCCGTGAGCTGGCGTGACGAAACGGCGCCGCCGGTGATTGCCAAGCGCACGAAGCTGAAAAAGGACGAGCCCTTCGAGCGGGGGCTCGACGGCGTTTACCTCGAGGTGGCGGGCAAAGACCGGTTCTTGGTCGAGTACGAGCCCGACACCGACTTGCGCGATACCGAGCAGGTGCCGCTGAAAGAACCCGGCGGCATCGATGCCTTCTTCCGACGTGAGGTGCTGCCTCACGCTCCGGACGCCTGGATCGCGCGTGAGGCCACCAAGATCGGCTACGAGATCTCGTTTGCCCGCCACTTCTACAAGCCCGCGCCCCTGCGCTCGCTGGAGGAAATTCGCGCTGACATCCTCGCGCTGGAGCGGCAGACCGAAGGTCTGTTGCAGAAGATCATTGGCGGGTTACCGTCATGAGTGAGCGTCAAACCTTGCTGACGTCCATCGCGCAGACGATTCAGGACTACCGCGACGGATCACTACCAAAGCCGATCACCGACCATGTCGACCGCTGGTTGCAGCAGTTCGATGCCGACGTGCAGCTTCCGATCCTGCGCGAGGTGGATCATGTCCTGAAGAACACCTATTTCTCGAAAGAGAAGGTGTCGAAGTTCCTCCGTGGGGCGATCCGCACGGCCAAGCTCACGGGCCCAAACTCCAAGGACTTCTGGCGGTCTGCAAACTTCCTGGACATCCAGGGCGGTGGCGACAGCCAGACCGATATGCTCGCCTTGTTCTCGGAGATGCTCCGAGAGGAATTCGGGATCGGTATCGAAAACTGCGGGCAAGGCAACAACGTCTTCATCTACCTCGATGACGGCATCTTCACCGGCAATCGGGTGAGGCGCGATCTGGAAGGTTGGGTGCGCGACCTGGCTCCTGCGCAGGCAACGGTGCATGTGATCTGCATCGCGCTGCACAGCGGCGGGCAGTACTACGCGAACGGCAGGATTCAGACAGCCGTGAAAGCGGCTGGCAAGAAGGTCGACATCACCTGGTGGCGTGCCATCGAGCTGGAGGATCGCCGGGCCTACAGCGCGTCTGCGGACGTGCTGCGCCCCACGGCGATCCCGGACGACCAAGCAGTGAGGGATTACGTGGCGGGTATGAAGCACCAGCCGACGCTGCGCGCACCCGGCAGCCCTGGCGCTGCCGGCTTCTTCTCCAGCGACGCGGCCAAGAGCCTTCTAGAGCAGGAGTTCCTGAAGGTCGGCGTTCGCATTCGGCAGATGTGCCCGAACCTCGGCGACACGCAGCGCCCGCTAGGGCACATGACGCTGGAAACGCTGGGCTTCGGCTCGCTCATCGTGACCTACCGCAACTGTCCCAACAATGCGCCGCTGGCGTTCTGGGTGGACGCGCCGTGGTACCCGCTGTTCCCCCGAACCACGAACACGCAGACGGCTGTGCGAAGGATGTTCGCGGACTTGACTGGGGACGGGCTTTGATGAGCAGCCGAGATCAAGTCCGCACCTACAGCCGCGCCGAAAGCGTCGTCTTCCTGAAGACCGACGAGCCGTTTGGCGGCCTCTCGAACATGGCCGGGGGCTACCCCATCCGTGTGAACGGCATCCGCATCCTTACGTCCGAGGCGCTGTACCAAGCTTGCCGGTTTCCGCACCTGCCCGACGTGCAGCGCATGATCATCGGCGAGAACAGCCCGATGACGGCCAAGATGCGGAGCAAGCCCTACCGCAAGGACTCGCGTCGGGATTGGGATCACGTCCGCGTCCGCATCATGCGCTGGTGTCTGCGGATGAAGCTTGCCAACAACTGGAGCGCGTTCAGCGAGCTACTGCTCCGGACCGGTGACCGACCGATTGTGGAGGAGTCTCGAAAGGACGACTTCTGGGGCGCCAAGGCCGTTGGCGATGGCAGCACGCTGGTGGGCATGAACGTGCTCGGTCGGCTGCTCATGGAACTGCGCGAGCAGGCGAAAGAACACGGCCGTGATGCCTTCCTGCGTGTTGAGTTGCCTGATGTTCCAGATTTTCAGTTGCTCGGCCGCCCGATTGAGGTCTGGACCTTGAAAGAGGCCGTCGCCCTGGCAACGCCGCAGCCTGGGCTATTTGGTGATGACCTGCCGAGCGTTCAAACGGCGGCCGTCCCTGCATCAGCAACCTTGACCCCGCAAATGAGTGGGCAGCTATCGAAACCCGATGCGTTGAAAGTAGAGGGGGAAGCCGACTGCGCCACGCCGGTTCGCCCTGCTGAGGCGGGTGACCAGGCGAGCGCTTATCCGAGCTACCGAGACTCAGGCCTTCCCTGGGCTCCAAAGATACCTGAAGGCTGGCAAGTGCTGCGCAATGGCCGGCTCTTTAGCCACCGCGTGGAGACTGGCTTCCCCGACTTACCTATCCTGGAGGTATCGCTGCGCACCGGCGTTCGGGTCAGGGACATGGAGAACCTGAAACGCAAGCAGGTCATCAGCCAGAAGGAGAAATACAAGCGCGCAGCCAAGGGCGACATTGCCTACAACATGATGCGCATGTGGCAAGGCGCCGTCGGCCCGGCTCCGGTCGACGGGCTGGTCAGTCCGGCCTACGTAGTGGTCAAGCCGTACCCGGAAGCCAACTCTGCATACTTCAGCTATTTGTTTCGGACCAGCGCCTACATGCGCGAGGTCAACAAATTCTCGCGTGGCATCGTGGCGGACCGCAATCGGCTCTATTGGGAGTCGTTCAAGCAAATGCCGTCCCTGGTGCCGCCGCGCGCCGAGCAAGACCAGATCGTCGCCTACCTGCGCGCGCAGGACGCGCACATCGCCCGCTTCATCAAGGCCAAGCGCGAGCTCATCAAACTGCTGACCGAACAGAAGGTGCGCATCATCGACCACGCCGTCACGCGCGGGCTTGACCCCAACGTCTGCCTCAAACCTTCCGGCATCGAATGGCTGGGCGAGGTGCCGGAGCATTGGGAAGTCACTCTCATTAAGCACATCGCGGACGTGCGCTTCAGCGGTGTGGATAAGCACTCGCACGACGATGAAATGCCCGTGCGCCTGTGCAACTACACCGATGTCTACAAGAACGACCGCATCACCGAAGATATGGACCTGATGCGCGCTACAGCGACGGCTGCGGAAATCGCCCGCCTGACGCTGAAAGCGGGTGATGTCATTTTGACCAAGGATTCGGAAACCCCGGACGACATTGGCGTACCCGCATGGGTGCCAGAGGATTTGCCCGGCGTGGTTTGCGCCTATCACCTTGGCCTACTGCGCCCCATGCCGGAACGTGTGTTGGGCGAGTTCCTGTTTCGTGCTATTGGATCAGCGCGTACTGCACAACAGTTTCACGTTCTAGCCACCGGTGTCACGCGCTTTGCACTCAGCAAGCACGATGTGAAGAACGCAGCCATCGCGTTACCACCCATCGAAGAACAGAAAGCCATCTGCCGCTGGATCACCTACGAGTCCCAGCCGCTGGACGGCGCCATCACCCGCGCCGAAGAGGAAATCAAGCTGATCCGCGAGTACCGGGACCGCCTGATTGCCGATGTGGTTACCGGCCAGATCGACGTGCGCGGTTGGCGGCCAGGCCCGGACGATGTGGCGAGCGATGAGGAACTGGCAGCGCTCGACGACGAGACCGAGCTGCGTGAGGAAGGGCCTGGCGATGGGGGTGAGTGACCGGGGTTCAGCGGCGCGCTGGCCTTGGCTGAGCGGCCAGCCAGAGGCTGGTCGGAAAAACGAACTTTACCAATTTGGTAAAGACTGTGCTAAGATGGAGAACCGCGTTGGAAATCCGCTTCCGGGACAAGAAGGTGCGCTTGCTGTGCGAAAGCCGGGATGCCGCAGTGAAAAAGCTGGGCGATGCCTGCGCCCGCAAGTTGCGGTCCCGCTTGGATGACCTGGAGCACGCCGCAAACGTGTACGAGCTGCCGGCGGGCAACCCCCATCCCCTGACGGGCGACCGGGCCGGCGAGTACGCGGTCAATCTGGCGGGTGGCTGGCGGTTGACCTTCTCGCCCGCCAATGACCCGGTGCCACGCCATGCCGACGGCGGCGTCAACTGGCGGGCCGTGACCATTGTTTGTATCGAATTCATTGGGGACTACCATGACTGATCTGGATGCACCGTTCGCGCCGGACTGGGTTTCCCCGCCCGGCGACACCATCGCCGATGTGCTGGAGGAGCGCGGCTGGACGCAAGCCGAGCTTGCCCGGCGGCTTGGGTACACCGAAAAGCATGTGAGCCAGCTCATCAACGGCAAGGCGGCCATCACCGAAAACACGGCCTCGCGGCTGGAGCGCGTCTTGGGCAGCACGGCGGGCTTCTGGTTGCGCAAGGAAGCGACTTATCGCGAGCGACTGGAACGCCAGCAGTTCGCCCAGCGCTGCGCGGGGTGGGTGGACTGGCTGGATAGGCTGCCCATCAAGGAGCTGATGGCGCAAGGTGTTGTCTCCAAAGCGCGGCTGGTGGAGAAGAACAAGCCGGCGCTGGTCGAGGCCTGTTTGCGCTTTTTCGGCGTGGCCTCTCCCGACGAGTGGGAGGGCGTTTACGTGGCCGACTTGAAGGCACAGTACCGCCGCAGCCGCGCCGAGCAAAGCGACTTGGCTGCGATTGCAACCTGTCTGCGCCTGGGTGAAAAGCAGGCCGAAGGCTGGGATGCCCCTAAATTCGACCGCGCGCGTTTCGAAGAGGCCCTGGGGGAGATTCGCCTACTGACGACGCAGCCGCCGCAGGTGTTCGAACCGCAAATGAAGCGGCTGCTGCGCGATGCGGGGGTGACGCTGGCCTTGGTCCCGGCCATACCCCGGGCGCACGTCTCGGGAGTGGCGCGGTGGTTGTCGCCGTCGCGGCCGCTGATCCAGCTGTCCCTCTATGGCAAAACCAACGACCGCTTCTGGTTCACGTTTTTCCACGAGGCGGCGCACATCCTCTTGCACGGAACGTCGGCGCAAGAGCGCAAGGTCGTGTTTCTTGACGATCCCGACGGGGGCGAGAGCGAAAACGTGCTTGAACACGAAGCCAATCGCTGGGCGGCAGATTTCTTGATCCCACCAGCGGATGCACGAGAGCTGCCGTTGCTGAAGGCCAAGACATCGGTACTTGCTTTCGCAAGACGGCTTTCCATCCATCCGGGCATCGTCGTCGGTCGGTTGCAACATGAAGGCCTTATCCAGCCCGCATGGATGAATGATTTGAAGGTCAGTTTCCGCTGGGCAGACCCCAAGGCGGACGCGAAGGGGAAACCCCATGAGCGTGACTGACACCAGCGAGAAAGGCCTCGAAGCCCTGATCGTGCGCGACCTGGTCGCCAGTGGCTACGTGCAGGGCCATGCCGCAGACTACAACCGCGACCTGGCGCTGGACGTGACCCAGTTGCTCGCCTTTCTGCGGGCAACCCAGCCGAAGGTGGTCGAGACGCTGAACCTGGACGCCGAAGGCATTCAGCGCACCCAGTTCTTGCACCGACTCCAGGGCAAGATCACCAAGCGCGGCGTGGTGGACGTGCTGCGCAAAGGGGTTAGCCACGGGCCGGTACACGTGGACCTCTACAAGCTGTTGCCCACCCCAGGCAACCCCGCCGCGGCCGAGGCCTTCGGCAAGAACATCTTCTGCGTCACCCGGCAGGTGCGCTACAGCAACGATGAGTCCCAGCGCGCGCTGGACATGGTGATCTTCATCAACGGCCTGCCGGTGCTCACGTTCGAGCTGAAGAACTCGCTGACCAAACAGACTGTTGCGGACGCTGTGGTGCAGTACCAGACCGACCGTAACCCGGGTGAGCTGCTGTTTCAGCTCGGCCGCTGCATTGCCCACATGGCAGTGGACGATGCCGAGGTGCGCTTCTGCACGCACCTGACTGGCAAGACCTCCTGGTTCCTGCCGTTCAACCAGGGTTGGAACAGCGGCGCCGGCAACCCACCGAATCCTCATGGCCTGAAGACCGACTACCTGTGGAAGCAGGTGCTGGCGAAGGAGTCGCTGGCCAACATCATCGAGAACTTCGCGCAGGTGGTGGAGGAGGAAGAGGAAGATGCTAAAGGACGCAAGCGTAAGACGCGCAAGCAGATCTTCCCCAGGTACCACCAACTGCGCACGGTGCGCGCCTTGCTGCGCCGCAGCCGTGCGGATGGTGTCGGCAAGCGCTACCTGATTCAGCACTCAGCCGGCAGCGGCAAAAGCAACACGATTGCCTGGCTGGCGCACCAGTTGGTCGAGCTGAAAACGGATGCGGGGCGGGCGCAGTTCGACTCCGTCATCGTCATCACCGATCGGCGAGCGCTGGACACGCAGATTGCCCGCACGATCAAGTCCTACGACCACGTGGCTTCGATCTACGGCCATTCGGAAAGCGCCGAGGAGCTGCGCACCTTCCTGCGCCGCGGCAAGAAAATCATCGTCACCACGGTTCAGAAGTTTCCGTTCATCCTGGACGAGCTGGAGGACCTCGGCGACAAGAAGTTCGCGCTGTTGATCGATGAAGCCCACTCCAGCCAGGGCGGCAAGACGACGGCCAAGATGCATCTGGCGCTGTCCGGACACAATGCTGAGGGCGGCGAGGAGGAAGAGGAGGAATCGGTCGAGGACAAGGTCAACGCCTTGATCGAGTCTCGCAAGATGCTGGCCAATGCCAGCTACTACGCCTTCACGGCCACGCCCAAGACCAAGACCCTGGAGCTGTTCGGCGAGCGCCAAGTGGTTGGCGACACGGTGCAGTTCCGTTCGCCCGAAGAGCTGACGTACACCACCAAGCAGGCGATTCAGGAGGGCTTCATCCTCGACGTGATCGCCAACTACACCCCGGTGGCGAGCTTTTATCACGTCGCCAAGATCGTCGAGCACGACCCGGAGGTGGACAAGGCCAAGGCGCTGAAGAAGATCCGGCGCTACGTGGAGTCCCACGACAAGGCGATCCGCCGCAAGGCGGAGATCATGGTCGATCATTTTGTCGAGCAGGTGATCGGCGCCAAGAAGATCGGCGGCAAAGCGCGCGCGATGATAGTCTGCAACGGCATCGCCCGGGCCATCGATTACTTCCGCGAGGTTTCGGACTACCTCACCGAGATCAAGAGCCCGTACAAGGCCATCGTGGCGTACTCTGGCGAGTTTGAGATCGGCGGGTCAAAGAAGACCGAGGCCGATCTCAACGGATTCCCGAGCAAGGACATTCCGGCCAAGCTCAGGCAAGACCCGTATCGATTCCTGATCGTCGCGAACAAGTTCGTCACGGGCTTCGACGAGCCGCTGTTGCACACGATGTACGTGGACAAGCCGCTGGCGGGCGTCCTGGCCGTGCAGACACTCTCGCGACTGAACCGCGCGCATCCGCAGAAGGCGGACACGTTCGTGCTCGACTTCGCCGACAACGCGGAGGCCGTCAAGGCGGCGTTCCAAGAGTACTACCGCGCCACGATCCAGGAAGGTGAGACCGATCCGAACAAGCTCCACGACCTAAAAAGCGATCTCGACGCACAGCAGGTCTACAGCTGGCAGCAGGTGGAAGACCTCGTCGCGCTGTACCTCGGCGGAGCTGAGCGGGATCAGCTCGACCCCATCCTCGATGCATGCGTCGCGGAATACTTCGAAAAGCTCGCTGAGGACGACCAAGTGAAGTTCAAGGGCAAGGCGAAAGCCTTCGTCCGCAACTACGGCTTTCTCGCGGCCATCCTTCCCTATGGGCATCCGGCATGGGAGAAGCTGTCAATCTTCCTCAACTTCTTGATTCCGAAACTGCCTGCGCCCAAGGAGGAGGATCTGTCCAAGGGCGTGCTGGAAGCCATCGACATGGACAGCTACCGCGCTCAGGCCCAGGCTTCGATGCGGATGGCGATGGACGACGCGGACGCATTCGTCGAACCTCCACCGCCGGGAGGTGGTGGAGGTGGCGGCGAGCCAGAGCTGGACAGGCTGTCGAACATCATCAAGCAGTTCAACGACCTGTTCGGCAACATCGAGTGGCATGACGCCGACAAGATTCGCAAGGTCGTCACCGAAGAGATTCCGGCGCGCGTGGCGCAGGACAAGGCCTACCAGAACGCGCAGGCCAACTCGGGTAAGCAGAACGCGAGGCTGGAGCACGACAAGGCGCTCAACCGCGTGGTGCTGGAGCTGCTCGACGACCATACAGAGCTCTTCAAGCAGTTCAGCGACAACCCGAATTTCAAGCGCTGGCTGGCGGACATGGTGTTCGATTCGACCTACCGCCCAGGACAGAAGCCGTCGGTTCCGCCTCAATCGGGCGCTCAGGCCTGAACCATACCCGGAGGCGATATGCAGGAAAAGCTCAACCTCAGCAAGGCGCTGCTCAGTTTCCTGAAGGAACGTGCGGGCGAGAAATTCACCGCACGGCAGATCGCCGAGTGGGTGTTCGCGACCTACCCGGACGAGTGCCAAGCCAAGAAGGGCAGCAGCAAATTCATTACCGACGACGCCGGCCTGGTGCAACAACTGGTGGCAGAGATCAGCTCGCAACGGCCCGCGCTGCAGAAGCGTCACCCCGAGTTGAAGACCACTGAGGGACGGCCGCGCAAGTACTACTACTCCGAGAAGTCCGACAGCGCCGAGGTGGCAGCGGCTGAGGCGGGACAAGCGGCTGTGCCTGCTGCCGATGCGGCGGCAGGCAAGCTCGGCGAGCACGCGCTGTATCCAATGCTGTCGCAGTACCTGTGGGAGGAGTCCCGGGTCTTCTCCAAGCGCATCGACGAGAAGAAGTCGTCGAACAAGCGCGGCCCCAACGGCAACCGCTGGCTCTACCCCGATGTGGTGGGCATGGAGGACCTGGGCGCGGAGTGGCATCAGGAGGTGCGCGACTGCGTCAATCAGTACTCCGACAAGCGAACCCGGCTGTGGTCCTTCGAAGCCAAGCTGCTGATCAACCGTTCAAACGCGCGCGAGTGCTTTTTCCAGGCTGTTTCCAACTCGTCCTGGGCCAACTTCGGCTACCTGGTCGCGGCGGAGATCGAGGGCCAAGACACGCTCAAGGAGCTGCGGATGCTTTTCGCGGCGCACGGCATCGGTTTGATCAAGTTGGACACCGAGAACCCGGTCGACAGCCAGGTGTTGATTCCGGCGCGCGAGCGGGACGAGATCGATTGGGACATGGCCAATCGTCTGGCGACCGAGAACAAGGACTTCCTCGGCTTCGTAAAGCTCGTCAAGCAGTTCTACCAGACCGGCGA
The DNA here is from genome assembly GCA_020722345.1 of Anaerolinea thermophila. Lineage (GTDB taxonomy): Bacteria > Chloroflexota > Anaerolineae > Anaerolineales > Villigracilaceae > UBA877. The sequence goes on along the minus strand of DYKZ01000086.1, from coordinate 230 downwards.
GGCGCGCGCGGCGGACTGGGATCTGCCTACGGCGACTGGCTGACCGCTATTCGAGGTGCCCGACCACGTCGAGCCGCTGGTCGCCACGCTGGAACGCGCCGAACCAGAAGTCACTCGAATCGGCGCGGGCGCGGCTGATGAGCATGGCGAAGCCCTCGCACCCGCGTTGACGAGACGTGGCGAAGTCGGTGGTGTCGAATCGTGCCTCTCTCACCAGCGTGGGCGCGACT
>DYKZ01000283.1 GCA_020722345.1 Anaerolinea thermophila | reverse complement strand
GTATCATCTCAAAAATCAGGGGTAGGCAAGCGAATAGGGCTGGCCCAGCCTGAGTTCCTGAGCGGCTTTTTGAATTAATTCGGCCAGCGGCGGGATGGCGTTTTTCTTCAAGACGCGGTCACGCACGTACTCGTAGAAACTGATTTTCAATTTTTGGGTGGTGGCGGCTAAAGTCATGAACGTATCCCAGGCTTGTTTGCCGTCTTCTGTGCGAGGCCCAAAACTAACGTCCCGTTTGCGCACGCGTCCGCGAGCGCCCAGTTCGGCTGGATTGTTGTGGAGCGGCAGTTCAGGAAACTGCAAGACCCGCAGTAATGCGTCTTTGTGCGAGCGAGTAGAGGCCATGCGCTTGTCCAACTCGGCGTATCCGCTGGGAGCGCCGAACAGGACGTCAAACTCCGCTTCCAGGCGTACCGCTTCCGACGCGCTGGGACGCTGGCGATACTCCAGCAGTTGGTCATAGTACCCCCAGAAGCGCGTCAGAAAATCATCCAACAGGGTTTGGTGCAGGGACACCACCGGCTCCAGTTTTTCCCTGGCACCGCCCGCCAGGGCAGGTGTGTAATGCCGCCCTTCATGAACCCAGCATAACGCCAGCCAAAACGTCAACCACTTGAACTGAGGCGCATCGTCGCACACCAGCGTTTGCACAATCGAAACGCCGCGTTCGGCATGGTAGGCTGCCACGGCGGCTGCCGAGAGAACCGCGCTGCGATGTTGTTTGTTTAAGATCGGCAGGCGCCGCTCTAACTCGTGCAGGAAGAGCGCCTCTTCCATGACCGTCTCTGAGCGCCAGTCTTCCAAAATACGCCGCGTCTCTTTAGAAAAGGGCATCCCCTCCAGAAGCGCCAGCGCTTCCACGTTGAGCAAATACACCCGTTTGCGCCCTTGACGCAACACATCCAGCACGCTCAAGCGGTCTTTGTTGGGGATGGTGAAATAGGCCGTGTACAGCGGGTTGCAGACCACCTGACAATACTGGTTTTGTCCGTTCAGGCGCGTGGGCGTGTCGTCCAAGTGTTGATAGGAACTGCTCGCCAGGCCGGCCGCATATACCGCGTCTTTCTCGGCATGGAAATCCGCATGTCCTTTGATCAATAGATTGGAGAGTGCCCCTTCCGATATCTGGATGCCGATGTTTTCCAAAAACTCGATGATCTTCGGCTCACTCATCAATCCGCCATGATACATCGCAATGACGAACGCCTTGATGCCCGGCCCAAATTGCCCTTCATATCCCGCCGGCAATTCTGCCAGATACGTGCGCTCCAACTCGGGCGAGTAGTACTTTTCTTTCAGAAAACGGACGTTGTCCGTCTGCAACAAAATATCCTGAACGACATTCTCCTCGTATCCTTTGAATATCGCATCCGCGGGCAGAACGGCTTGATCCACTTTTACCACTTCTTCGCGATCAATCACAATGGCCGCAGTCTTCTTTTTCCCATGACGTTGGCGCACTTTATGCCGTTCCTTTTCCGACGAGTGATCCTTGGGCGCTTCCACAAGATTCGCTTTGATCTTCGGTTTGCCTTGCTCGCCTTTCAAACGATTGTTCTCGTCGCGCAACCGTTGAATCTCCGCCTGCGCCTCGCGCAATCGGCTGGATAATTGCTCAATGAAATTGAGCAATTCCTTGACCAACTCGCGGGTCTTTTCTTCCAGGATCGCGCTGAGATCAATGTTCGCTAACATGATGGCCTTAGT
>DYKZ01000282.1 GCA_020722345.1 Anaerolinea thermophila | reverse complement strand
GTCTGGCTTCGGCCTGGCCTCTGACGATAAAGTTTCCGATTTCATCGTGCGGGCCGATCGGTTTTCCATCGTCAGCCCGACCGGCAACTACGCGGCACTCATCATGACCAACAACACGATCAACGTGTTCGATGAGAACGGCGTGTTGCGCGTCAAGCTGGGGCGGCTGTCGTGAGTTTCGGGTTGGGCGTGTTCCGATCCAACGGGGCGCTGGCTTTCTCCAGCGACGACGTGACGTGGAATCAGGTAGACATGCTGTATTGCCCAGGCGGAAGCACGACCTATCGCACCTACAGCATGCTGGCGGGCCGGGAAGTGCTGGCCGTGCAAGTGATGATCGACCCGCCGCCGCTGAACCGTCGTGCCATCGCCCACACGGTTTCCGTCAGCGGCAACAACGTCACCATCTCGGGCGGCAGCGAAGCCGCCTACGTCATCATTCTCATGCGGTGAGCCATGGCACACGGATTTCTGGCGATCAACGGTAACAATCAGGTGCTCGTCTCAAGCGAGACGCGCAACCTGCACTTCGTCGGCAAGGCGCTGCTGAACCGATCGATTCGCTCGTTCGACGGCTACGGCGGCTTGCGCCACTGGGCCTACCAGATCGCGTGCAACGTGACACCTGTGCCGTTCTTCACCATGCCGGTAGATGCCTACTATGCCGTGGCTGCCGTGCGGCAAGTGGCTGCCGGCGTCTGGGAAATCGAGATCATCCGTTCCGGCACATCCGAACTGGCGCCCGAGGTCTATGTGTTCTCCGACCCGCGAGGCGCGACCGGCAACGGCGGCACCAACTACGGCATGCTGGTGATGCGCGACGACGGCACGCCATCCTTCGATAGTAGACTGGCGCCTTTGTCTGTCACTGGAGGAGCGATGGTTGCGCCGCCAAGCGATCCACTTTCTTCCACACCATCAGGATTAAGTTGGGAATACTGTTCTTCGGACGCATCGCAACAATTCGCTCCGAATCGTTACAACGAATTTCAAGTTAGCGCCGGGAACGGGAACGCAAAGCCGATTTTCTATTACCCGTCGTTGGCGCAGGCTGAACGGGAAGTTGGGTTTTATGGAAATCGATGCATTGAGAAAGGGTTTTATTCGCAGCCATGTGCGGATGGGGGGGGGATATGCGGTGGCTATTCATGTATCAGAAGACTGAAAGGCACATCGACCTATTGGGCGTTTTACCGGTCAGGAATTCGATTCGTCGGCGGCTATTTGCGCTGTGGATGGATAACCTGCGAAGCAAGCTGCCACTACAGCATGAATGACAGTTCGCGAGGGTGGGTCATCGGCGTCTATGTGCCGCCCACGTCAGCAAGCGCATCAGGCGGGCAGTGGCCGTATTCAAACGAAACGCTGAATCTACAAAATACCGCTGTGATTATTGGAAATGGTGCTCGCTATGACTAGCAAACAGGTTTTGACAAAAGAATTTACTTTCATGATTACTCAGGCAGAGGATTCTTACACCATCAAGTTCATGCAGGACGATATTGTCGCCGAGGTGGTTGTCGGAAATAAGCTGCCTGACAATAAAGAGGAAATGTACGAGCAGATTCTTTGTCAGCTTCGCAAGGCTGGATTGCTTGAGGATGGCGCAGATTGCGTGCCTTGTGCGTCAGAATCGGTAGGCAAAACCAACGTCTAGTGTGGGCGCATCGTGGCACGATGGAGGCAAGTGCTTTGAGTCTGGAGCGGTCTACCAC
>DYKZ01000281.1 GCA_020722345.1 Anaerolinea thermophila | reverse complement strand
GATTGGCATACAATCCACGCCAGGAGGTGGAGCGTATGCCAGTCAAAACACGTTCAGTTGAGTATGAGACGGTCGTGGTAGGGGGAGCCTATCTGGTCAAGAACATCCTCCAACGGCTCGGCGTGGTCGCCGCCATTGACCAAGCCCTCACGGCTCAGCCAGAGATCGCAGCCACCTACGGGCAACTGGCGCAAGCCATCATCACCAATCGCCTGAGCCTCCAGCCCACACCGCTTTACCAAATGGCGGACTGGGCCGCGTACCACGGTATTGACCACGTCTTTGGCCTTCAAGCCGAGTGGCTGGATGATGACCGCTTGGGTGCTCTCTTGGACGGCGTGGCGGAGCAACCCGTTACCATTTGGACGACCATCCTCCAAAACGCCGTGCGGCGCTTCCACCTGGATCTGGACTGGCTTCATTCAGACACGACCACCGTTTATTTTGAAGGTGCTTATGCCGATACCCAAGACCCCACGCGGAAAGAGAAACACATTCCCTTGCTGGTCGAAGGCTACAACAAAGACGGTCAGCGCCACAAAGTGCAATTGGTGCTCAGCCTGATTACGGCCAACCGTGTTCCGCTCTGGTATCGCCCTTGGGATGGCAACCAAGGCGATGAAGGAGTCTATGTGGCCGATATGACCGCGCTGCGCCAAGCGGTGCTCGCGGCGGGGCAGGCCGTGTTGATCGGCGACCGTAAACTGTGCACCTTCGAGAACCAACTCACTTTCTGCCGGCATCGCCAACTCTTCCTGGCCGCCCATCCGTGGACTGACACCGCCAAGGCGGTCTGGCTGGAAAGCGAACCCAAGTTGCGTACAGGTGAGCTGCGCTGGACCCCCGTGGAGTATGTCAGCCGCAACAATGCCCGCAAACCGCCTGCAGAACGCCCCGCCTATCAGGTCTGTGAGGTGAGGCGAGAACTGGTGGATCCCAAGACCCAGCAGGTCTATGCCGTGCGCTGGATTTTCTGCCATTCGAGCGACAAGGCGGAGCAGGATGCCCAAGCCCGCACCCAAGCGTTGCGGGCGGGGGAACAGGCTTTGCGGCGCAGTGCTGGCTTGCTGGGCAAATATGACTATACCGACCGTGCCACGATTGAAGCGCGGATTGAACGCGCTTTGCGGAAAGCCAAAGCCCAGCCGTATCTGACCTATACCTTGCGGGGGACGCCGGAGGCGCAAGACTGGACTCTGACGTGGCAGCGGCGGGAGGCTGTCCTTGCCAACGAGCCGCGCTTTGACGGGGTGATGTTGCTCAGCACGAACGTGCCTGCGGAGCGGCTCTCGGCGGAAATGGCCGTGGTAAAGTACAAAGAGCAAGTGCAAGTCGAACAAACGATTGATTTCATCAAGAGCCCTGTGCAGATCCGCCCGATGTGGCTGCATAAGCCAAAGCGGCTGGTGGGCTTGACGTTGTTGATTATGATTGCGGTGTTGGTGGCGGCCTTGTTAGAACATCAAGTGCGCCGTTGGATTGCCAAGACGGGTCAGACCCTCAGAGGGCTGATGCCTGAGAAGCGGGACAATCGGTATCCGACGGCGAAAGCGCTGCTGCGAGCGTTTGCGGACTATGCACTGGTGATTGTGCGGCGCAAAGGACGGCGCACGGAGGTCCATTGGCCAGAACTACGTCCCGTGCAAAAACAAATCTGCAAAATCATGGGGTTGTCTCCCCCTCTCACCTAACCCTTAAAGAGGGGTAGCGGAAAATAGG
>DYKZ01000280.1 GCA_020722345.1 Anaerolinea thermophila | reverse complement strand
ACATCGACACCTTCGAGCGGGTCACCGCGGTGGAAAAGCGTGAGGTGCTCAAGACCCTGTCCATGGGCATGAAAGGCATTCTTGGTAAGGACGTGCCGCAGGACGAACCCGGCCTGATCGCCTTCGACAGCTATTGGGGTACCCTCAAGCAGAACGCTTCGTTCCGCGCCATTCCCGAAATCCGGGCAGTCATTGATTGCAGCCAGGTGCTGGAATCCCGCATCGAGAACGCCATCACCCGCAAACAATACAAGCCGATGGCGCTACGCCTGATCCATGCGCTCTCCGTCCACCGCCTTACCACTGGCGACATCTATGCCCCCATGGGCGCATCCGCCGAGGAACTGCGCGACCGTCTCTGCCTGTTTGATCCGCTGATCGCCGAGTTGGGTAGCGACGAACCCGACAAGGATCTCCAGACCCATGTGGAAACCGTCCTGCACGAGATCCACAAGACAGTCAGCGGCCAGTTCATCTCCTTTAATGCTGACAACCGCCAGTTCTATCTCGACCTGAAGAAGACCGACGACTTCGACGCCCTGATCGACAAGCGGGCCGAAAGCTTCGGTCCTGGCCAGCTCGACCGCTTCTACTACGAGGCGCTCAAGCGGGTCATGGAATGCCAGGACGCCACCTATGTGACAGGCTACAAGATCTGGCAGCACGAACTGGTCTGGCAGGAGCACAAGGCAGCCCGCCTTGGGTATCTGTTTTTTGGTGCTCCCAACGAGCGTTCCACCGCCGTGCCGCAGCGGGACTTTTACCTCTACTTCATCCAGCCCAATGATCCTCCTCGTTTCAAGGACGACAAGGTCAACGACGAGGTCTTCTTCCGCCTCAAAGGCGCCGACGAGGAATTCCAGACTGCGCTGAAGAGCTATGCGGCCGCCCTTGATCTGGCAGCCACCTCATCTGGCCATGCCAAGGCCACCTATGAATCGAAGGCCAACGGTTTCCTGAAGAAGCTGGTTCAGTGGCTGCAGAAGCACATGAGCGATGCCTTCGAGGTCACCTATCAGGGCCGTGCCAAGTCCATGACCGAATGGGCCAAGGGCAAATCCATCCGCGATCTGCCCGGCCTGTCGCCTCACGAGACCATCAACTTCCGCGACCTGGTCAACACCATCGCCGGTGTCTGCCTGGCACCGAACTTCGAGAACCAGGCCCCGGACTACCCGTTCTTCTCGGTCCTGATCACCGGCAACAACCGCGCCCAGGCAGCGCAGGACGCCCTGCGAGCCATCGCCGGGCAGAACCGCACCAAGCAGGCCACCGCCGTGCTGGACGCCCTGGAGCTGCTCGACGGCGAGAAGATCGACCCCTACAAGTCGAAGTACACCAAGTTCATTCTCGATACCGTCAAGGCCAAGGGGCACGGCCAGGTAGTCAACCGCAACGAGATCATCCAGGACGACCACGGGCTGGAATACATGAACCCCGGCGGTGGTCGGCTTGAGCCGGAATGGGTGGCGGTCATCCTGGCTTCGCTGGTCTACTCCGGCGACATCGTGCTCGCCATCCCGGGCAAAAAGTTTGATGCCACCGGACTACAGCAGCTTGCTGCGACCGGCATGGACGAACTGGTCCGCTTCAAGCACTTGGAGCAGCCGAAGGAATGGAACCTGCCCGCGCTCAAGGCGCTGTTTGAACTGCTCGGCATGACGCCGGGCATGGCCCAGCTCGTCACCCAGGGCAAGGACGAGCCGGTGCAGAACCTGCA
>DYKZ01000085.1 GCA_020722345.1 Anaerolinea thermophila | reverse complement strand
GCGGCGGGCGCGTTCCCGCTTGCGGCGCGCTTCCTCCGCCGCCTGCAAGCCGGCTTTCACAAAATCCAGGGCGTTCTTGCTCAGGGCAAGCGCCTTTACTTTTTCGCGGGCGGTTGCCAGGCGTGCTCCCGTATATAAATAACTGGCGTCGCGGCCATGGGCCTCCCACTCGGCAGCGTCCGCCTGGATTCGGTTCTGCAAGGCAATCGCTTCGCGGTTCTCGCCGACCAGTTTTCTAAGCCAGGGCCAGGCTTCGATCAACTTCTCATGCGCCAGGGTCACGGTGCGCGAGCCGCCCTCCTCCTCGGCCGTGATGAGCAGGCGGGCATCCGCCAGTTTGCGCACCAGTCCCTCCACCGGCGCCGCGCCCGTTTCAAGCGGGATGAGTTCCTCGAAGCGCGCCGTGCGGCGCGTGTCCTGGGCGCCATCGCGCCCGATTTCCACCAGGCTGCGGAAGAGCGTCTCGGCCAGTTCCTGCTCGGCTTGGCTCAGATCGGCAAAGGCCGCCTCGGCGTGACGTTCCAGGGATTTGTGCAGTCCGCCGCGCGCCAGGTAGTCGCGGCGCGTCAGGGCGGTCAGTTTTCCCTGCTGTTGGCCATACTCAAACAAGTCGGTCAGGGCAAACTGCATCAGCGGCAAGGCGCCCGGTTCGCCGCCCAAATCGTCATTGATCTGCAATATCAGTTCCGGCTCGATGGGCAGCCCCGCCTGCATGGCCGGCATGGCCACGGCGCGCACCAGTTCCTCCGGGTGCATGGCGCCCACCTGGAAGAATTGCCGGTTGAGCAGGTCGTTCAGAGCCGGATAGTTGGCACAGTGGGCCACAAAATCCGAGCGCATGGTGACCAGAATCAGAAGCCGCCCGTCCGTGTGCGCCGCCGCAGCGGTCAACTGGCCGATGAACGTCTGCCGCTCCTTTTCATTTGTCGTCGGTGTAAAGAGTTCTTCGAATTGGTCAATCAACAGCACAACCCGCCGTCCGCGCTCGTCCGAGAGCGCCGAGTCCAAGGCCTTGTACAGCGCGTTGGGGTCTTTCCCCGCCCGGCGGAGCAGGTACTCCCCCACCTCGGGGGACTTCAAGCGCGAGACCGCCGCCGCCAGCGCTTCCAGCGGGGCGCGGCCGGGCATCAGGGAGGTGTACAGCCAGCGGTCGCTGCCTTTGAGCCGTCCGCTTTTCAACGCCGCCGCCAATCCTGCCCGCGCCAGCGAGGATTTGCCCGATCCCGACGGGCCGGTGATGAACACCGCCTGGCTGCTTTCCACCCTTTGGAGCAGTTCCTCCACCGCCCCTTCCCGCCCGAAGAAACGCTCGGCATCCTGCTCGCCGAAGGCGTTCAGTCCAACATAGGGGCAGACTCCATCAAAAGGCTTGGGCTGGAATTCGGCGCGGATCTGGGTCAGCAGCGCCTGTACCTGCTCGGCGCTGAAGCCGACAAGATTGTTATCCCCGACAATGATGTTTCCCTGCGAAACATCCCCCCGGATGTTGAGATTCACATTCTTCTGTGAAGGCTTGTCGGTCATGGTGCGTTCTCCCTGCTGATACTTTACAACATGTCAGAGAAAAATGCAACTGTTTAGCGATTCTCCCACAGGTTCGGGACCTGCGGGGTTTGTGCCTAGAGCAGCATCACTTCCACGATCTCGCCGGCACTCAGGCCGGTGGCGTCGGGCGGGATACACACCAGCCCGTCCGCGGCGGCAAGGGAGAAAATCAGATTGCTTTTGCCAAACACCGGCTCGGCCCGGTACCTCACGCCCTGCGCCTCTGTTCTTTGCTCTCCACTCTCTACCAATCTCACCGCCACCCAATCCTCCCGTCCGGCCTGGGAAGGGAGGTTCAATGTCAGTTTTGCCCATACCGAGGGGCGCGGGCGCGGCTTTGCGCCCAACAGCCGCTCAATGACCGGCGCGACGAACAGTCTGGCAATCACCAGCGCGCTGACCGGGTTGCCCGGCAGCCCGATGACCGGTTTCCCATCACAGACGGCCAGGATGGTCGGTTTGCCGGGGCGCACGTTGACGCCGTGTACCAGCACCCCCGGCGCGCCAAGCGAGGCGATGGCCTCGGCAGTGGTGTCGCGGGCGCTGGCCGATGACCCCGCCGTGACCAAAATCTCATCGCATTCTTTCAGGGCCTGGGCGGCGGCGGATTTCATCGCATCCAGGTTGTCAGGCACAATGCCATAAAGCATCGGCTCCCCGCCTGCCGCTTCGACCAGCGCGGCCAGCGAATAGGAGTTGACGTCACGCACCTGCCCCGGGCGCGGACTCTGCTCCGGCGGCACAACTTCATCGCCAGAAGAGAGAATGCCGACTTTTATCTTCTTGGCTACGCGAAGTTTAGTGATTCCCAGCGCCATGCAGCCGCCGATCTCCGCCGGCCGCAGGCGTTGACCCGCGGCCAGCACAACCTGCCCCTCAGCCACATCCTCCCCGACGCGCAGGGTGTTCTCCCCCTCCGCAACGGCGCGCGAGATTTCGATTTCAGTATTCACCACAGAGCACGCGGAGTTCACAGAGATTTTTTTATGGGTTTCTCTGTGTTCTTTGTGGTCTCCGTGGTGAACATTCTGGGTGTATTCCAACATAACGACCGCGTCAGCGCCTTCTGGCAGCATCCCGCCGGTGTGGATAAGCGCACAGGTTCCAGGCGTCAGGGCGAAGGACGGGGCTGCTCCCATCGGCGCTTCGCCAATCAACGTCAGGTAGCCGGGCAGGGCATCGCTGGCGCCGAACGTATCGCGGGCGCGCACAGCATAACCGTCCACGGTGGCGCGCGGGAATGCGGGCAGGGGGTGAGGGGCGCACACGTCTTCGGCCAGGATACGGCCGAGGGCGAGACGCGTGTCCATTGTCTCGGCAGCCGGCTTCGGGTCCGGCAGCGCCCGCAGGAGGGTTTGCAGGGCTTCGGCGGGAGAGGAAAGTCGCAGGAATTCAGGCATAGGTCAACGCAGCCAGAAGGAGAGAGTCAGCAGGTAGAGGCTCAAGCCAAAAACCGAGGGGACGAGCAGGTCGAAGAATTTCCAAAGGGGTTTCCCGCCGCCCGCAATGCGCTGGAGCCAGGCAATCTGCAATCCGGCGAACGGCAGGGCCAGAAAGACCGGCCAGAGCAACCCCCAGGCAACGCCGAAGAACGGCGCAGCGGCAAAGAGCAGGAAGGCAGCCAGCAGAAGGGTGTGGTGGAGGGGCACGGCGCGCGGCCAGGTGAGGCGGGTGAGCAGGCTGTGACGGCCCAGTTTCTGGTCGCCGGCAAAGGCAGAGAAATTGGCAGCCAGAAGGGAAGCGATGGCGTGCAGGGTGAGCGGAAAGGCCGTCAGCGGCAGCAGGCGATGGAATTCATCCGCCTGGAGCAGGAAGGAGAAAGCGGGCAGCAAGGTGGCGAGCAGGGCCGCCAGGAGCAATTCGCCGTAACCGGTCCTGGCCAGTCGCAGGGGCGGGACGGCATAGGCAACCACCGCCAAGACGGCAAGGAGAAGCAGGCTTCCAGACGAAGGCGTGAGCGAGCGCGCCAGGAGCAGGGTCACAACCGCCGCGCCGGTCAAGGTCAGCGCGGCGTAGGAGGCCTGCAGGAGGCGCACGCGCTCCACTTGGCGCCGGCGGGGGGTCTCGTCGGGGAGGAGCGGGGTGAGCGGCAGGTGGAAATAGACTGCCAGCCAGGCCGCGGCCGCCAGCAGGGACAGGCTGACCAGCAATCCCAGCCAGAAGGCCGGCCAGCCGACTGCCGCGCCCAGGTAACGGGCGATGCCCGCGCCAAGGGTATAGGCGAGCGCGCCGAATAGGAGATGGAGGGGGTTGGAGAGTTTGAAGAGTTTTGACATTCGAGCGTTATACCAGCGAATATCCGCCATCCACGATGATCGTCTGCCCGGTGACGGATTCGTTGTCGAGCAGGAACTCGAGGGCGGAGGCAATCTCGTCGGTCGCAGCCGGACGCTGGAGCGGCAACCGTTTAACCAGCCGTTCCCACTCTTCCGGCGCAATGTCGGCAGACGGCAGCGCCAGTCCCGGCGCGATGGCATTGACGCGCAGGCGCGGGGCATAGGCTTTTGCCTGCAGGCGGGTGAGCGTCTCCAGCGCCGATTTGCTGACCACGTAGGCCGGGTAGGCGCTCCAGAGTTTGCGCGCGCCGGTGTCTGTGACGTTGACGATCAGCCCGCCATCTGGCATGCGTTCCGCCGCAGCCTGCGCCAGAAGGAAAGGGGCGCGCAGGTTGAGGGCGAGGGCGGCGTCCCAGTCCGAGGCGGAGGCAGTTGTCAGATCCGCGCGGGGCATGACGGCAGCGGAATTGACCAGGACATGCAGGCGAGAGCCGTAAGTCGAGAGTTGGGAGTCGAGAGCGGACACGAGATCAGAGGGACCCGTTCCGGTGGACAAGTCCGCTTGAGCCAAATGGACAGGCACGCCCAGGGAGACGATCTCGGCGGCAGTCTCCTCGGCGGCCAGGCGGGAGGTGTGGTAGTGGAGCAGAATGGCATATCCCCGGCGGGCAAGGCAGAGAGCAAAGACCCGCCCGAGACGGTGGGCGGCGCCGGTGACAATGGCAAGCGGAAATTCGGCCATGGATATGTTTTACCACAGATGAAATCAGATGAACACGGGGGAAGAAAAAATGAGCAGCACACGGCTGCCCATTTGTCTGTTGGGTGGACGTGTTATTTGCGGAAGAAGTTCGATATGAAGAACCAGATGTTGGCCGGGCGCTCGGCAAGGCGGCGCATAAAGTAAGGGTACCAGTGCGTGCCGTATGGGACGTAGATGCGCACCGGATAGCCTTCGGCGGCGCACTGCTCCTGCAAATCGCGGCGGATGCCATAAAGCATCTGGAACTCGACGGCGGTCTTGGGCAGGCCGATCTTGGCCGCATAGTTTTTGCCAAATTCAATCCGCCGGGGATCGTGGGTGCCGAGGGCCAGGATGGGCGGGATGCGTCCGTCGGCGCTGACGGTCGGCGCGCCGGCAGCCAGGGAGGCGTCGCACACGATCTGGGTCAGCAGGTCGAAGTTGGCGTCCACGTCGGCCTTCTTCGGGAAGGCCACCTCGGGCGGCTCCTTGTACGCGCCCTTGACGAAGCGGAAGCAGGCCCCTTCCGCCAGCAGTTCGCGCGTATCCTTTTCGGTGCGGTAGAGGTAGGACTGCACAACAATCCCCACTCGCTGAAAGCCTTTCTGCCGCATTTGGCGGAAGAGGGCGATGGTTTGGTCTGTGTAAGGTGTATCTTCCATGTCAATGCGGACGAAGTTCCCATGCTTCTTCGCGCAGGCGAGGATACGCTCCAGGTTCTGCGCGCACAGGGATTCGTCCAGCGCCAGGCCAATCTGGGTCAACTTGATGGAAACGTTGGCACGCGCGTCGCAGCCGCCGATCTGGTCGAGCAGTTCGACGATCTCGTCAGTTGCCTTGATAGCCTCCTCACGAGTGGAGGTGCCCTCTCCCAAATGGTCGAGGGTGGCATTGATGCCCCTGGCATTCAGTTCCTGAACAGCCCGGATGGCATCTTGAATGGTGTTCCCGGCGACAAACCGGCTGGCCGCCTTCCAGGCAAACTTCCAGCCGGTAACCAAACGCTGCGCCCAGGCAGCCTTGGAGAGATAGATCAAGAAAGATCGGAGCATACACAGCCTCAGAGTGGGTTTTGGAGTCGAACCATCCCTGCCATTGTAGCACATCCGGGCGAGGCGAGTGTGTTATACTCTTACCCCGCTAGGCATGATGAAAATCACCGATTTTACTTGGAGGTAGTGTGAGAATCCGCGGTTCGTCATTCCTGATTCGCCTCGGTTCATTGACCTTTATCCTGGCCGCGGCGGTTATCCTGGGAATCCAATTGGTGCGCTACAGCCTCCAGCGCGCCAACTACCCCGCCGACATGACCATCGCCGGCGTGCCGGTCGGCGGCCTGGACCCGCAGTCTGCCGCGCAAAGGCTCCTGGAGGTGTACTCCACCCCGGTCGAACTGCATTACGGCGAGGCCATCATCCAACTCGATCCCGGCCTGATCGGTTTCGAACTGGACGTGGACAGTATGCTGGCAGCAGCAGACATCCAGCGCACCGGCATCTCGTTCTGGAGCGGTTTCTGGAACTATCTTTGGAACCGCCCGACGCCATCGAACGCCATCCCGCTGGTCTCATCCTATTCCGAGGAGCGCCTGCGCGCCTATCTCCAGGGCGAGATTGCCCCCCGTTACGATCAGCCGCCCACCTCGGCGCAGCCGATTCCTGGCACAGCAGAATTCATCCCGGGCACGCCTGGTCAGGTGCTGGACATTGACCGAGCCGTCATCTTGATCGAATCGGCGCTGGAATCGCCCGACAGCCGCGTTGTCCTGCTCACCGCCCAGCGGACCACCTCGACGCGTCCCACCACCCAGACGCTGGAAATCCTGCTCAAGCAACTCATTGACCAGAGCCGCTTCACCGGTCTGGTGGACCTCTACTTCCTCGACCTGCAAACTGCCGAGCAGATCCATTTCGGCTACGCAGCCGGCGAGCAGGAATACGCCGTCAGCCCGATTGACATTTCGTTCACCGCCTCCAGCACAATCAAGATTCCCATCATGGTGGCGGTGTACCGCCAGTCCAACGGCAAACTGGATGAAAATTCTGCTGAACTGATGGCCAAGATGATCGGCAGTTCGGACAACGACTCCTCGGACGCCCTGATGAGATGGCTGGACGAAGTGCGCGGCCCGCTGGTGGTGACCGAAACGGCGCAGGAACTGGGGCTGCAGAACACCTTCCTGGCCGGGTATTTCTACCCCGGCGCGCCGCTGCTCAAGTTCTACTACACGCCTGCCAACCAGCGGTCAGACATCAGCACCAACCCCGACACCTACTCCCAGACCACGCCCTCCGACATCGGCATGTTGCTGCAAGACATCTACCTCTGCGCCCAGACAGGCGGCGGGGCGCTGGTAGCCGCTTTTCCGGGTCAGATCAGCCAACCCTCCTGCCAGGAGATGATCCTGTACCTGGAACGCGACCGGCTAGGCGCGCTCATCCAGGCCGGCGTCCCGGAGGGGACGGTGGTGGCCCACAAACATGGCTGGGTCACCGACGGCGGAGTGATGAACCACGTCAGCGACGCGGGCATCGTCTATACGCCGGGCGGCAACTACATCCTGGCGATTTACACCTACCACCCCGTCCAGGTGATATGGGATGAAGTCTCGCCGCTCTACGCGGAATTGTCACGCGCCATCTACAACTATTTCAACGTTCCTTCCCAATAAACGTGGCCTAACCAAAATCAAAATTGACTTTACCGCAAAAAGGCTATTGCACCGCGCGGCACGCGAAGACCGTCAGGAAAACGCAAAATCACAAATCATTATTCAAGATAATCTGCGTCGTGGTTCAACATTTTCAAAGCGTCCTTGAATTTCCTTCGTTGTCTTTGTGTCCTTTGTGTTTAAAAAGGTTTTTGCAGTGGACTCAAAATTGTGCGGCGCAGGATTTCATCTTGCGCCGCAATTCGTTATATAATCAAGGCATGAGCCAGGCCCTCACCCTCTACCGACTCCAGCAGATTGACCATCAACTCGACCGCGACCGGGCGCGCTTGGAAAGCATCCAAAAAATCCTGGGGGACGACATTGCGCTGACCCAGGCCATTCACCAAGCGGAAGAGTCAGAGAAGGAGCGGAAGACGAAAGAACTGATGTTGAAAGAAGCCGAGGCGGAAGCAAACGACCTGCGCATCAAGATCGAACAAACAGAAGCCAGCCTCTACAGCGGCAACGTCCGCAGCCCAAAGGAACTCCAAGACCTGCAAAACGACGCTGCCTCCATGAAACGTTACCTCGTCACACTGGAAGACCGCCTGCTGGATGCCATGCTGGCCGCCGAGGAGGCCCAGCAGGCCGATGACAAGCGCCAGCAGGCGCTGGCAGGCATCCGGTCCGGGCGCGAAGACCAGATGCGGAGTCTGGTCGAGGAGCAGGCCAGCCTCCAAAAGGATGTCCAAAAACTCAATATCGAACGGCTTGCCATTACCGAATCGCTCGCGCCAGAACTCGCCTCGCTCTACGAAGAACTCCGCCGCCAGCGGCGCGGGGTGGCTGTGACAGACGTGCGCGACAACTCCTGCGGCGCGTGCGGCACCATCCTCCCGCCCGCCCAGGTACAGGCCGCCCGTTCTCCATCCAACTTGTCCCGTTGCCCATCCTGCGGAAGAATCCTCTACGCAAGTTAGAAGGGTACTATGCGCTTTCGCCTGCCAAGCATTGACGATTTCTCCTTTTGGCTCGGTTTCATCCTTGCCACAGTTTTCTGGTGGGTCATCGCCCTGATCCGGCCTGCCCTCCAGCAGATGGCCGAGAACGCCCGGACAAAGCAAGCCGAGAAAAAAGAAAGCGCCAAGCCGATCAACCTGGTCGAAGAGCATTACCGACAGGCGCTCCTCTTGCGGGCGCAGGGCATGCACCTGGCCGCCCCCCTCTTCGCTCTGGATGAAATCCTGCAACCGCCGAGGCTGCTCGCCCCGCCGCCGCGCATCGAACCCGGCGCGCCGATCCCGAACGAGGACATTGTCGAGGCGACCATCCCCTACCTGCCGGCCTGGCCCGAATTGGCTGCTGTATATCAGGCCAAAACCATCAGCCTCTCTGAGGCCATGTCAGGAGATTCGGACATCGTCTTGATGGGACAGACCGGGATAGGAAAAACGGTTGCCCTGGCGGCGTTAGCCTCCGCCCTCGCCCGCCGCGACCCGCATCCGGGTCTGCCCGAAAATACGCTTCCCTTCCTGGTGCATGTCGCCGACCTCGATCTGCCCGCCAACAAAGACAATCCCCTGAACGCCTTGATTGACCTGGTTGCGGAAAAAGCGCCTGTCCTCGACCTGCCGCGCGTTCCCGAATTCGTGCGCAAGGCTTTCGGCGAAGGGCGCGCCCTTCTGCTCCTCGACGGCACAGATGAACTCACCCCAGACGGCTTGAAACTCGTGGTTGACTTCATCAAACTTATCAAGCGCGCCTATCCAAAAACGCGCATCGTCACCACCGCCTCCACCGAATACCTGGACGGCCTGGTCTCGCTCAACTTCGTCCCCTTTGCCATGGCGGCCTGGACACATGCTCAGCGCAGTGAATTCCTGCAAAAATGGGCCGCCCTGTGGGAAAAATACGTGGCCGTGGAGGTCTGGGCGCAGGCCAACATCGAGCACGTTGACTCCCTGCTCGTCAACGGCTGGCTGCAAGCCACATACGCCAACCTCACCCCGCTCGAACTGACGCTGAAAACGTGGGGAGCCTATGCGGGCGACCTGCGCGGCCCCCGCCCGGTTGACGCCCTGGAGACACACCTCAGGCGGCTGGTGCCAGCAAACGTCCCCTCGCAGGCGGTCGAATCCCTGGCCGTTCAAACCCACCTTTCCACCGAGCCGGTCTTTGACCCACGCAGGGCGCGCGAATGGGTCAAGTCGTTCGAGCCTGCCGAACCTGCGTTATCTGCCCCGGAGGCCGAGAAGAGTCAGCCGCAGGGAAAAGGGAAAAAGCAAAAGGTGGAGGCTCCTTCCATGGGGCTGATCTCCACGCTCATCGGCAGCGGCCTGCTCACCTCCCACCGCAACAACCGCACCCGCTTTTGCCATCCCATCTTTGGCGGCTACCTGGCCGGGAAAGCGCTGGGAAATTTCAAGCCCGAAGCCGTCCTCAACCAGCCGCCATGGATCGGGAAATACCTTGCCATGCAATACCTGGCTGCCGTAGGGAATGCCGCCCTGTTGGCCGAAAAACTGCTCGAGGAACTCGACCGGCCGCTCTCGCGCAACCTGTTGTCTGCCGCGCGCTGGCTGCGTGACGCCCCGCCCGAGGCCTCCTGGCGCGGCCCGCTGATGGCAAAACTGGCCGAACTCCTGCAGCAGGAAGGTCAGCCGCTCGGCCTGCGCGGGCAGGCACTGGCAGCCTTCTTACAAGTGGGCGGCGACCCCTCGATCCCCCTGCTCTTCCGCCAACTGCTCAAAAGCCCGCTGCCCGAACTCCTGCAACTCGCCGCGCTGGGCGCCGGAGCCGTGCGAGATGCCAAATCAATCGAATTGTTGGCCAGCCTGACCAGAAATCCCAGCCCGACCATTTGCCGGGCGGCCTGCCTGGCGCTGGTCTCCATTGAGACAGAAGCGGCCATTGACGCTGTTGGGGCGGTCCTGTTACAGGGCGAGGAACACGAGCGGCGGATCGCCGCCGAAGCCCTAGCCAATCAACCCGGAGAGGGTCATGCCCTGCTGCGAGAAGCCGTGGACTTGAAAGACGATCTGATGGTGCGCCGCGCCGCCGCCTACGGCCTGGGACGCATCCCGGAGGCGTGGGCGGAGGAATTGCTCGCCAAACTGCAAATGGAAGACACCGAGTGGGTGGTAAAGAACGCGGCCGCCGAAGCCATGGAGGCGCGCAAAAATCCGCCCTCGCACGTGCCCAAACGCCTGCCGCCGCCGGCCGAGTCTCCGTGGCTGATTGCCTTTGCCGGGAAACAGGGCCTGGGAGTCACCCCCGACAAGCCGCCCACCGATCTGCTCCTGCGGGCCCTCAAGTCCGGCACACAGGAAGAGAAGATCGCCTCCCTGAACTACCTGCGCATCATGCCGGTGGAAGGCGTCTTCGGGGTGCTGTTTCAGTCCATGTATGCCGGCGAGCCGGAACTGCGCGAAGCCGTCTTTCGGGTGATCTCCGAAATGGCCGCCCGCGGCGTGCAGGTCCCGGACCCGGTCCAGTTCGGAGTTGGGCATTGAGAAGTGAGTTGCTACGCAATGAACAAACCCTCCATGATCATGACCATTGCCGTCCTGGGGGGGACGGGGAAAGAGGGAAAGGGGTTGGCCTACCGCTGGGCGCGCAGCGGGTACCGGGTCCTGATTGGATCGCGCTCGCCGGAACGGGCGCAGGCCGCGGCCGACGACCTCGTCATCCTGCTGGACGGGAAATCCATTGTGGAGGGCACGGACAACAAGGAAGCCGCGCGCAAGGCCGACATAATCGTGGTGACCGTTCCTTATGCAGCACACCGAGAAATATTGGAAAGCGTCCGCGAAGCCGCGCAAGGGAAACTGGTCATTGATGTAACCGTGCCGCTCGTCCCGCCCAGGGTGACAAAAGTTCAGATGCCGCCCGCCGGCTCTGCTGCCCAGGAAGCCAGGCAGGTGCTGGGTGAAAACGTAGAAGTCTGCGCCGCTTTCCAGAACATTTCCCACGAACTGCTGCTGAACCGCGCCCCCATCGAATGCGACGTGCTCGTCACCGGCACGAGCAAGGAGGCGCGCGCCGAGACCCTGAAACTGGTGGACGCCGCCGGGCTGAAAGGTTGGGATGCCGGCCCCCTAGAGAACTCTGTAGTCGTGGAAGGCCTGACCAGCATCCTCATCCACATCAACAAGCAACACAACGCCACGCACGCAGGGATAAAGATTAGCGGCGTTCCATGAGCAGTGTTCGTCATAAGTCCTCTGAACACCGGCAACCAGCCGCTAACGACTCGCAACCAACAACTGACAACT
>DYKZ01000279.1 GCA_020722345.1 Anaerolinea thermophila | reverse complement strand
GGGACGCAGATTGACCTGTTCCTGAAGAACGAGAAGAAAATCGCCGCCGCGGCAGACGTGGTCGGCGACCTGCTTGGCCAGTCGAAGAAGGCCACCTCCGGCAAGAAGAAATGAAGGCAGCGCCCCGCATCAGCGGGGCGTTTTTTTTAGCGGAAGGCGGCGCTTGAGCGCCGTAAACAGGAGGTGGATTTCTGGGACGCGCAGCAGGAACAGCGTCAGGCTGTAGATTCCTCCACCGAGCGCTACCCCGCCCAGGGCGGTCAGCGCGGCGGGCGCGGACCGGAGGGCCTGCTGCCAGAAAACGAGCGCCGCGGCCATCCCCACGGTCCCGGCGGAGGCGGCTGAGAAGGCGCGCCAAATGTCCCTGCTGTGGAGGCCGTTCAACCGTCGGCGCATGATCAGGAAGAGCGTCGTCACTTCCAGCGCGGTGGAGAGGGAAACGGCCAGCGCCAACCCGCCGTGCGGCATCCAGCCCAGATGTTCGAAAAGCGCGGAGAAGAGCAGGCTGAAGACGATGGAGAGCAGCATGGCCGCCGCGCCGATCAGCACCGGCGTCTTCGTGTCGTGCATGGCGTAGTAAGCGCGCACGAGCACTTCAAGGACCGAGTGGAACATCAGGCCTGCGGCGTACCAGGTGAGCGCCCAGGCAACCATCTGTGTGGTCCCGGCGGTGAACTCGCCGCGCTGGTAGAGTAAAACGATGATGGGCGTACTTAGAATGAGTAGCCCGGCGGTGGCAGGCAGGGAGAGCAGGATTTCGGCCCGGATCACCGAGGCAAGTGTTTTGCGCAATTCGTCAAGTTTCCCCTCCACATACTGGGCAGAGAAGGTCGGCATCACTGCCGTCCCTGCGGACTGGGCGATGGCCGCTTGCGCCATGTACATCATCATGAACCCCAGCGTCAGAGCATAGACCGCGCCATCATAGCGCGAAGCGAGCAGGGTATTGACCCACAACATGGCTTGTACTGCTGCCGCGCCGAAGATGCGCGGCGCCATTAGGCGAAAAACCTCCCCAACGGCCGGGTTGTGCAGACCGAGCGTTGGGCTGTAGCGGCCGCCCAAGCGCGGCAGGAAGGGAATCTGGATCAGCAGAGAGAGCGTCGAGCCGATGACCACGCCCCAGGCCAGCCCGTAAATCCCCATGCCGGGGCCCAACACTACTGCCCCAAAAATCTGCCCCAACTGGTACATGGCCGGGGAGAAAGCAGGGACAAGGAATTTCCGGTGGCCGTTCAGGATGCCCACCACGATGGCGCTCAGGCTGAAGAAGATGACCGATGGCAGTTGAATGCGCAGGAGTTCAACCGTCAGCGCCTGTTTGGCAGGGGCAAAATCCTTTCCCAGAATGTAGCGGACAATGGGCGGCGCGAAGACAGCGACCAGCAGAGCCAGGATGATCATGATAATCAGGATCAGGTTGAAAGTGGCCGAGGCCAGTTTCCAGGCTCCCGGACGATCTTCCCCCACCAGGAATTTGACAAAAACGGGGATGAAGGAGGAGACCAGGATTCCGCCGGCCAGGATCATGACCAGCGTCTCAGAGGGGCGGTTGGCGGCGTAGAAGGCGTCCAGTTCGGTGCCGGCGTCGAAAGACGCGCCGATGATGATCTTGGCAGCCAGCCCGATCAACTGGCCCAGCAGGTAGGCCAGCATCACGGTCCCGGCGGCGCGGGCGATGTTGGGAGGGGGGGAGGCAGTGTCTTCGGCCACAAGGTTGGATTATACCCCC
>DYKZ01000084.1 GCA_020722345.1 Anaerolinea thermophila | reverse complement strand
GGTTTTTGCAGTGGACTCATTATTCAAGATAATCTGCGTCGTGGTTCAACATTTTTAAAGCGTCCTCGAATTTCCTTTGTTGCCTTTGTGTCCTTCGTGTTTAAAAAGGTTTTTGCAGTGGACTCATCTTTATTGCATTGGAGAAGAACATGGAACGTTCCCTCGTACTCGTGAAGCCCGACGGTGTCCAGCGCGGGCTAATCGGTGAAGTCATCAGCCGCCTCGAGCGCCGCGGACTGCGGCTTGCGGCGGCAAAATTCCTGCAAGTGAGTCAGGCCCTGGCCGAAACGCATTACGCCATCCACAAAGGGAAGCCTTTCTATGATGGTCTGATTAAATACATCACTTCTGCCCCGGTCATGGCCATGGTTTGGGAAGGGCCGAATGCCGTGGCTGCTATCCGCCAGACGATGGGAGCGACGCGCCCCACCGAGGCCGCACCCGGCTCGCTGCGCCACGACTTTGCCCTGGAAGTAGGCCGCAACCTGACCCATGCCTCCGATACGGTCGAGAATGGCGAAAAGGAAGTTACTCTCTGGTTTACGCCTGCCGAACTGGTCTCGTGGGAGCGGGATACGGATAGGTGGATTTTCGAAAAGTAAGGCAACGCAATTCGGGCGAGGTGTGCACCTCGCCCGGTTTCTTTATTGCAGTCGCAACAGGATTTTCCCCTCTTTCCACAACTCTTCGAGTTTGTAATAGGCGCGCAGTTCGGGGTCGAGCAGGTGTACCACCACGTCCCCGTAGTCCATCAGCAGCCAGCCCGTTTCGGGAGAACCCTCGACGCGGTTCCTCTTCTTGAACTCGCCTTTTGTCTTTTCCAGCACGGCATCGCTCAAGGCATTCAGCATTCGGCTGCTGGTTCCGGTACAGATGATGAAGTAATCGGTAAAGGATGTTATCTCGTGTACATCCAGCAGGAGGATATCCTCGCCCTTCTTTTCCTCCAGGGCGTCAACGATGGCATGAGCCAGTTCGCGTGTATCCAGAGTTCACCTCGAAATCATGAAATTGTGGCCAGCCGGAACGCGTGCAAGCGTGTGTAGACCGGGCCGGCAGACTGCAAATCACTTTTGAATATCACTAGCGTCTCCACGCGGAAATTTCCCAGCGCGCCAACGTGCGTCTCCTCCAGGGCGGTTTGGATTCTGTGCAGTTCCGCCGCGCTGGCGTTTTGCCGTACGCGCCCGATGGTCAGGTGAGGGGAGAAAGTCCGCTCCTCGGGCGGGTAGCCCATGCGGGCCGTGACCGTTTGGATGCCGCGGTGCAGGGAGAGCAGCGCGGGCGGGGCGTCGAGTCCAACCCAGATCACGCGCGGCCGGCGCGGGGTCGGGAATGCTCCGACCTGCCCGACACTCACCTCGAAGGCTGGGTGGCCGGCCGCCTCGGTCCGCAGCGCCTGCGCCAGCAGGTCCAGGTTGGCCGGCGAAACGTCGCCCAGGAATTGCAGGGTCAGGTGGATGTTGTGCTCCGGCACCCAGCGCACAAGAGGCCTGGGGAGCGTCCTTTGCAGGCCGGCTGTCTGAGTGGTTATGGCTTTTTGGATGTGGGGGGGAACTTCCAGGGCGATGAAAGAGCGAAACATCATGGATGGATAACCTTCTCCACCGCCTCTTTCAGGTCAAGAAAGCCGACCGGCTTGGTCAGGTAGATGGACGCCCCGGCCTCGATCCCTGTTTTAATGTCGGCCGGCATGCTCTTGGCCGAAACCACCACCACTGGGATGCGGGAGAGGGCCGGGTCGCGGCGCATGAAGCGCAACACCTCGAGCCCGGAAATGTCGGGCATCATGATGTCCAGGATCACAGCATCCGGTTTTTCCTTGGCGATCATGCTCATGGCCGGCGCGCTGCTGGTAGCCTTAAGGACGCGGAAGCCGCTAACGCGCATCATTTCGGCGAACATCTCCGCCGCGTCGGCCTCGTCTTCGACAACAATGATCGTTCTCTCTTTTGAATCAGTCATGGAACCTCACAGGGCAAAAATAGCATACTCTCCCGGTTTCCGCAAGGGTTACGGGCGCTGGCGGGCATATTCCTCCGGCGTGTCCAGGTCCTGCAGGATGCTTGCGTCGGCTTGAACGTAGCGCACGTCGCCGCTGTGCGCCTGGAGGAAAGCGCGCGGTGTGGCCGAGGCGGGGAGCGCCAGGAATTCCTCCCACAGCGGGCGCGCCGCCAGCCAGGGATGTCCGCGCCGCTTGCGGTAACTGGGGATGACCAGCCGGGCTTCCGTTTCCCGGTAAGCCGCGCATATCCGCCGCACCGTCTCTTCCCGCACCTGGGGCTGGTCGCCGAGGCAGATGAGCGCGGCGCGCGTCCCCGGCAACAGGGCGCGCAATCCGCACTGGATGGAGGAGAGCATTTCTCCGCCGGAAAAGGCTTCGTTGAAAACGGTGCGCGCCGCGTGGCGGGCGGCGACATGCTCCATCGCCTCACGCCCGGCGCCGGTTACGACCAGCACATCGTCAATCCCTGCCTGCCGGAGTGTTTCAATGACTTGGCCCAGCACGGTCGTCTGCCCCCAGGGCAGGAGCAGTTTGGGCTGTCCCATGCGCCGCGATTCTCCGGCAGCCAGGACGATAGCGGCAATATCGCTCATGCCAGTTTCTCCAGGTCTTCCGGCTTATCCACATCCACTAGCAGACTCTCGTCGTGCCAGGGCAGGTACGTGAGGGGGAATTTGGAAAAGACGGCGCGCCCGCCCACGTCCCCGCTGAGTGACATTAGTTCCGGGAACGTATCCCGGTCGAAAAGCACCGGGTTGGCGCGCTGACCCTGGACCTGCGGCGCGACGATTGGACTTAAGTCCAGGCTGTGACGTTCGATCAGCCCGGCAACTACAACCACCGTTTCGACAAAATCAGGGATGGGCGGCTCGTGCTCCGCCGGCGCTTTGAGCGGCTTCTGCCGCGCCCCGTCTGCTTTGATGAGCAGGGGAACGGCGTGCAGCAGACGGATGGCGGCGCCGGTGGCCTGTTCCCCGCCGCCGCGGATAAGGATGAGAGAGGGCATGTCAGGCGCTCTTTTCTGTCTACTTGCGGAGGATGCGTACCAGGGAGACGATGGGCGAGTACTCTGATGCAGCGGGGATAGGAATGGAAAGTCGCGTTCTTCGCGTTTATCTATCCTATATCTTTCCCAGCCCGCGCAGGACGCGCTCCGGTGTTAACGGGAATTCATTGAACCAGACGCCCGTGGCATCGTGGACGGCGGCGGCGATGGCCGGGGCCAGCGGCAGGAAGGGCAGTTCGCCCAGGCCGCGCGCTCCGAAGGGACCGTTTGGCTCGGCCACTTCCACGATGACGGAATCTACGCTGTCGGGGATGTCCATGATGGTCGGAATGAGGTAGGTGCTCAACTGGTCGCTCAGGATGCGCCCCTCCCGCACTTTCAATTCCTCCAGCATGGCGTAGCCCTGTGCCTGTACTACCCCGCCCTCGATCTGTCCCACCACAAGGTCGGGGTTGATGGCTTTGCCCACGTCGTCCGCCGAAACAACGCGCAGGAGTTTGACGAAACCGGTCTCCAAGTCCACCTCGACCTCGACTGCCTGGGCCGCGTAGGCGTAGGAGAAGTTGGGGGTCGAGCGCCCCGTCTCCGGGTCAAAGGGTTGGGTTTTTGGGGCCAGGTAGGTGTATTCGGCGATGGCCGGGCGTTCCTCAGTCTTCCACTTTTTGAGCGCCGCGGCCGCCGCGCCGCGGATGGCGTTGCCCGCCATGAAGGTCATGCGCGAGGCCGAGACCGAGCCGGGGTTGCCCATTGTAGCCGAGTCGGAGGTCACCAGCGTGATCTTCGCAGGTGGAATGCCGAGCGCTTCGGCGGCCATCTGCACCATGACGGTGTGTGTGCCCTGCCCGACCTCGGCGCTGGCGTGCCACAGGACGGCATGTTCGATCTCGTCCTTGCCGTGCAGTTCGATCCGCGCCCAGGAGTTTTCTTGGTAGCCAAATGAGAAACCGACGTTCTTGAAGCCGGCGGCAAAACCACGACCACGGGCCACTGACGACCGGCTGCCGGCGCCTGAGGGCTGTTTTCCCAACCAGCCGAAGCGGTCACGCGCCGCCTCGATGCACTCGACGATGCTCACCCGACCGGGTGCCGGGGTGCCTACCCCGAGCGTGTCGCCCTCCCGCAGCGCGTTGCGGTGACGAAATTCGACCGGGTCGAGGCCTAGTTTTTCGGCCAGTTTGTCCATCTGGAGTTCGGCCATCCACAGGGCTTGCGGCGCGCCGAAGCCACGAAAGGCCGCGCTGGGGACGTTGTTGGTGTAGACGCCGTAGGTGTCCACTTTGACGTTGGGGATGAAGTAGGGGCCGGTGCAGGTGATGGTGGCGTTGCCAAGCACTTTGTTGGTTGTATACATGTACGCGCCGCCGTCGGCGATGATTTCCATCTCGGCGGCTGCGAGTTTGCCGTCTTTGGTTGCTCCCCAGCGGGCCTTGAGCGTTATTGGGTGGCGCTTGCCGTGCCCGATGATAGATTCCTGCCGTGACCAGATGATTTTGACCGGACGCTTGAGTTTCATGGCGGCCAGCGACAGCACGATCTGGACGGACAAGTCCTCACGCCCGCCGAAGGCGCCGCCGATGGCCGGGTAGATGACGCGCACCTGTTCCTCGGGCAGGCCGAGGGCGTGGGCGATGCCGGCGCGGTCGGCGTGCGTCCACTGGCCACCGCACTCAAC
This sequence comes from Anaerolinea thermophila, assembly GCA_020722345.1. Lineage (GTDB taxonomy): Bacteria > Chloroflexota > Anaerolineae > Anaerolineales > Villigracilaceae > UBA877. Next base: position 6,911 of record DYKZ01000084.1, on the reverse strand, counting down.
CGTGACGCGGCCCTCCTCATCGAGATAGGCAAGACCCGCCTCGGGCTGGAGGTAGGCGTGCTCCTGCCAGGGGGTGCGGTACTCGCCTTCGACAATCACGTCTGCCTCGGCAAATCCCGCCTCCACGTCCCCCTTGCGGATTTTGTAGTGGACGCAGACGTTCGAGTCGCCCAGTTCGGGGTGGACGAGCGGCGCCCCGGGCTGCATGGCCTCGACCGGGTCGTAAACAGCTGGCAGGTCCTCGTACTCGACCTGGATGAGACTGCGCGCATGGGCGGCAATCTCTTCCGTCTCGGCAATGATGGCAGCCACCTGGTCGCCTTCGAATCTTACAATATCTCCCCTCACGGCTCCCTTCGCTCTCTCCATTCCGGAATCCGACAGAGGGGCCGGGCCGCAGAGCACCGGCTGGTCTTTCTTCTGCAGCCCGTATTCGTTGACCGGCACATCGGCGGCGGTGTAGACCGCTACCACGCCGGGCAGCGCCTCCGCGGCGGACGTGTCTATCCTTACCACGCGGGCGTGCGGATGACCGGCAAACAGGATTTTCATGTGCAGCATGTCCGGGCGGACGAGATCACCGGAATATAAGGCTTTGCCCGTGACCTTGTCGTGAGCGTCAATGCGGGGGATGGATTGGCCGATGGATGATGTCATACTGACCCTGTATAAGCAATCGTTCTCTGTTGTTCTTCCTATCGCTTGTATTCCTTGCTTTTTTCTCTCGGCGGCGGGGCGTCCAGGTCGGTGTAGCGCGGCGGGCCGAGCAACTGGTGGAAGGCCGAATAGACCAGCGAGATGAGTCCGCTTAGGATGAAGAGTGTGGCAAAGAAGAAGATTAGCATCGCCCAGGGGTCTTTCAGACTGCCGAAAAAGCGCGCCATCGTGTCTAGGAACGGCACACCGAACACCCAATCCGGGAATTTGATATGCCCCAGTAATTCCGGCGGTACCCATCCCAGGGCTTTGGCTTCTTGGAGAAAAACGTAGGCGATGCCGTAGGAGATGGCGGGCACGATGAGCATCAGAATGCAACCAATCCCGCGCCAAAGGGGGCTCATTTCCTTCTTGGGCGGTGACTTGCGTCGGTATTTCTCGTATTTTGCCATGCAAATCTCCTCTTTGGGCGCGGCTGCTTGTCAGGATTTGGCCAGCCGGGCGGCGTCTTCCACAGCCTGGATGATTTTGTAATAGCCGGTGCAGCGACACAGGTTGCCGGTCAGCGCTTGGGTGATCTCATCCCGCGAGGGGCGCGGACGCTCCTCCAGCAGTTTAGCCGCCGACATGATAAAGCCCGGTGTGCAGTAGCCGCACTGCACCGCGCCATCGGCGATGAAGGCCTGCTGAATGGGATGAAGTTCCCCTTCTCCTTTGGAAGAAGCAGGGGTGAGATCTGCCAGTCCTTCCACCGTGACGATCTCCGCCCCGTCGGCGCGTGGCGCAGGCACAAGGCAGGCCATCACTGCCTTACCGTCCAGGAAGACCGTGCAGGCTCCGCACTCGCCCTCGGCGCAGCCTTCTTTTGTGCCGGTCAGCCCGGCCTCCTCGCGCAGCAGGCGCAGGAGCGATTTCGCGTGGCCGGTAGTGAAGACGTAATCGCGGCCGTTGATTTTGGTACGGATGGCGGACGATGGGTGATGGACCGCGGACGGAGACGCGCGACGTGCTGCGTTCGACGCAAGGAGCACCGGTTCTTCCGGGACCGCGGCCTGCCACTGACCATCGCGCAGTTGACGCAGGGCGCGCGTCACCAGGGCACGCACCATGGCGCGGCGGTAGGCGGCTGAGCCGCGGATGTCGTCAATGGGTCGGGCGGCTTCGGCGGCCAGTTCGCCAGCGCGGGCGATGACATCCTCGGTCAGTTCGCGGCCTGCTAAGTAGGCTTCGGCTTCGGGGGCGCGGAGGATGGTCGGGGCGACGGCCCCCAGGGTGATGACGGCCGATTTGACGGTAGCAGCCTCAAGGTCCAGCACGACCGCCGCGTTGACGACCGAAATGGCCTGGGCGCGGCGCAGTCCCAGTTTCAGAAATGTGCCGCGCTGGGTCTTTGTCTGCGCCGGGAAGGCGATATCCACCAGCATCTCGTCCGGCCGTAGCACGGTTCGGCGGACGCCGGCATAGAATTCCTGCAGGGGTACGCGCCGCGTACCTCGTACCGAAGCCAGTTCCACCCACGCGCCGAGCGCCATGAGGGGCGTGATGGTGTCATTGGCGGGGCTGGCGGTGACCAGGTTGCCGGCGACGGTGGCGCGGTTGCGGATCTGCGGCGCGCCGACCTGCCAGGCGGCGCTGACGAGGGGGAAGGCGCGCTCGCGCAGCAGTTTGGAGGCGGCCGCGTCGTTATGCGTCACCAGCGGACCGAGGTGGATGGTTTCGTCTTCGTCGAGGGTGATGCGGTCGAGGCCGGGCAGGCGGGTGACGTCAATCACCGTTTCGATGCCTTTGCGCACGCCGCGCTCGAGTTCGAGCATCAAGTCGGTGGCTCCTGCCACGAGGCGCGCTTTCTCGCCTTTCTCGTCCAGGAGCCGCAGGGTTTCTTGCAGGGATGCTGGGGTGATATATTCAGTCCACATGGCTGTATTAAACCACAAACTGGCGCAAGTTGCCACACTTGCGCCAGTTGTCTGACAGGTGGAGTTATTTGTTCTCGCCGCTGCCGGTGATGACCTGTGAGCGCTTGTCGAAGGTTTCGACGGCTTGCAGGGCGAGGTCGTTGACGGCGCGGATGGCGGACTTCAGCCCGTCGCTGCCGATGGAGGAGGCGATGTTGTCCAGCCCGCGGCCAATCTGCTCGGCCAGTTCGAAGAAGGCGGTGTCGAAGGCGTAGAGGTTCGTCAGTTCTTCCTCGTTGATCTTGACGGCGTCGAAGAGGCCAGAGTAGCCGTAGGAGGCGTTCTTGATCCGGTCGGCGAAGGTGGTCAGTTTCAGACCGATGGAGTCGATCTCCTCCAGCAGGTCGAATTGACCGGCGTCCACCATGTCCTTTTTCAGGCCGGCGAGGCGCTTGGCGAGTTCGCCGTACTTGAGCGCTACCTGGTCGCGCAGCATCTTGTCGGCGTTGCGGCGGTTGCTGCGTTCGATGTAGCCTTTGAAACCTGGAACGTAGGACAACAATTTCGAGAAGATATCCCGGTCGCCCTTGATGGTTTCGAATAAATCGCTCATGGTTCCTCCAGATTTTGGGAATTGGCTTGGGTAAGGTGGTATTGATTATACTGTATCGTACACAAATAGGTTTACGACATTTGGGGGATTTGGTTGCTTGCAGGAGATGTCCCGCTGGCCATCACTGCGGCGGAGAAATTTTTGGCCTAAACCGCCTGTTGGCGCTCGGCCGGGAGTTGGTATAATTGGCGGGATGATCCCCAAAACATTAGCCGCCAAGACCCAAAGGCCCAAAAGTTTGCGTCTTTGCGACTTGGTGGTTAACGATGATGGGTACCCGATAAATAAGGAGCATGAAAAATGATCGTTACCACCAAACAACTCTTCGAGGCTGCCTACGGCAAATACGCCATCGGGGCGTATAACATCAACAACCTGGAGCAGACTATGGGTCTGTTCCGCGGCTGCATGGACAGCCAGGCCCCGTTCATCATCCAGATCAGCAAAGGAGCGCGTTCGTACACCCACAAGGCTATGCTCGAGGGCTTGATCCGCGCCGCCGACCAGGTCTTCCCGGAGGCTGTTTTTGCCGTCCACCTCGACCACGGCGACGAGGCCGCTTGCTACGACTGCATCGAGAGCGGCTTTTATTCCTCGGTCATGATAGATGCCAGCCACGAACCCTTCGAGAAGAACGTCGAGATCACCAAACGCGTCGTCGAGGCTGCCCACGCGCGCGGCATCGTCGTCGAGGCCGAACTCGGCCAACTGGGCGGCGTGGAGGAGCACGTCAGGGTAAACGAGGGGGACGCCAAACTGACCGACCCCGACCAGGCGAAGGAATTCGTTGAGTTGACCGGCTGTGACTCGCTGGCCTGCGCTATTGGCACCAGCCATGGGGCGTTCAAATTCTCCGGTTCGCAGAGTCTACACTTTGAGGTTCTGGAAATGATCCAGCAGCGCCTGCCCGGCTTCCCGCTTGTGATGCACGGCTCCTCGTCTGTGCCGCAGGAGGAAGTGGCGCGCATCAACGCTGCCGGCGGTAACCTTAAAGGTGCAAAAGGCGTCAACGAAGACGAGTTCGCCCGCGCCGCCACGCTCGGCGTGACCAAGGTCAACATTGATACCGACGGCCGCCTGGTCTGGACGCGCGTCCACCGCGAATTCTTCCGTGACTTCCCCGAGAAGTTCGACCTGCGCGACCCCGGCAAGATCTTCATGGCTGAATACGCCAAATTCATTGCCCACAAGAACGAGAAACTTGGCTCCGCCGGGCGCCTCGCAGAAGTCCGCAAATTGGTGTAAGGCGAGATACTGCCTCGCCCCGCTTTAACTATGCCTGTCGCCGACCAGGGAATTTCCCTCGAACGTTACCTGCTCATCCCGCGCGTGCTCATTTTCGTCACGCGCGGGACCCGCGTCCTGCTCCTGCGCGGCGCGGCGGACAAACGTCTGTGGGCGGGCCGCTACAACGGCCTCGGCGGGCACGTCGAGCCGGGCGAGGACCTGCTGTCTGCCGCGCGGCGCGAATTGGCCGAGGAGGCCGGGCTGGAGGCCGACCTGCGCCTGTGCGGGACCGTGGTGGTGGATACCGGCCAGACTCCCGGCGTCGGCCTGTTCGTCTTCACGGGCGAATGTTTGCAGGGGGAGCCGCAAGCCTCCGCCGAAGGGGAACTGGAATGGGTCGAGGGTGTCGCCGTCCGCTCCCTGCCGTGCGTGGAGGACGTGCCTGTGTTGCTGGACACCATCCGGTGCATGCAGCCATGCGATCCGCCTTTCTCGGCGCGTTCGTTCTACGATGCGGGGGGGCGATTGGTGATGGAGTTTTCGTGAAATAAGAACCCTCCCGCAGCAGTCCGTTTGCGGGAGGGTCGTTTCAGGCTAGAGGGTGGAATTGGCTTTATCCTTTTCAGACGCCGCTGGGTTGTGCCATACGTTCAGGCACATGGTAAACGTGCTGCCTTTGTCGGGCGCGCTGTCCACGGTCAACTGGCCTTTGTGCTGCTCAATGACCTGTTTGGTGATGGCCAACCCGATGCCGAGTCCCTCGAAGAGCGTGTCGCCGGATTTATCGAGGTGGTAGAAGCGGTCGAAGATGTGGGGTAATCTCTCTGGTTCGATCCCGATGCCTTCGTCCTTTACCGAAACGAAGACTTGCTCGCCCTTGCGTCGCAGGCGGATCTCCACCTCGCCGCCGTTTGGGCTGAACTTAATGGCGTTGTCCACCAGGGCCACCAGAGCGCGTTCCAGATTCGACGGGTCTCCCTGGACGGGCGGCAGGACCAGGTCTGGCCTGACGTGTAGTTTGACATGCGCTTCTCGGGCTTTCTCCTCGTAGCGGGCAGCGACGCGGCGCGCCAGGTCCACCATATTGACTGCCTCGAATTGTTCGAGGATGAGTTCCATCTCCTGCACGAACAGGATGTCATTGACCAGCGTGGCAATCTGCTGGACGTTGCGGGCAATCGTCTCGAAGGCTTCCTGTCTCTTCGCCTCGGGGATAGCGCCCTTCTGGAGCATTTGCAGGTAGCCGTTGGCGGCGGTGAGCGGGGTGCGCAGTTGGTGGGAGACGTTGGTCAGGAAGTCGCGACGCGCCGCTTCCATCTCTGCCATTTTCTGGTAGGCTTCAGCCAGTTCGCTGGCGCGCAGGCGCAGGTCGTCAATTGCCATCTCGTCGTTCTCGCGCAGGCGTCTGCTGATCTCGCGCACCATGGCCAGCGAAATGCTGGAACTTTTTCGCAGGACGCGGTCGAAGGCCTCCTTGCGGATCTCGAGGGCAATGAGCGGCGTCAGCGTGCGGATCGTGGCGGCGCGCGGCGCGTTGTGGATGAGCGCCATCTCCCCGAAAAAGTCCCCCGCCCCCAGCGTCTTCAATAGCCGCTTTTCGATGTTGTTGATGATCTTGGTTACTTCCACCTCGCCTTCGAGGATGAGGTAGAAGGTGTCCTCCACCTCGTTCTCGCGGCAGAGGATGATATCGGGCGGGTAGTTCTTCAACTGGCTGTTGTTGATCAACTCGGCCACTTCATCGGGAGAGATGCCGGGGAAGGCACGCGGGATGATCTTGCTGGGGGCGCGGGTGGTGGTCATAGGTTATCCTGTCGGCGGCGAGACTTCTTCCGCGGCTACGACTTGTAGCCGATCTTGCGCAGGAAGGACTTGCGCCAGGCGATCTCTTCCTCGTCTTCCACGCCCAGCGGGGCGGAGCCGTCCACCACGCCCAGGATGCCGCGTCCTTGCTCCGTAACGGCGACCAGCACCTCGGTCGGGTTGGCCGTGGCGCAGAAGATGCGGCAGACCTCGGGCGCGGCCTGGATGGCTTTCAGCACGTTGATGGGATAGAAACCTTCCCCCAGGAAGACGATGAACGAATGTCCCGCGCCGATGGCCAGGGCGTTCTTCTTCGCCAGTTCGATGCTGGCCTCGTCGGTGCCGCTGAAGCGGACGAGACATTTGTCGGAGGCTTCGCAGAAAGCCAGCCCGAACTTGATGCCCGGGACGGCGTTCACCAGCGCCTCATGCACATCCTCAACGGTCTTGATGAAGTGCGACTGGCCAAGGATAAAATTGACGGCTTCGGGTTTGACGATCGGGACGGTTTCGATTTGCATGGGCGACTCCTTTCGAAATTGCATTAATGATAAAGACAAGCCGGAAAAATGGCAATCCCCCAATTTAAGGGGATGGGACTGGAAAGGCCGAAATCAAAGCGCACTCCCAGGCTTTGAGATTGCCAGGCGCAATGGACGAATCTTGAGTCCACTGCAAAAACCTTTTTAAACACGAAGGACACAAAGGCAACGAAG
>DYKZ01000278.1 GCA_020722345.1 Anaerolinea thermophila | reverse complement strand
CGCGCAGATCGATCAGGAGCGTGTCGCCGCTCTGGATGGTCGGCTCCATGCTGTCACCCCGGGCGCGGATGGCTGCCAGGTGCTTAGCGTCCAGCCCCTCCGCCTTCAGCCAGTCGCGGCGGAAGGCCAGCATGCTGATGATGTTCTCCTGGCTGTTCCATGCCCCGTGGCCGCAGCTAGCCTCCACGTCGTAGAAGGGGGCAGAGGTGAACTCGCCAGCATCCAGATCTTCATTCGTCTTGCTCGATGCCGCGGGCTCACCTATCCGCTCGCTCAAGAGCATGGGACCTTCCCCGGTTGCGGCCCAATCAAGGCTTACTCCAGCTTTCGAGCAAAGGCCCACGACCGCGTCAAACGGTGGCATGGCTCCGGCAATGTATCTCTGAAGCGACGCTACCGAGACCTCTGCGGCCTCAGCGGCTGCCTTCCGGTCGCCTATCAGATCTGCAACCTTTGTCAGTCGGCTTCCGAGTTCATGAAGCAAACCTGGAAGCAACTTCCGAGTTTCATCTGTCATTTCCAAGTTTTGCAACCTCTTGAATATTAAGCAAATCTACAGAATTTGACATCGACCATCCAAGATTCGAACTCGGAAGTCTCGAATCTGCTTGCATAGCCTCATTTGTGCATCTAACATGTGACACATGTTTAGCAGCACGCACTAAATAGACATGCCGAGCACATCCCCCCAGTCCGGCGACTGGCACAACGCCGACATCCTGGCCGCACTGAAGAAGAACGGCTGGACCATTGCCTCGCTGTCGCGGCATGTCGGCTACACACGCGGCGCGCTGTATCAGGCGCTGCTGCGGAAGTGGCCCAAGGGCGAGGCCATCATTGCCGAGGCCATTGGCATTCAACCCCAGACCATCTGGCCATCGCGCTATTTAGCGAAGTTTAAACGCGACGTGAAGCCGCGCAACGTAAATAAGCGCAAGGTGGCTTGACATGGTGCGCGCCAGAGACACCCGCACGCTCGACCTTTTCGATGTGCCGACCCCGGCGCCTGAACTGCCTGGAACGATGGATTACCGCGTTCAGGTGGCCCACATGACCAGCGAGATGCTGCGCGGCACACCACTGGACCGCTATGAAATCGCCGCACGGGCAAGCCGCCTGACTGGCAAGGACGTGAGCAAGAACATGCTCGATGCCTATGCCTCCGATGCCAGGGAGGACCACAACCTGCCGTTTTATCTTGCACCGGCATTGGAGGCCGTATGCGAGAGCCATGTGCTGACCGCCTGGCTGGCGGATATCCGCGGCGGCCGCCTGCTGATCGGTCGCGAGGCCCTGAATGCCGAGCTTGGCCGCCTGGAGCGCCAGCGTGACGAAGCCGCCAAACGGATCAAGCAGCTCAAGAGCCTGATGGGGGATATCGACCATGAATGAATGGTTCACCTCCGTAGAGCTGGCCGGTCTGCCAGGGCTGCCTGGAACTGATCGAGCCATCCGCGACATAGCCAAGCGCGAAAACTGGCAATCCCGCAAGCGCGCCGGTCGCGGAGGCGGGCAGGAATACCACATCAGCAGCCTCCCGCCGGAGACACGCGCAGCGCTGGCCGCCCGCCACACCCGTTCCGATGTGCGCGCCGAGGTCCGCGCCATCGCCGCCAAGGTGATGCCGGCCGCCAAGCCCCTGCCGGAGGCGGGGCTGGCCATGGCTGCGCGTCTGACTGGATCGGCCAAGGCGCGCATGGAGCACAAGATAGCCTTCCTCGCGCTGCTGCAGGCCT
>DYKZ01000277.1 GCA_020722345.1 Anaerolinea thermophila | reverse complement strand
GCTTTGTTCCCATGAGCGGCGAAACTTGTGAACTCAACCCGCCGCGCTCCGATTGCGAAACCGCCCTGCAAGAGATGGAAATGCTGCACTGGACGGCGCTGAACGAAGCCTGGCATCCAGACGTGATTCAGGGCTGGAAAGACCAGGGCTGTTACGCGGAAATTCGCAAGCGGCTGGGGTATCGGTTAACACTCCTCGAAGCAGGATTCAGCCCAACGGTCCGAGCGGGAAGCGAATTGCAGGTGCAGGTCAAACTCGAAAACACGGGATTCGCCTCCCCCATGCTCCTGCATCCCGTGTACATCGTTCTGGCGGGACGGGATGGAATCTCGTCCTACCCCATCCCCGTTGACCCGCGCCGCTGGGAACCTGGCGAACACACCTTCACCGCCAGCGTTGCCCTGCCTGCCAGCCTGCCCGCAGGCGAATACCGCCTTGCCCTATGGTTGCCAGACCCATCCCGCACATTGCGCGATGACCCGCGTTACGCCATCCGCTTCGCCAACGAAAATACCTGGGACGCGGAACACGGTTGGAATGTGCTGGGCAGTCTCATCATTCAAGAATAGTCTGCCCAATGCAGTTGTTCAAATTTCAAATCTTCAGTTGAAACCGTCCCGAAGGTTGGCTAAAACGACCAAATTTTCTCAAGGAAACCTTCGGGACGTTCTTTCCTCAAATTTCAAATCTCAAAGGAGTTTCACTGTACCATGCGTAAGACCGCACTATCGTTATTCATGCTCTTCCTGTTTTTGTTGAGCGCCTGCCAACCCGCGCCCACTGCCTCCCTCCCGTCAGAAAACCTGACACCTGAAACTTCGCACTTGACACCTCTCACCTTCATGGCAGGCTACAAACCGCAAGCCAACCTGCCCTTCGTCGGCGCCTACGTCGCCAAAGAAAAAGGTTTCTTCGAGCAGAACGGTTTGGATGTCACCATCGAACATTCGCCTGGCAAGGGTGAACACGTCCAACTGCTGGTGGCGGGAACCGTGCAAGTGACCACGATGGACGCCGCAACCGTCCTGCAGCGCCGCGCCGACCCTGGCTTGCCCGTCGTGTCCATCGCGCTCATCGGGCAGAAGGGACAGCAAGCCTTCGCCGCGCTGAAATCTTCGGGCATCGAGACGCCCAAAGATTGGGAGGGCAAAACCGTCGGTTACAAAGGCACGCCGCCGCCCGATTTGTTTGCGCTGCTTGCCGCCGCGGGCGCGGACGTGAACAAGGTCGAGTTGGTCAACGTCGGCTTCGACCCGCGCGTCCTCACCGAAGGGCAGGTGGATGTGTATCCGCTCTTCAAATCCAACGAGCCGTACCTGATCCAAAGTTGGGGATATGAGATCACGCTCTGGGACGCGGCGGATTACGGCGTGCCGACCCTGGGATTGACCTACGTCGCCAGCGAAGACTACCTCCAGGCTCACGCTTCAGACCTGACCCGCTTCCTGGTCGCCGCGTTCCAAGGTATTGCCTACGCCCAGGCACATCCCGACGAAGCCGTGGAGATCGTGATGAAATATGCGGGTCCCGAAACCGACCCCGCCCACATGAAATTCATGCTCGAAGCCGAGTTGAAAGACGCCCAAAGTGAGCATGGCTTCGGCTGGCAGTCCGCCGAACAGTGGCAGGCGCTGGCCGATATGCTTTCCCAATACGAAGCCCTGCCCGCCGATGTGGACGTGAACGCCGCGTTTAACACAGAAATTTGGGAGGCGGCGCAAGAGAAGTAGAAACGCGTTCC
>DYKZ01000276.1 GCA_020722345.1 Anaerolinea thermophila | reverse complement strand
ATCCCATCCGGGCGTTGGTCGGGCCTGGAACGTCGCGTAGAGGCGCTGCAGGAGCCCAAAAAGCGGCAAGAATGGGCTGTTCGTTCCCCCCTGAGGGTTCCCGCAGCCCGCCAGCCAGTTCCAGGTGCGTCGGAAGTTGGCGACGGCACAGGCAAGCAGGACCTGGACCCGCGTCCTGACGTGACCGAAGTACCTGGCTCGCCCGATCCCCAGTTGCGCCAGTCGAGCAAGCCGGTGTTCGACCACGATCCGCTTCATCAGCACAGCACGACCCTCCGCCGACCTCTGCAGGGCACGCGCGTCCTGCAGCATCCGCTCGTGAGGATGAACGCTCACGACACGGCCACGGGATGACCTGGTGCAAGCGCCGCGCTGCGGACATGCGCGGCATACGGCGCCGAACCGGAACACCCGAGACCCGTCGCGCCGCAGGCTCCAACGGGCCGCCGAATGCCCTTGCGGACAGGTCACCGTGTTCGCATCCGGGTCTATCGTGAACGCCGACTTCGGCAGCAGACCGGTGCTGTTGGAGCATGTCGGCGTCTTCGCGATCATCTCGATGCGGGCCTCGGCAAACTCGATCCGCGTCTCCGGGTTCCCATAGGCGCAATCGCCCACGGCCTGATCCACCGGACAGTCCACGTTCTCGCCCGCATCCCGCACCAGATCGAGCGCCCCGGTCGCATCCGCAGCATTCCCCGGCAGAACGCACGCCGCGGCGATGATCTGGCTGTCGGGCTCGACCGCAATGGCCGTCTTGTGGCCCGTGAACTTGCCGCGCTTGCTCTTGTGACCGTGGCGCTGATCCGGGTCCGTCACGGAAGGCACCCGGTCGCGAGCCGTGCCGTCCTTCAGCGCATGGCTCCCATCCTCTTCGCACACATCCTGAAGCAGAACGGTCCTCAGGAGCTCCGCCTCACTACACGATGCAAGAGGCCCCTCGGAGGCCAGCCGCAACGCACGCAGCGCATCGGCCACGATCTCCCCAAGCAGTTCGCGCCGCGCGGCCTCGTCCGACCAGTCTATGTCGGCCGAGCCCTTCACGCTCGACGATGCATACCGCGACAGGTCATTGGAAGTCATCCACGCCGTCGTCTCAACGCCCGCTTCCTCAGCCAAACGACGCGACAGCTTCCGGATGGCCGTCGCCAGCAGGTTGTATGTGTCCTCGACAGCGCCGCGACCGATCATCGGCTTGGTATCCACCGCCACACGCACAGGACTGCCCTTCCTCAGAAGACCCGTGCGCTGCGCCTCCTCGATGCTGCGCACAAATACGGTGCGTATGGCGTCGTGCAGCACAAGGTGCGCGCGGAACAACTGCAGCGTGCTCTTGGCGCACAACGGCTCTCCCGCAGGACGACGCAACACCGCTGCCCAACGCAGGTCGCATCCGGATCGCTCGACACACTCCTCGTCAGAAACCCCGGACTCCGTCTGCAGCAACACCAGCAGCGCCAACTGAGACGGCGGCACGCTCGGACGACCGATCCGCGCGTCGTACATCTCCGCGAAGTCCTCATCCCGGAACAACCGGTCCGAAACCGACGCCAACTGAGCCTCGAACGACCCCGGCCGAAGACGCACCGGAAACACATTGCCCACATCGAACAGGCTCGGCTGAGCCCCGCGCTTACCGATCATGGCGACCATCCTGACAAGGAGTTAACAGACAGACAGACTATTCTGCCCCGAAACAGAGATTCCTCCTTGACACCGGCACAAAACGATGACTTTTCGGCCAT
>DYKZ01000083.1 GCA_020722345.1 Anaerolinea thermophila | reverse complement strand
CCTTCGTTGCCTTTGTGTCCTTCGTGTTTAAAAAGGTTTTTGCAGTGGACTCAAATTATATCGAATGCGTTCCTTTACCAAATCTTTACCTAATTTTGTTACAATAACAGCCAACATCAACCTTGCGAAGGCTTATTTCCATCCTTGGTTGTAGAACCAATACTTTGAAAAGACTCTATCTCAGGTAGCCCAAACCTTTGCAAGGGTTGTAATCGGAGTCTCCCATGCCCAAATTGCTCGTCGTGGACGACGAACCCAGCATCCTCAACCTGGTCACCTCCTACCTGAAGGCCGAGGGCTACGAGGTCTTTACCGCCTCCGATGGCTTGGCTGCTCTCAAGGCGGCCAAAGCCTACAAACCCGATATCATCATCCTTGACATCATGCTCCCCGGCCTGGACGGACTGGAAGTGCTTTCGCGCCTGCGACGCGAGTCGGGCGTGTACGTGATCCTGCTCACCGCCCGCACCGAGGAGACCGACAAGATCGTCGGCCTATCGGTGGGCGCGGACGACTATGTTACCAAACCGTTCAGCCCGCGCGAACTGACGGCGCGCGTCAAGGCCGCGCTGCGCCGCCTGCAAACGGGAGCAGGCGCCGGGTCCGGGAAGGGCGTGCTGGCTTTTCGCCTGGTGACGATTGACCTGGATGCGCGCCGGGTCACAGTGGACGGGTCGCCGGTCGAGTTGACCGCCATCGAGTTCGACCTGCTGGCGGCGCTGGCGGAAAATTGCGGCCGCGTCCTGACTCGCGAGCAGTTGCTCGAAAAAGTCTGGGGCTACGATTACTTTGGCGATACGCGCGTGGTGGATGTCCATCTCGGTCATGTGCGCCAGAAACTTGGCGTGGACGTGATTGCCACCGTGCGCGGCGTCGGCTACCGCTTTGAAGACGAGGCTTTATGAAACTCACCCTGGGTGCGAAACTTTTCCTTTCCTACCTGGCCGTGCTGCTGGTGGGTGTGGTCGTCCTGGCGGCTGCGGCGCAGGTCAGCCTGCCGGGCGCGTATGGTCGCCACATGGGACAGATGATGGAGATGATGGGCCAGGGGGCGGGCCGCGGACCCGGCAGCGGCGCGCTGGATGCGGAATTTTCCAACTTCCGGGCCGGGTTCTTCGAGGCCCTGGCTTGGGCGGCGCTGGCGGCGTTGAGCGTGGCGCTGGTCGTGAGTCTGTTCATCAGCCGCAGCCTGAGCGCACCCATCCGGGCGATGACCCGCGCCAGCCGGCGTGTGGCCGAAGGCCATTACAGCGAACGCGTCCCGGCGGGCGGGCGCGACGAACTCGGCCAACTGGCAGGCAGTTTCAACACCATGGCCGAGAAACTGGAGCAGGTGGAGACCATGCGCCGCCGCCTCATCGGCGACGTGGCTCATGAACTCCGCACCCCGCTGACGGCCATCAAAGGCTCAATGGAAGGGCTGGTGGACGGCATCCTGCCCGCCACGCCCGACACCTTCGAACAGGTGGCGGCAGAGGCAGAACGCCTGAATCATCTGGTGGACGATTTGCAGGAACTCTCGCGCGTCGAATCGGGGGCGTTCACGCTGGACCTCGGGCCTGTCTCCCTGCCCGAACTGGCCGAGACGGCCCGCAAGCGTCTCGCCGCTCCCTACGCGGCGAAGGGCGTTTCCCTGACCCTTGACTTGCCCGCCGCGCTTCTGCCCCTCCGCGCCGACACCGACCGGCTGCTCCAAGTGCTGACGAACCTGCTGAACAATGCCCTGCAATACACCCCCGCGGGCGGCAGCGTGACCCTCTCCGCCGAGGTACGCGGCCGCGAAATGCTCGTCCGCGTGTCGGATACGGGCATCGGCATCCCGCCCGAACACCTGCCGCGCATCTTCGACCGTTTCTATCGGGTGGATAAGTCCCGCTCACGGCAGACAGGTGGCGGGTCCGGCGTAGGGTTGACAATCTGCAAGTACCTTGTGGAGGCGCATGGCGGGCGAATCTGGGCCGAGAGTCCCGGCGAGGGGCAGGGGAGTGCATTTTTCTTCACAATCCCACTGGCGTAATTCTTTACCGAACCTTTTTCCCGTCTTTATCGTATCTTTACATCGCTGCGGTATCCTGTAGGCAATCAATTCACTAAAGGAGTGAACCCATGAAAAAGATTGCCCTCTCTGTTGTTCTTGCCCTGTTGACCCTCGGCCTGCTTACCGGTGTTGCTGCGGCCCAAGGGAACCAGCCCCCGCGCGAAAGCCTCGGCGTGATGCATGAGTACATCGAACAGGCCCTGGCCGACAAACTCGGCCTGACCCTCGAAGAGGTCGAGGCCCAGTTCGAGGCGGGCGCGACCCTCTGGCAGATTGCCCTCGATAACGGCGTCGCCGAAGAAGACCTGTTTACTTTCATGCAGGAAGTCCACGCGGCTGCCTTCGAGGCGGCGGTTGCAGACGGGGCGCTTACCCAGGCTCAGGCTGATTGGATGCTCCAGCGCATGGCCCAGCGTGGTTACGGCGCCGGTACCTGCCCGACGGGCGGGACTCGTCCGCAGGATGGTACTGGCTACGGCCTTGGCCGCGGTATGGGTATGCACAACGGCGGCTACCGGTGGCAGACCAATCCATAGGCTTGCCGCAATAGCCGAAGGCCGAGTGGAGCATTCCACCCGGCCTTTTGCTTTCCGTATTCGGTCTTTTGCTTTTTGTTTTTTTATCTACTTCCCTGCGCTTTCACCAATTCCACACCCAGGCTGGTTAGTTCGTCGAGGAACTCCGGGTTGACCAGCCCTATCGTGGCGAGATAGACTCCCGGTGGGCTAAAGATTACCGCCAGTTGATTGCTGCTGCCTTGTTTGACGGGATACTTCTGCGCCCAGGCCGCCAGAGGCATCTCCACCCACGGGTTCAGGATATGCCGCGCTCCAGAAGGATCGCTGGTAAAAGCCATGAAATGCGGTTCGAGTTGAGGGTCCAGAGGGACCAGGATTTCGGCGGAATCGAGACCGGGTGCCAGGTCCGCGGGGAAGCCATACAGCGAGAGCGAAGTCTTGAAAAGCATCTTCCCCATCATGGACATCAAGC
The DNA here is from genome assembly GCA_020722345.1 of Anaerolinea thermophila. Classification (GTDB taxonomy): domain Bacteria; phylum Chloroflexota; class Anaerolineae; order Anaerolineales; family Villigracilaceae; genus UBA877. The sequence continues at coordinate 8,675 of DYKZ01000083.1, read as the reverse complement.
CACTCTGCGAACCCTGTCCCTGCATTTTCTGGATCAGGAAGACGAAATTGTCTTCCCAACGGAAGTCGGGCGAAAACCAGCGCGAGATCGGCGTCCCACCTGTGGCTTTGGTTTCCAGTTTCCAGTGGACGCCATCTGTAACCTTCTCCGTCTCCTGGCTTCCGGTGATTGCTTCCTGCTCCTGTTTGAACTGGTTAACTGCCCTGCTGGAGACCTCCTGGAATATCCCCTCCGGCGATCCGTCCGCGCCGCCCACGCCCAGGAACTCACGCAGTTTCTTGGCTTTGGCCTCTTTTGCCCACTGGCCGCTGCTGTATGCGTTTCGGAATGGAATCACCTCCTGGTTTTTGGTGACGACAACGATGCGGGAGACGGAGGCGCTTCTGCGGGAAGATGAACTATGACTGAAGGAATGTTCCAACTGGATGGCGAGAATCTCAGAGACAGGAATTTCCCTCTTGAAGCGGCGGAACAGGCCAATGCGTTGAATGGTTAACAAACCGGTGGAGCGGTCGGCTTTAACGATCAGGATGGTGGAAAAGAGAAAAAAAAGCAGGCCAATTCCCCCAGCGATAATCAGCATTGCTGATTGATCAGGCTTGGCCTGGTAGAACAGCAGCCCCATGCCGAACATGAACAGCCCAAAGAGCCACCCAAAGATGGGATATTCGCGAATGGTAAGTTGGTTGGAGCGGTTATCCATGGCGTATTCTCTTCCCCCTGATTATATACCAGAATTTGTCTTACAACTTGACCAGACAACTGCACCCTAGTACAATCGCTCCCATGCCTGTCTATCGCTTCGTCATCCGCTTCAACCGACCTGACCCTCGTTCTGCTGCGCTGCTTGCGGACGCCCGGGCGTTGGGATTTAGGCAACTTAAACTAATCACCTGTCAGGACATCTACTTTATCGAGGGTCAACTGTCGTTAGAGGAATGCAGACAGTTGGCCCTCGAACTTTTAACTGACCCGATCATGCAGACTGCAGACTGGAGCGAACTCCCGGCCGGCGTCGTAGACCCGGAGTCTGGTGTGGTCACGATCGAAGTTGCCCTGCGCCCCGGCGTCACCGACCCGGTAGCGGACGAAATTGTTCGCGCCGCGCACGAATTGGGCTTCGACGGAGTGCAGCGCGCCGCCACAGGATTGCGTTTTCTCATCGAAGGTCTGGCTGAGGAGCAAGCGCACGACCTGGCTTCGCGCCTGCTGGCGAATCCCACCATTCAATACTGGACGTTGGGGGCGGTCACGCCGTCCTTCCCCACGAAGGCCGCTTCGAGCAGGGAAGTGGAACACATTCCCGTCCGTGGGCTGAATGACGAGGGTCTGCTGGCAGTCTCCGGGTCCCGCCGCGCGGCGCTGGATTTGGCCGAGATGAAAGTTATCCAGGCTTACTTCCAGTCCGAGGGCCGCGACCCGACCGACGTCGAATTTGAGACCATTGCGCAAACTTGGTCCGAGCATTGCGTCCACAAGACCTTCAAGGCCCTCATCACGGTCGAGGGGTCCGATGGTCAGAAATACGAGGTTAACAGCCTCTTCAACACTTACATTCGCGCCGCCACCGAGAAAATCGCTGCTCCCTGGGCGCTCTCCGCCTTTGTTGACAATGCCGGTATCATTGACCTGGACGGTGAGAACGAGGTCTCCTTCAAGGTCGAGACGCACAACCATCCCTCGGCCATTGAACCCTTCGGCGGAGCAAATACCGGCGTCGGCGGCGTGATTCGCGATGTGCTGGGCGTCTCTCACAAACCGGTTGCCAACACCGACGTGCTGTGCTTTGGTCGGCAGAACGCCTCGTTCGATGAACTTCCCGCCGGGGTATTGCATCCGCGCCGCATTCTGTCGGGGGTGGTGGCGGGGGTGCAGGATTACGGCAACAAGATGGGCATCCCGACCGTCAACGGGGCGATTCTCTTCGACGCCGGCTACGCCGCCAATCCGCTCGTCTTTTGCGGGACGGTTGGCCTCTCACCTCGGGGACTGCACGTCCGCACGCCGCGGCCCGGAGACCGGGTCGTCGTACTCGGCGGCGGGACCGGGCGCGACGGTCTGCGCGGGGCGACTTTTTCCTCGATGACGATGGATGCCCGGACGGGCGAGGTCTCCGGCTCCTCGGTCCAGATTGGCAATCCCATCGTTGAGAAAGGTTTGGTGGATGTCATCTTGCCGGCCCGCGATCGCCATCTTTATACCGCCATTACCGACTGCGGCGCGGGCGGGTTGTCCTCGGCGGTTGGCGAGATGGCCTCGAAGATTGGCTGCGAGGTCGAACTGGCGAACGTACGGCTCAAGTATTCCGGTCTGGCGCCCTGGGAAATCTGGCTCTCAGAAGCCCAGGAGCGCATGGTGCTGGCTGTCCCGCCCGAAAACCTGCCCGCTTTGCAGGAACTGTGCGCCCTGCACAACGTGGACCTGATGGACATCGGCGAGTTCACCGGCTCCGGCCGCCTGGTCGTCTGCTATGGCGGGGAGGTCGTCCTCGACCTGGACAACGATTTCCTGCATCACGGCATTCCGCAGCGGCGCTTGAGAGCAGTAATCGGGGGATCGAGTTCGGTAATCGGCAGATCTGTTGATCGAGCGCCGGTGGCGGATTTCCCTTCTGTTTTGCTGAAACTTCTTGCACATCCGAATATTGCCTCCAAGGGTAGTGTCATCCGTATCTATGACCACGAAGTGCAGGGCGGGACGGTTGTCAAGCCGCTGACCGGCGTCCAGATGGACGCTCCCTCCGATGCCTGTGTCCTGCGGCCTTTGGGAGTCAGGGGGCAGGCTGGGATTGCCATTGCCAACGGAATCAACCCGGAATACGGCAAACGCGATCCCTACCACATGGCGATGGCTGTGGTGGACGAGGCCATCCGCAACCTGGTTGCCGTCGGCGCGAACCCGGCGCGGATTGCCCTGCTCGATAATTTCTGCTGGGGCGACCCGCTGCGCCCCGAGACGCTTGGCACACTGGTAGAGGCAGCGCGCGGCTGTCACGACGCGGCCTTGCTCTTCGGCGCGCCCTTCATCTCTGGCAAGGACTCGCTCAACAACGAATACCTTGGCGCCGACGGCCAACGCCACGCCATCCCGCCGACACTGCTCATCTCATCCATCGGCGTCATGTCCGATGTGACCCGGGCGACCACGATGGATTTGAAGGCGGCAGGGAATCTACTCTATCTGGTGGGTGCGTTTGCTCCCACATTCGGCGGGAGCCACTTCGATTTGGTCGCTGCGGTTGATGATGTAGCGGCTGAAGGCTCGAGCAGTGAAGCAGCGCCTTCGCTTGCCCCGAGCACACCCCAGGTCTATGTTGCTTTCCATCGCGCCGTAACCTGCGGCCTGGTGCGCTCGGCGCACGATTTGTCGGAAGGCGGGCTGGCGGTGGCGGCGGCGGAGATGTGCATCGGCGGGCGGCTGGGCCTCGATCTGGAGTTGCCGCCCGGCGACCCGCTCCGCTCCCTGTTCGGTGAAACCACCGGCTGCTTGCTGGCAGAAATCCACCCAACTGACGCGCTCGCCTTCGAGAGACAGTTTGCAGACTTGCCCATTTTGTGTGTAGGCAGAGTAACAGATACTTCTGCCTTAAAAGTCAGCGTGAACGATGATTTGCTCTTCACCGTCCCTATTTCTGATCTCGTCTCTGCCTGGAACACGCCTTTGCAGCCATAAAGTCACACCAAGCGAATCGATATGAAGCCGAAAGCCCTTGTTCTTCTTGCTCATGGCACCAACCGCGACCACGACGTTGCCGAGGCGCTGACGCTGGCAGGCGCAGCACCTGAAACCGTCCCTCTGAACCTGCTGCGACATGAGAGACGACGCTTCGACGATTACCAGATGCTCGTCCTGCCGGGCGGCTTCTCCTACGCCGACGCGCTGGGCGCGGGTAAATTGCTTGCCATTGACTTGCAGTCCTATTTTTCAGACCAAATTCAGGCTTTTGTCGCCTCAGGGAAACCGGTTGTTGGCATTTGCAACGGTTTTCAGGCGCTGATCAAGTCTGGCATCCTGCCGGGCAAGCAGAGCGGTCCGCAGCCTGCGGCGACCCTGACGTTCAATGTTTCCGGCCGTTTCGAGTGCCGTTGGGTGACGCTCAAACCCACATCCTCGACCTGTATCTGGACGCGCGGGCTGGACGACCTCATCGCCTGCCCGATAGCCCACGGCGAAGGCAATTTCCGGGCTGCCGAACCTGCCCGGCTGGGAGAGCAGGTTGCTCTCGTTTATGTCGCTGCGGACGGATCGCCCGCCAACGGCGCTTATCCTGCCAACCCCAATGGATCGGTCTTAGACATCGCCGGTATCTGCAACCCGTCTGGCAACGTCCTCGGCCTGATGCCGCACCCGGAGAATCACATCCACCCCTGGCAGAATCCGCTCTGGACGCGGGGCGCTGGCGGCCACAGCGGGTTGCCCTTATTTGAGAACGGTGTGCGATACGCTACCCAACTTTGATGTGTGCAGGAGTTCCATGATTGCTTATGAAGATCTTCTTTGCCTTGTCCCTCAGACCCTGGATGCGACCCATCTGCCTCTGCCGGGGCGGACTGCCGGCAAGGTACGTGACGCCTACGACCTGCCGGATGGCAAGCGTCTTTTCATCACCACCGACAGGTTATCTGCCTTTGACCGCGTCCTGGGGCGCGTCCCCTATAAAGGGCAGGTGCTGAACCAGTTGTCGGCCTGGTGGTTCGAGCAGACGAGAAATGTTGTTCCCAACCATCTCCTCTCAGTCCCCGATCCGAACGCGGCGGTGGTCGTGGGCACGCAGCCGTTTCCGGTGGAGGTCATTGTGCGAGGCTACATCACCGGCATCACTTCCACAGCGCTGTGGTATCGCTATTCACTCGGCGAGCGCGAAATTTATGGTTACCGTTTTCCAGAAGGATTGCGCAAAAACCAGGCTTTACCGCTGCCAATCATCACCCCCACCACCAAAGGAGTGGAAGGGACGCATGACGAACGCCTGACTTGTGCCGAGGTGGTTGGGAAGGGCCTGCTCGACGCGGCGACCTGGGAGCAGGTTCAGACGGCGGCGCTGGCGGTTTTCAAACGCGGCCAGGAGGCCGCCCAACGCGCCGGTCTGATTCTGGTGGACACCAAATATGAGTTTGGCCGTGCCCCTGACGGGCGCATCCTGCTGATTGACGAAGTCCACACGCCCGATTCATCCCGTTTCTGGAAGGCGGATAGTTACGCGGCGCGTTTCGCAGCCGGCGAGGAGCCGGAGAACTTCGACAAGGAATTTGTCCGCATCGCCTATGCCAAGCGGGGCTACCGCGGCGACGGCGAGCCGCCAGACATGCCTGCCGATTTGTGGGCTGCGGCCAGTCAGCGTTATATTGCCATCTACGAGATGTTGACCGGCGCTTCCTTCGCGCCAGGAACCTATCCGGTGGAGTCTCGGCTGGAAAATAATTTAAACGCAATCAATCTGTAGAGGACTTTTATGAATAAACCTCTTGTTGTTATTTTGATGGGGTCGAAGGCCGATCTGGCGCATTGCCAGAAGATTGCCGGGGCCTGCCAGGAGTATGGTTTGGAAACGGTGCTGCGGGTTGGTTCGGCGCACAAGACGCCCGAACACGTTGTCCGGCTGCTGGCGGAGTACGAGGCTGACCTGCGCCCGAAGGTGTACATCACCGTTGCTGGGCGGAGCAACGCTCTGAGCGGCTTTACCGACGGGGCCGTCAACGCGCCGGTGATTGCCTGTCCGCCAGCGGCGGAGGCCTTTGGCGGGGCTGACATTTACTCTTCGCTGCGGATGCCTTCGGGGGTGGCGCCGGCGGTGGTGCTCGAACCGGTCAACGCCGCGTTGCTGGCGGCGAAAATCCTCGGGTTGGTGGATGCCGGGGTACGGGAAGCGGTTGTCAGGTCCCGTAAGCGGGCGGCTGAGAAAATTCTGGAGGACGACGCGTCTGTCTAATGAAAACGTTCTACGAGGATTCTCCCCGCGAAGCATGCGGGGTGATTGGTATTTTTGCTCCCCACGAGGATGTTGCGCGCATGGCCTTCTTCGGCCTGTTTGCCTTGCAGCACCGCGGCCAGGAGGCGGCTGGGATTGCGGTCTCGGATGGGACGGCTATGCGAGCGCACAAGGATGTGGGGTTGGTTTCGCAAGTCTTCCATGCGCGCAATCTGGCAGAGTTGCAAGGGTGTTATACCATCGGTCACACCCGCTATTCGACAACCGGCTCATCGTCCATTCGCAACGCGCAGCCGTTCATGATCGAGACGATTCACGGGCCGGTGGCGCTGGCGCACAACGGTAATTTGGTCAACTCAGCCGCGCTGCGGGCGGAGTTGATGGCGGCCGGCGTCGGATTTTCGTCGTCTTCGGACAGCGAAGTGATGACGATGATGCTGGCGCAAAATGGCGGCACGGACTGGGTGGAGCGTATCCGGAACGCCATGCGGCGCTGGCAGGGGGCTTACTCGCTGGTGGTGTTGACGCGCGATTGCGTTTACGCGGTGCGCGACCCCTGGGGATTCCGTCCGCTCAGTGTGGGGCTGCTGCCTTCGGGCGGTTACGCCGCGGCGTCTGAGACCGGGGCACTGCATACCTTGGGCTGCCGCGCCATCCGCGAGGTCCGGCCGGGTGAAATCGTCACTCTTTCGGACAAGGCGTTGGTGGTCACCCAAGCGCTTCCGCCGGCCACCCCCCTGGCGCGTTGCGTCTTCGAGATGATTTATTTTTCCCGTCCCGATGCGGTTTGGGATGGCAAGAGCGTCCATCAGGTGCGGCAAAATCTGGGGCGTCAACTGGCGCGAGAATGCCCAACCGACGCCGATCTGGTCATCCCGGCACCGGATTCGGCTGTCCCGGCGGCGATTGGCTACGCTATGGAGTCGGGCATTCCGTACAACGATGGTTTCATCAAGAATCGTTATGTTGGTAGAACGTTCATCGAGCCAACCGATTCGCTGCGCAAGCGCGGTGTGGCTTTGAAATTCAACGTCATCAACGAGAATGTGCTCAACAAGCGCGTTATCTTGATTGATGATTCCATCGTGCGGGGCAATACTACCGGTCCGATCGTGCGGCTGTTGTATGAGGCCGGAGCGGCAGAGGTGCATGTGCGTATCACCTGCCCGCCCATTCTGCATCCCTGTTTTATGGGCGTAGATATGGGAACGTATGACAACTTGATTGCGCACAAGCGAACGGTGGAGGAGATACGCCAGCACATCGGCGCTCATTCGCTGTACTATCTCTCGTTGGATGGGATGATGCAGGCGGTGGGTTATACCGGGGGGTACTGCCAGGCCTGTTTTACGGGGCAATACCCTCTGCCGGTAGATTTGAATTCGGTCAAGACAGGATTCGAGAACAGCATCAAGTGAAATGTGAGGAGGCTGTGTCATGAAAGTACTTTTGGTGGGTTCGGGGGGAAGGGAACATGCGCTGGCCTGGAAGGTGGCGCAGTCGCCGCGTCTGACCCGTCTCTACGCCTTGCCGGGCAACCCGGGCATTGCGGCGCTGGGGGAGTGTGTGGCGTTGAAGATGAATGACCACTCAGCCATCGTCAATTTCTGCAAAGAAAAGCAAATTGACCTCGTGCTGATTGGCCCCGAAGCGCCGCTGGCGGCAGGATTGGCGGATGATTTGGCAGCGGCCGGGTTCAGGGTCTTCGGCCCGTCGAAGGCGGCGGCACAAATCGAGGCCTCTAAGGTCTTCTCGAAACAGTTTATGACCCGGCACGGCATTCCGACGGCTCGTTATGCGGTTTTCCAGGAGTACGCCGAGGCCCTCCGGTTTCTCGAAACGGTGGATTATCCGATTGTGATCAAAGCGTCTGGCCTGGCTGCCGGCAAGGGCGTGATTTTGCCCGAGACGAAGGAGGCGGCTCAGGCGGCGCTGGAGGCCGTCATGGTGCGCCGGGAATTCGGCGCGGCGGGGAAGGAAGTGGTCATCGAGGAACGGCTGTTTGGGCCGGAGGTGTCGCTGATGGCTTTTTGTGACGGGCGGACGGTTGCGCCAATGCTGCCAGCCCAGGATCACAAACGCCTGCTGGACGGTGACCACGGTCCGAATACGGGCGGGATGGGCGCCTACGCGCCGGCGGCGATCTGTCCGCCGAAGATGGTGGACGAAGTTGCCGAGACGGTTCTCCGGCCGGCGGTCAGCGGGCTGCGGCTGGAGGACGCGCCGTTCGTCGGCGTGCTGTATGCCGGTCTGATGTTGACCGAGGCTGGGCCGCGCGTACTGGAGTTCAACTGCCGCTTCGGCGACCCGGAGGCGCAAGTCGTCTTGCCGCTGCTGGAATCGGATTTGCTTGAAATCGCGCTGGCCTGTGCGGAAGGGCGGCTCGGGGATGTCAGTATTCGCTGGAAGAATAGCACAGCCGCCTGTGTGGTGCTGGCATCGAAAGGATACCCGTCCGCGCCCGAGACCGGAAATCCGGTCGAGATGGGTTGTCTGCCTGATAATTCGTTTTGCTTTCACGCCGGGACACGGCTCGAGAATGGACGGCTTGTCACTGCGGGGGGACGCGTGTTTGGAGTCACCGCTTGGGCGGAGACGCTGGAACAGGCAGTGGCGGGGGCGTACCTGGCAGTGAAGCGGATTGAGTTCGAGGGGATGCAGTATAGACGGGATATTGCCTGGAGGGCGTTGGAAACGGAGTTGTCAACGGATGGTAAAGCGGATAAACGGATAGAAACGGAGTTGT
>DYKZ01000275.1 GCA_020722345.1 Anaerolinea thermophila | reverse complement strand
TCCCAGTCGCCGCTTTCGATGACTTCCTTCTTCTCGCGGAAGTAGTCGAGGATGTCGGACGGGTGGGCGAGGGTCTGATCCACTTCGGGGTCGCCGCCCTCGTGCTTGGCCGCGATGTTTGCCACGTGGTCGGCAATCTCCACCAGTTCGGCGCGGCGGTCGTAGGGTTGGACGACGATGTTCTTCCAGGTCTCGACGATGTGATGCTCGAAGCGCACGACCTTCTCGAAGCCCAGCGCCTTGCGGAATTCGGCGGTCAGTTCCATGGTCTGGTTGTTGACCGAGTTCGACCAGTTGAATCCGATGAGCGGACTCGTCCCGTCGTCGCGGCTGAACAGTTTCGCCATGGCCAGGATCCACAGCGCGTTGTAGGGATTGTCCGCGCCGAAATAGACGCTGATCTTGAAGTTGATGTTCACGCCCAGTTTGTAGAGCATGAACGCCAGCAGGATCGTCCCGGCGTTGAAGTTCAGCACGTGCTGGACGCCGTAGTTGGTGTAGTAGTACAGGAACTCGTCCAGCCATTGCAGGGCGTGTTCGTTGGGCTGACCGATGCCGCCAAAGTAGCCCGTGATGGTGGCGGGACCGCCCAGGTGCGGATTCGAGCCGTCGGCGCCTTTCGTGTCCAGCGTTTCGACGAAGGACGCGCCGATGATGTCCATTGCGGCGACGATGGCGGGCAGGTCGCCGTCGGCTTCGGATTCCTTCATGCGGCGGACGGAGATGAAGCGTCCGGGGACGAGCGTCTTTTCGGAGAGGGCGCGCTCGACCATTGGGCGGATCCACGGGAAGTATTGCAGGGCAGAGACTTCGAGCGTGACGGCGTACTCATCTTTGAATTTCATCTTATCGGCCGCATCGCCCAGGACCTTTTTTCTGTACTCCGCGACCGAGATGAACGCGCCCCTGTCGCGTTGTTCGATGAGCCAGTGTAAATCCTTGAGGGCTTCGGGATTGCGCTCCTCGACCAGGCGGAAGAGATTCTCCATCTTGCGCGCTGCGCGGTGCTTGCGATTGATTTCCTGCGGCGTGCCGTATTTCGCGACGACGGCCAGGAAGTCTTTCATCACCTGCGAGTTGGGATCGAGGAAGACGGCGTTGACGGCGGCCAGGCGGTCGGGGGGGATGGCTAGAAGGGATTGCAAGTTGGACATGGGGGTTCCTCTTTCGTTATTCGTTATTCGTTATTCGTCGTTCGTTGGATGAAATATTCGGCAGAGGTTTCACGGATTTGGCGGGGCGATGGTTTGCCGCAGAAAGCGGAGGCTTTGGCGATCATGCCTGCGAGCAGACGTCCCAGACGGTCGTATTGCGCGGTAAAGTAGGCGGCTTTTTCGTCGGTGAGGTAGTGACACCGGCGCGCGGTTTCAATCCAATGCGGGGTCTCGAAGCATTCGCTGCCGGCGTCGGTCAGTTTGCTGATGAAATGCGCCTCGTAGCGCCGCTTGGCCCAGGCTTCGGCGATTTGTGCGCCAATCGAGCGTGAGGAACGGCGTACCTGGTCGGTGAGCGAGTACATTTCCTCGCGGGGGAAACTGCGGCTTAATTCGAAAACTTCCTGTTGCATCTGGAGCGCAACTTGATAAGCCAGCAGGTCCACGAAGCCTTGCGCGTGCGATAACGTGCTTTGATAGGGTACTTCGCTCATGTTTCACCTCGTTTTTTTCGTGATTCGTTTTTTCGTGATACGCGTTTTTCCGTGATTCGTGATGTCGTGATACGCCTCACGAATCACGCCTCACGAATCACG
>DYKZ01000274.1 GCA_020722345.1 Anaerolinea thermophila | reverse complement strand
GCCATTCCGCCTCTGGCGCAATTCTTTCCTTAAGAAACATCCTGTAGTACAATCTCTCCTGTTCAGGCAAGCAAAGACCGTCGCGGCATTGGTGCTGTAGTGCACAGCCCGTTTGTTAGCCTGGTTCCGATGACCGCGTGATTCGTTCCACTGGTGGGCCGCAAGGCACCCCGTTTGGGAGGCTACAGAGCTAAAGCGGCATCGGGCCTGAACTCTATTCTACTCCAAAGGAGGCCAAAATGAAAAAGCGTTCCAAGCGCCAAGCCCCCACTGTAGAGGGTGGCATCCCCCCGCTCGATGCGTTGAAGCAGATCAACCTCAACGCAGCGGGACTCGACATCGGCGACGACGAAATCTACGCCGCCGTCCCCGAAGGGCGCGCCGACCCGTCCGTGCGCGTCTTTTCCACCTTTACGCGCGACCTGTACGCACTGGCTGACTGGCTCACCGCCTGTGGCGTGCAGACCGTCGCCATGGAATCCACGGGCGTCTATTGGATTCCGATCTATGACCTGCTCGAAGCCAGAGACTTTCGCGTCTACCTGGTCAACGCGCGGCATCTCAAGCAAGTGCCCGGTCGCAAGACCGACATTTTGGACTGCCAATGGATTCAGCAGTTGCACACCTACGGCCTGCTCCAGGCCTCCTTTCGTCCCCCCGAAGATATCCGCGCGTTGCGCGCCCTCGCCCGGCATCGCGACAATCTGATCGAGAGCTGCACCCGCGAGGTTCAACACATGCAAAAGGCGCTGCAACAGATGAATCTCAAGCTGACCAACGTGATCAGCGACATCACGGGCGTGACCGGGCGGCTCATCCTGCGCGACATCGTCGCCGGCGAGCGCGACCCGCACAAGCTGGCGGCGCACCGCAATCCCCACTGCGCCAAGAGCGAGGACGAGATCGCCAAGTCGCTCGAAGGCAACTACCAGGCCGAGCACGTCTTTGCCCTGCGGCAGGCGCTGGAAGCGCATGACTTTTTCCAGCAGCAACTCAAGGCCTGCGACGCCGAAATCGAAAAACGCTACGCGGCGTTCACGCCCCAGGTTGATCTCGCCGCTCAACCCTTGCCGCCCGCCAAGCGCCCACAACGCAAATCGGGGGGCAATGCGCCTGCGTTCGACCTCCGGCTGTATCTCTACCAGATGGCGGGGGTGGACTTGACCCAGATTGACGGCATCAACGTCCTCATCGCCCACAAGGTGCTCAGCGAAATCGGCATGGATATGAGTCCCTGGCCGACCGTCAAGCACTTTACCTCTTGGTTGAGCGTGTGTCCCCACAACGACAAGACGGGAGGCAAGGTCATCCGCAGCCACACGCTCAAGAGCCAGAACCGCGCGGCTGCCGCGCTCCGTATGGCGGCGCAAAGCCTGCTGCATAGCGACAGCGCCTTGGGCAGCTACTGTCGCCACATGTGCGCCAGGCTGGGCAAGGCCGGGGGCATCACTGCCACCGCCCACAAGCTCGCCCGTATTATCTACGCGATGCTCAAGAACCGCACCGAGTATCGCGACCCCGGCACAGGCTATTATGAGGGTCAGGCTCGCGAACGGGCCGTCAAGAACTTGAAGCGCAAGGCCAAAGAACTCGGCTTTGACCTCGTGTCTCATTCCGCCTGAAACATCGCCCGCGATTGTCCCTGGGTATCTACCTGGCCTCGCGTCGAGACCAGGCGTCGCCGCACGCCTCACGCCGGTCTTCAGAGACCTTTTCTCTGTTCAAAGGCCTGCGCTCAACACGCTGAAATGCCGAC
>DYKZ01000273.1 GCA_020722345.1 Anaerolinea thermophila | reverse complement strand
TCGTGTTTAAAAAGGTTTTTGCAGTGGACTCACAAGATGCTTTTGGTAAGAATTGCGGCGCACTTTGGGGGTGCGCCGCATTCGGTCAGCAGAGCCAAAGGCAGGCTTCGCGCGGGGCGAGGGGAAGCGCTTGCCCGGACGGTGGGAGGGTCCCTTGTGCGCTGGTGAGCAAGCGCTCGCGCGGGTGGAGTGTGGCGGGGAGGGTCAATGTGCGCGGCCGGCGACTGAAGTTCATGGCTATCAGAATGGCGCCTGTCTCGTTGCGGCGCAGGTAGGCAAGGATGTGGCGGGTGGCGGCCACCGGCAGGAAGTCGCCGTCTTGCAGGGCAGGATGGGATTTGCGCAGGGCGATCAGGGCTTTGGTGAAATTGAGCATCGAGGCCGGGTCGGCCTGCTGGGCGGCAACGTTGCGCTGGCGGTAATTTGGGTGCACGTGCAGCCAGGGGGTAACGCTTGAGAATCCGGCGTGCGGGGAATCGTCCCACTGCATGGGAGTGCGGCAGCCGTCGCGGCCTTTGTAGATCGGCCAGTATTTCCTGCCGGGCGGGTCCACGATCTCGCTGTGTTCCAGGGGCGTTTCGCGCATGGCGATCTCCTCTCCCTGGTAGAGGAAGGGTGTGCCGCGCAGGGTCAGCAGGATGGTCATGATGATCTTTGCCATGCCATCCTCTTCCCCGCGGCTGTAACGGGAGACGGCGCGCGGCAGGTCGTGATTGCTCATGACGGTGGTCGGCCAGACGCCGGCCGCGTCGAAGATACGGTCCCGTTCCTGGACCTTTTGCATGATCCAGCGCGGTTTCCAGGAATAGAGCAGGCCGCTCATCAAGACGGAAACGTCAGCCGAGGTGAAGTCAAAACTGAAGGCGGCGTGCAGTTTGTCTGCTCCGCAGTAGGAGGCAGCCTTTTGGGCGCTGCCGAGGTAGGTTTCGCCAACAGCATACCGGTCCGGGTAGGAATCGAGCAGGGTGCGCAGTTCATTCAGGAGGGGGATCATTTCCGGCTGGTCCATGTCGTAGATATGCTTCTGCCGGTCGAAGCCGCGCAGCCCGAAGCGGGGCGGGTTGTCTGGGAAGTCGGGGTGTTTGAAATAGGCGTTGAACACGTCCAGGCGGAAGCCGTCGGCGCCGCGTTCCAGCCAGAAGCGGAAGGCCTCCAGTTGGGCTTTGCGGACTTCTGGATTGCGCCAGTTGACATCGGGCTGTTCGCGAGTGAAGAGGTGCAGGTAATATTGCCCGCTGGAGGGGTCGTATTCCCAGGCGCGGCCGCCGAAGCAGGCTTCCCAGTTGTTGGGGGTGTCCCGCCAGATGTACCAGTCCCGTTTGGGGTTGTCGCGGTTGGCGCGGGATTCCATAAACCAGGGGTGTTGGTCGGAGGTGTGGTTCATGACCATGTCCAGGATAACGCGGATGCCGCGCCGGTGGGATTCTGCAACCAGGGTATCGAAATCGGCCAGCGTGCCGAAACGCGGGTCCACGTTGCAGTAGTCGCTGATGTCGTAGCCGAAATCTTTGTCGGGCGTTGGGTAGAAGGGCGAGAGCCAGATAGCATCTATGCCCAGGTCGGCAAGATAATCCAGCCGGCCGGTAATGCCGGGCAGATCGCCCAAGCCATCCGCGTTGCTGTCTGCAAAGGAACGCGGGTAGATCTGGTAAATAACTGCGTTGCGCCACCAAATGTTGTTTTCCATGGATTTTGTCTCCTGTGATTTGCTTGATTTTATCATCTCGGGTAGCACTACAGTAAACCGTGGAGTCTCTTTTTCCACAA
>DYKZ01000082.1:3947-11920 GCA_020722345.1 Anaerolinea thermophila | reverse complement strand
ACCGGGAATTTCGCCATCCAGAACTCGGGCAGTTCCAGGGTGTGCTGGGGCTTCTCGTCCTCATAAGCCAGCGGATCGTCATCCTTGCTGCCCATGATGAACTTGCCGGCCGGGATGAGCACAAATTCGATCCCGCCGAGGATGAGGCGGTTTTCCAAAACCGGCGCGCCTCTTTCGGCCATGGCTTCCTGCGTGGCGCGCCTGGCTTCCTCCGGCGCCTCCCGCAGGCGCTTTTCTTTGCGTTCCTGGGCCTGCAGGGCAATCCCGGCAAGTTCCTGCTCGGCTTTCGCCGGTTTCTCTGCCGGTTTTTCGGCAGAGACGGGCTTCTCCGGGGGAGCCGAGAGCAGCAGGAGGCTTTCGAGCACGGCGGGGGTAAACCGTTCCTGGAAAGGCTTGAGTTCCACCAGCACGCGTTTCATCTGCTCGTTGGTGTCGCTCTTGAAACTGGCTGCGGCGTTCTCGTCGCCGGCCGCCCAGTTGAAAGCGGCCGTCAGCAGGCGCACAATGGTATCCGGCTGAGCCGGGTCATAGATGCTGCGGATGCGTTTCTGGAACAACGGCGCGGCGCGCATCAATACTTCCCAGCGCACGAAATCGTCGAAGTCCACGCCTGTCTTCTGCCACACATTCTGCCAGATGGCCCAGCGCAGGCTCATATCGTTGAGGAAAACCTTCACCTTGCGCGGGTTGTACCCCGCCCCGGTGGTCACCAGTTTCCAATGTTGGGCAAATGTGCCGTCGTTTGCCAGCCGCCGCACATAGGCTTCCATTTCACTTTCCGGGGCGGTCGGAAGGTTGAACTGCAACTGGATGAACTTGTCGAGATAGTCGGCGGCATCCTGCTCGGCCAACCCTGCCTCGGTGTAGTGCTTCTTGACCGCTTCGCGGATCACATCGGTGTGTGCGCCAAGCACGAAGACGCAGCCAGTCTTGTCCAGGAAAAGTTTAACCGCTTCGAGCACCTGGATGATCTTGCCCGGCAGGCAGCGGTCAAGATCGTCAATGAAAACAACCAGGATCGCGTCGCTCTCATCAATCTCATTTTTGTCGAGAATACTCCCCTTCAGCCAGGAAGCCAGCAGCCGGTTGAACGATTCGTCGAAGTAATCGAAGAACGCCGATGCTTCTTTGAGCGGCGTCTCCACAGTGTAATCGCCTAGGTTGACGCCGTACGTCCCGGCGCTGGCAAAGTTGGTCAAGGCGTTCAAAAGGACACCCAACCACCTGATCTTCTCCGTGGAGGGTTTTTTCAACTCAGCAATGACTTTTTCCCAGAACGCTCCCCGCTGCATCTCCACCACAATCACCCGCAGCAGCGCCGCCAGGATTTCATCTTCGCCGGCGTACTTCCACGCATCGAACCAGACCGTTTTACAGACGCGGAACCTGGATTGCGGATTTTCCTCCTCGTTGGCGAACCCCAGCACGGAAGGTTTGGTCGGGTCATCCAGCGTATCCGTCTGGTCGAGCATCCGCTGGATGCGCCGCAGGAGCGTGGTCTTGCCCGCGCCCCAACTGCCGGAGATGCCAATGGTCAGCGGCGTGCGCGTGGACTTGTCGGCAATCAGGCGCGCCAGTGTGGCGGCGAAATCGTCGAAATGGAAATGAGCCTTGTCACTCTGCTCGAGCGGCAGGTCGGAAAAGATGTACGGCGTTTCGAAATGTTTCCTCGGCATGGCAGGAGCCCTCGCTGGAAGTCTTGTCCCCATTGTACAACAAAACCCGTCCAATGATTCCCCGATGAACCGGATTTTTCCCAACTGCACAAATGCGACGCACTTCGGAAGCGCGCCGCATACTTTATTCCCCCACAAAGCGCATGAAGATCTGGTTGCCGATCAGCCGGGCGCGCGGGGTGAGACGCAGGTGGGAGTCTCCCGAAGGTTTTTGAGCCTGCGGGAGGGTACTTTCTTCCACCCACTCCAGCAGACCGAGATCGAGTAATTCCGTGATCTCTTTGGAAAAAACGTCCGTCACCTGGACCCCGAACCGGCTGGCGAAATCTTTGGCCGATACGCCCTCGCGCGTCAGACGCAGGCCGAGCATCATCGTTTCCTGCATCTGCTCGCGCGGCGAAAGGCGGTGACAGTTGGCCATGGCAGGAGAGAGGGGCGTGATTGATGAGTCGTCATTCGTTGGGCGCTCGGAACATGGCGCGTTGCGCGCGGTGTCCTGGGTGAGGCGCTCGATATATGACTTAATTCTCAATACATTGGCTACGCGCATATCATTGTAATATCCATGCGCCCCGGCGCCGAAGCCGAGGTAAGGCCGATTGCGCCAGGTCTGCAAATTATGCCGGCAGGCGAAAGACGGGCTGACGACTGACGACTGATGACTGGCGACCGACTTCGCCCAGTTGGAAATCTCGTACTGCACGTACCCGCGCGCTTCCAGCAACTCCCCTGCCCGCTCGTACATTTCCGCGGCTAGGTCGGGGTCCGGGAGCGGGAGCAGGCCGCGCCGCGCCCAGCGCCCGAAGGGAGTCCCGCGCTCGATGGTCAGGGCGTAGAGCGAGAGATGTTCCGGGGCGAGGGAGGCTGCCCATTTGACGGTGGCAGACCAACGGTCGAGGGATTGTTCCGGCAGGCCGTAGATGAGGTCGAGGTTCAGGTTGTCGAATCCGGCGCGGCGCGCCCAGGTCACGGCGTCGAATACGTCGAAGGGATCGTGGATGCGTTCCAGTTGGCGCAGTTCGTCCGGGTGGAAGGATTGAACGCCGAAACTGATGCGGTTGAAGCCAAGGGCGCGCACGTCGCGAAGATAGTCGAGGCTGACCGTGCCGGGGTTGGCTTCCAAAGAAGTTTCCACGCCTGACAGGCCGGACAGGCCGAAGTGGCCATAGAGGGCGCGGAAGATTTGCTCGTAGTGTTTGGGGGTGAGGAGAGAGGGGGTGCCGCCGCCGAAGAAAATAGTCTCGATTGTTGGGTAGTTTGGCGGTTGTGCAGTTCGAGCGCCGACGATTTCGATCTCACGGCACAGGGCGTCCACGTAGGCGGGGATGAGCGCTTCCTGCCCGGCGTAGGTGTTGAAGTCACAGTAGGCGCAGCGGTGGGTGCAGAAGGGGACGTGAAAGTAGAGCGAATCAAGCATAAGAAATGGGACGCGGATAAACGCGGATGGTCTATTTTATCCGCATCCTTCCGCGCCCGTCCGCGTCCTTTGCGGCGTCAGTCACGCCGAAGACGAGTTCGTCGAGGAATTCGACGAGGAGGAAGACCGAATTCATGGCGTGCGCTCCTCCCCGTCAGACTTCAACGGTTGCTGACAGAGAGTGCGCACCTTCTGCCGCGCTTCCCCCTCGGCCACAAACGCCAGCACATCTCCCGCATACAGGGTGGTGTCGCCGCGCGGGATCAGCAGCCGCCGTCCGCGTCGCAGGCTGGCGATGACCGACTCTTTGGGCCAGGGAATTTCCTGCACCATCCGGCCATCACAAGCAGCGCCTTGCTCAATCCGCATTTCCTCCACCTGCACGCCGCTGATCAGTCCCAGGCGCACCTGCCCGGCGCGGTGACGCAGTTCGGTATTGCGCCGGAGCGCCATGTCGTAGGCGCGCACCGCGTCCGAGCGGCGGATAATGCCGAGCAGGCGACGCGCGTCCTGACGCGACACCACCGGCAGGCGGCCCACGTCATGGACGCTCATCCGATGCAGCACCACACCCAGGGATTCGTCGGGGAACGCCACATGCAGAGACCGGTTGCAGACCGCGCCTACTGTGCGCGCCGCGCCGCCGGAACGTTCGCCAGCGCGGTTGATATCCTGCAAGGTCAGGATGCCGCACAACTCGCCTTTCGAGGTCAGCACCGGCAGACCATACGTGTCCATGCGGACCATGCGCTTGGCCGCCGAGAGCAACGACTCATCTTCGCGCAAAGTCGGGTAATCCGCCTGCATGACTTCTTCCACGCGGATGCCGTCCAGCACTTCGACATCCCGTCCGCGCTGGATGCGGACACCTTTGCGAACCAGGCTGTGGATATAAACCGAATCCTTTTGCATGAGCCGTGAAACCAGGTTTGCGATCACAACGGCAAACATCAGCGGCAGGATGATGCGGTAATCGTTGGTCATCTCGAACAACAACAGGATGGCCGTCAACGGGGCATGGATCGCCCCGGCCAGGACCGCGGCCATCCCAACCATCGCGAACGCGGCCGGGACGATCTCCAGGGGCGGGAACAGGGCGTTGGCTGCCACGCCAAACGCGCCGCCAAGCATGGCCCCTATGAACAGCGATGGGGCAAAAACGCCGCCAACGAATCCCCCGCCAATGCTGACAGGCGTCAGGACCAGTTTGGCTGCCATCAGAGCAAGAAGCAACCATAGATCTGTGTTGCTTCCCTGCAACACGGCCTCGACACTTGCGTACCCTACGCCGAATATTTGCGGCAGGAAGATGCCCGTCGCGCCGACCAGCAAGCCGGCCAGCGCAGGTTTCAGCCAGTTGGGGAAACGCCAGGAATGGAAAAGGTCCTGTGACAGAAAAAGCAAACGGATATACAGCGCAGAGGTGAGACCCGCACACAGCCCCAGGACAAGATAGAACAGCAGTTCCCAAGCCGAGTTGAACGCGTACGCTGGAACGTGAAACGCTGGTTCCGCCCCGCTGACCGCCTGCGTGAACACTGCCGAGATCACCGAGGCCAGCAGAAGCATGCCCAACGAGGGGGTGGCAATTTCGCCAAGAATGATCTCCAGGGCAAAAAAAACGCCCGCGATAGGTGCGTTGAACGCGGCGGCAATCCCCGCTGCGGCCCCAGCCGCAACCAGCGTACGCACGCGCTCCTCAGACAACTTCGTGACCTGACCAAAGAGTGAACCCAGGTTCGCGCCAATCTGGACCGAGGGATCTTCAGGTCCCACCGACGCGCCGCTGCCAATGGACAGCACTGCCGTAGCCGCCTTGGCGGGGATGGAGCGGTATGGCAAACGCCCCCCGACGAGGGCAACCGACTCGATGATGCCTGCCACTCCGTGATGACGCTCTGGCTTGATAAGGGAGTGGACAATCAGCCCGACGAGGAGCCCGCCAATGAGCGGGAACAGAACCACAGTCCATTTGCCGAGCGGGGCAAGCCGGCCAGCCAATTCGGTGAAGAAAAATGCCTGCACCAGTTCGATTAGTCGTTTGAACAGCCACACTCCTGCAGCGGCGCTCAATCCCACCAGGATGGCCAGCCCGCCGAGGATGACGGTTTCCGGCAGGGGAAAGCGCTCCACCCAATTTAGCAGATGAGCAAATGAATACTTTTTCATCTTCCGAGCAATCTCATGCGCGCCGCCAGGAGAGGCGGGACCTCGCTGAAGGGGATTCTTTTGCGGGTGGCCGGGGGTGACCCGGCTGCGGGTCCAGCAGGGTGCGGACGGCGGGCCAGCACAACACATTCGCGAAGTCGTTGCCCTCGTCGCCCATGCGGGCATCCCGGAATTGGGCGTTCGCTTCCCAGGCGTGAGGAGTTTCATCGTTCAAATTGTCAACAGGAGGGTTCATGGGCATATCTTTCGGCAGGCAGACTTGTTAATAATATCATAACCGATTCACGGCCAAGCGTTGGTAAAATTGGCCCATCTCTCCCTCGAGGTAATCCATGTCTCCCCAACCTACAACCAAAGAACGGCGCATGAAGCGCCAGCAATGGGCCTGGTATTTCTACGATTTTGGCAACTCAGCCTATGCGGCCGTCATTCTACTGGCGGTATTCTCCAAGTATTTCGTTGAGGTGGTCGCCAAGGACGCCGGCCTGCCCGGCACGACCCTGTGGAACTACGCCGTGGTGATTGCCGCCGTTGTGGTGGCGGTGCTTTCTCCCATATTAGGCACGATTGCCGATTTCTCGAAGGCAAAGAAGAAATTGCTTTTTGTCTTCACGGCCATTTCGATCGTGTTCACGGGCCTGCTGTTCTTCGCCCAGGCCGGGGATGTGTTCATAGCAATGATCTTCTTCATCCTAGCCGAAATCGGCTACCGCGCCGCGCAGGTATTCTACGACTCGCTGCTGGTGGATATTTCCACCCCGGAGAACATCGGCAAAATCTCCGGCATCGGCTGGGCGATGGGCATGCTCGGCGGGATCGTCTGCCTGGTGCTCGTGCTGATTCCGATCCAGGTGGTCGGCGGGGCGTTGATGGTGCGCCTGGCTTTTCTCATCACCGCCCTGTTCTATCTTGTCTCGGCCATCCCGGTCTTCCTGGCGGTCAAGCAGGTAAACGAACCCGAACCCCTCCCGGCGGGCGTTTCGCACATCCGCATGGCCTTTACGAAACTCGGCGAGACCTTCCGTGACGTGAAGCGCTACAAGGAATTCGTCAAGTACGCCATTGCCTTCCTGATCTACAACGACGGCATCATGATGTTGATGGACAACGCCGCGCTGGTGGCGGCCATCCTGTTCGGTTTCCAGACCTCGGAACTGATCGTGCTTATCATCATCCTGCAAGTGGCGGGGGCGGCGGGGTCGTTCCTCTTCGGGTGGATCTCCAACAAGTACAGCAGCAAACAATCCATCACCTACGCGCTCATCATGCTGATGGCAGTCATCGGCTCGCTCTACCTGACCGATTCCAAGACCGCCTTCTACGTCATCGGCGCGCTGGCAGGGTTCTCGCTCTCCGGCGTGCAGGCCGTGAGCCGCACCATGGTCAGCCAGTTATCGCCCCAGTCAAAGACGACCGAGTTCTACGGCTTCCTGTCGGTGGCCGGACGCACCTCCACAGCAGTAGGGCCGTTTGTCTTCGGCTCCACGTTTGCACTGATGCTCGGCTGGTACAACAACCATAACTTTGCCTCCGATATTGCCAATAAGAACGCCATGTACTGGGCAATCGGCGCGGTGGTCGTTTTCCTGCTCGTCGGCCTCTACTTCCTCCTGAGCGTCAGGAAGGTCACACACAAGGAACCTCTCAAATTCGACGAATAAGGCTCATTCATCCTCCATGACCGAGAAAACCCACCCCTTCCGCAGGCGTCCCATCCGCTTCATTTTGAAGCAACTTTCCATCCCCGCCTTCTCGCTGCTGACGCGCCTGGAAATCCAGGGAGAAGAAAACCTGCCGCCGGGCGGCCCGCTGCTGGTAGTATTCAACCACTTTAGTTTCATTGACCCGGCAGCCATCGTGCGCGCCGCCCCCTGGCCGCTGGAATTCGTCGGCGGGGCCATCACCCCGCACGCCCCCACCTGGACGCGTATCATCCCCTTCCTGTGGGGCTACCACAAACTGTACCGGGGCACGGGCGCGACCGGCGCCCTGCGCGCCGCCGAAAGTATCCTAAAAAAAGGCGGCATCCTGGGAATCGCCCCCGAAGCCGGGAACTGGGCTACCGTCCTGCGCCCGCCCCGCCCCGGGACCGCGTTCCTGGCAGCCAAGACCGGGGTTCCCCTCCTCCCCGTCGGCCTGGACGGGTTGACCGAGGTTTTCCCGTCCCTGTTCCGCAGGCGGCGGGAGCGCGTGATAGTCAACATCGGCAAGCCGTTCGGACCGTTCGCAGTGACCGGGTCCGGGCGCGAACGGCGCTCCCAGTTGGATGAGATTGGGCACGAGATCATGCGAACCATTGCCAAGTTGATCCCGCCTGAAAAGCGCGGATACTACTCCGACGATCCCGCCATCCGGGAGGCCGCCAGGGGGACGGAAATCTACCCCTGGGCGGACAAAGTGGAGGGGCAAGTGGTGGGAGAAATCCGCTGATTATGAAACCTCCCGCAGGGTTCACGCCTGAACTGAACCCATAAAACCGGCAGCCGCGCGGCATTATTCTGAGGGAAATGCCGCGCCCTGTTTTTCAACTGTGTTTCAGGTGATAGGGGACATCTATGATAACCCGTTGATAACCGCGCCGGCGGCGCCTGTACA
The DNA here is from genome assembly GCA_020722345.1 of Anaerolinea thermophila. GTDB lineage: Bacteria > Chloroflexota > Anaerolineae > Anaerolineales > Villigracilaceae > UBA877. The sequence continues at coordinate 4,063 of DYKZ01000082.1, read as the reverse complement.
GCAGGGCCGCTTTGAGCAGCCAGGCCGTCTGGTTGTGCAATAAATTCTGCCACCAATGGGAGGGGATGAATTCGGGCATAACGATAGCCGTCAGGCGTCCATCGTTATGCTGTTCA
>DYKZ01000082.1:0-3847 GCA_020722345.1 Anaerolinea thermophila | reverse complement strand
AAAGCCATCCTGGGCCAGTACAGCCGCCACGCGCGGAAAACCGGCAAAACTGGTATTGGCCGCCACACCCAGGATCAGGAGCGTGGTTGCCTGGATGACATAATAAAACACACCGTTCCCCAAAACGCGCCGCGCCAGCGCCGAGAGAATAGTCTCATGCGGACCAGCAATCACGCCCATGAATTGCGTCAAGCCGATACTGCCGAGGAACAGGATTCCCATCAGAATCGCCATGGCGATCAGCGTTCGTCCGGCATTTTTGGCTTCGGGCGGACGGAAAGATGGGACCCCGTTGCTGATCGATTCGATCCCGGTCAAGGCGGTGCATCCGGTGGAAAAGGCATGCAGGACCAGCAGGAGTGTCAGCGGTTCGACTGCCGTCGGGGCATTGACCGCCGCCGACGGTCCTTCGATCGCCAGCCGGACCAGCCCGACGGCGATCATCAGCAGATACGCACCCAGGAACAAGTACACCGGGACAGACATCAATGTGCCCGTCTCGCGCAGGCCGCGCAGGTTTGCCAGGGTGACGACCACCAGCAGGCCCAACGCGATCGCCGCCTTGTACGGCCAGAGAGCCGGGAACGCCGAGGCGATAGCCGCCACACCCGCCGTCACACTGACCGCCACATTCAGGATGTAATCCACTAGCAAGGCAGCCCCTGCAACCAGCCCCGGACATGTCCCCAGGTTCGAGCGCGCCACCACGTACGACCCGCCCCCGGAGGGATAACCATGCAGGGTCTGGAAATAGGAGAGCGAAACGATCATCAACAAGCCAACAATCACCAGCCCGATTGGCCAGGCCATGTTCAGCCCGGCGGCTCCTGCGACAACCAGTCCCAGGTAGATTTCCTGGTTGGCATAGGCGATGGACGAAAGCGCGTCCGGCGAGAAGGCTGCCAGGGCGCGGATCTTGTTCAGTTTCTCGTGCGACGATTGCTGCGTGGGCAGTGGTGGACCGATGAGGAATTCACGGATGCGGTTTATCATAGCGTGTGGATTGTGTCCCTTTCGAACCACTCCGGCGTCCCGGCCAGCAAACAGACCGCCCCGATTTTCCCGTGCGGAGGCTAGGGCAGGCGTTTGGAGAAGCCGTTGAAAACGTCTATCATACGGTCAGGCGCGTATCTGTTTCCTGAAGACCCAGCCCACAAAGAACAGCGCCGCGATCAACAGCGGGACGTCCCCCAGGATAAGATAAGCCAGCCAGTGCACGCCGAAGGCGAAGATGAGATACCAGACGCCAAAGAGCAGGAAGCCAAGCCCGCCGACCCATTCCCAGCGCCAGCCAAGCAGGAAGAACGCCAACAGGATGAAGGCCGGGATATTATAAATCAGGAACGCCAGGAGCGTTTCCCAGAACCTGCCGCCCATGCCGAACACATCCAGGGAAAACATCCCTGCCAGCAGGACGAAGAGAATCCCCAGGACGCGCGGCGTCCAGAAAAGAATGGATTTCAAGGTTTTGTTCATCGCAACCTCCCTGGACATAATAGCACACTTTGCACCAAAGACTGATGACAAATGCCATCTTGATTCCGGCTGGCGCTTTTGGGCATATAATCGGCCTGTTTGCCCGGAGTTTCGATGAGTCACGAATCTGCCCAGAAAGATAAACGTTCGGTTGCCCTGCTCTCCGTCCTGGCCGCGGTGGGACTGACCGCCTTCAAACTGACCGTCGGCCTGCTGACCAACTCGCTCGGCATCCTGGCTGAGGCCGCCCACTCGGGTCTGGACCTGGTGGCTGCCGCGATGACCTACTTCGCAGTGCGCGTGGCCGACAAGCCCGCCGACGAACGCCACCATTTCGGTCATGGCAAAGTTGAGAACCTGTCGGCGCTGTTCGAGACCGTGCTCCTGTTGGCCACCTCCGGGTGGATCATCTACGAGGCCGTTGACCGGCTGTTCTACAACCCCGCCAAAGTGGAGGCCTCGGTCTGGTCGTTCGTGGTAATGGCGACCTCCATGGTCATTGACATCAACCGTTCGAAGATGCTCTACAAGGCCGCCAGGAAATACAACTCGCAGGCGCTCGAAGCCGACGCCCTGCACTTCTCCACCGACATCTGGTCCTCGGCAGTGGTCATCCTGGGCCTGATTGGCGTGACGCTGGCCCGCTTCTTCCCCGGCCTGGACTGGATGCACACCGCCGACTCGCTCGCCGCCCTGGTGGTGGCGGTCATTGTCATCTACGTCAGCGCCGAACTCGGCTGGCGGACGATCTCCGCCCTGCTCGACAGCGCCCCCAAAGGGATGGCCGAAAAAGTGGAGCAGGCAGCCTGCTCCATAAAAGATGTAGTTGGCGCCCACGCCGTTCGCATCCGCCCTTCGGGCGCGCACTGGTTCATTGACCTGCACGTGACCATGGACGGCAACATACATCTCAGCCGCGCCCACGCCAACACCGAACTGATTGAGAAGGCCATACAGGAGGTGCTCCCCGGCGCGGACGTGACCGTTCATGTGGAGCCGGTGGAAGTGAGGAAGAAGGGATAAGGAAGAAGAGAGGAGGCCGGAGGCGGGTGCGCCTCCGGCATTGAATTTGGCTTACTTACAGGCTACATAACCACTGAGATATAGACACAACTTGGTTTTCGTCCGTGAGATTAGCGGCATTGCTCAAGATGCCTGACTCCAAATGCGCCCAAATCTCCGTGGACATCTTCTTCTCAATAGCCGCACCCACAAAAAATGTATGCGGCGCTGTCCCTGCTTTGGAAAACGCTTCCCTAATTCGGTCCAATGCTGTTCGCGCAGTTTTCCAGTGCTCATCTGCCCCTGCGGGGTCAATCCCGCCTTTGAGTTCTCCCAGCGCGATATAAGTCTCTGCTATTAAGCCCGTTTATCTTCTGTCTTATCTGGAGCCAGAAGGTATTTGAGCGCCTTGTCGGATACACCCGCTGCCGTTAAGAGACCCAATTCAATGCCTTTTATTTTTAGCAAATCGGCGGGCGTTTTGGCCGACGATGCCGCTTTTTGGAGGGCGCGCGCTTCCGCTACATAAGGTATGGCTCTGCGATTCTTTTCTAATGCGAGTGCTACAAAACCTGCACGCGTGGCTTCGTATGTTGTTACCAAATCGTCGCTGGAATTTAGATGGCTTCGATAATGGCTCATAGTTTTCTCCAAACATACACGCACTTTCTTAAGGCTTCCCGCCCATGTTCGCCCATTTGCTGACTGCTGTTCCCTTTGCCATTAGGTAATACAAGGATATTTTCGATCGAAAAGCCAAGTTTTTCGGCAACGCTTGAAAGTATCAGGTCAACGGAAATACTCGCGCCAGCATAGCGTACATTATCATTTACCATGATTAGCGGCGAATTGGAGCGCAAGACCCTCGCACTTTCGGCAATAATGCAAGCCATTTCATAGAAGTATCCCCGAACCATTCTAGGGATGCCGTTATTGTTTAACTTTCCCTGTGCTCTTTGCTCATCCAAATATTTGAGAATGGCTTGTAAGAGTTCCTGCTCATCCGCGGCAGAAATAGCATTTGTCCAAAGCGGATTAATGGCTAACAAATCCTTTGCCCGGTTCTCTACCGTGCAACTCAACATTTCCTGACGCAGTTTTGCCAGCCCTTTTTCATCAGTGTTGAGCAGTGCCAATTCCAGGGCGTAAGTTCGAGTGTAATCATAGCGATTGCAATAGGGCGGCGAAGTAATAATCGCGTCAAAAAATCCGTCTGGCATTCTCGGCAACACTTCGAGAGATGAACCGCTGTATAAAAATATGTCGCCTTGTTTCTTAGCCGCTGGAAATAGACTGGATTGTTTTGCAGGGGAAAGGTCAGCAATTATCTCCTGGATTTTCTCTGAAATTGCGCTTTCGAAACTTAATA
>DYKZ01000272.1 GCA_020722345.1 Anaerolinea thermophila | reverse complement strand
GTAACTACCTACCCATTTTCCGGAAAGTGTGGTAAACTATTGCCGTGATCGAGCAACTGGTGGGAAGAGAACTTTCTCTCAAACGGTTGGCTGCTCTGGAGGCCGAAGTTGCCCACCTCCAGGCGGAGGTGGCGCACTTGCGCGCCGAGAATCTCCGCTTGCAGGTTGAGTATGCCCACCTGCAAACCGAGTATACCAGCCTGCAAGCCGAGAACGCTCGTCTGCAAGCCGAGAACGCCGAGTTGCGGCGCCGCCTCAGGCTGAACAGTGAGAACAGCCACAAGCCTCCCAGCAGCGATGGATATCGGAAAAAGCGGGTACAGCCGGCCCTCCCCAGGGGAGAGAAAGGGCCGTTGGGTGGGCAGCCGGGACACAAGGGGAGGACATTGCGCCAGGTGGAGAAGCCCGACCGCGTGATTGTGCACCTGCCGAAACGATGCCGGGTTTGTGGGCGGGAGATTACGGCGAATGAACCGCATGAGGTGGTGAGCCGGCGGCAGGTGTTTGACCTGCCGGAGCCGAGGCTGGAAGTGACGGAGCATCGGTTGGGGTGTATCGAGTGCTGTGGGCAAAAACAGTATGGCGAATATCCTGCTGATGTGCGTAGCCCTGTCCAATATGGGCCGGGTGTGCAGGCATTGGTGGTCAAGCTGTCGGTGGATCACAAGATGCCGTTGGAGCAGATTGGCGTGCTGTTCTCCGACTTGTACGGGTATGAATTGAACAGTGAGACGGTGGAAAAGGCGCTGGAAGAGGGGGACGCTTTGGCGGCGCCGCTGGAAGCAGAGACGAAGGAACAGTTGAAGCAGGCGGCGGTGGTTCATTTTGATGAGACCGGCTTGCGGGTGGCGGGGAAATTGCAATGGCTGCACACGGCGAGCAATGGTCTGTACACCCATCTGTTTGTGCATCAGAAGCGGGGCGAAAAGGCCTTGCGCAGTGAGTCTTCGATCTTGCCGGAGTTCACCGGGTGGGCGATTCACGACCACATGGCGGCGTACTACAAATTGACGCAGGCAAAACACGGCGCTTGCAATGCGCACATTCTGCGGGAATTGCAAGGGCTGGTGGAAAACGGTTCGGTGTGGGCGGGTGAAATGCGTGCCTTCTTGCTGGAACTCTATGGCAAGGGGCTCCCGTTGCAGGGGGAGGAGGCGACGCAAGCGCGCCAACGCTATCGCCAGATTCTGAGCCAGGCGGAACGGGAAGAACCGCCCCCCGAACCCAAGGTGGACCGAGGCCGCCCTAAAAGCACGCCAGGGCGGAATCTGCTGCGCCGTCTGACGGAACACGAGGAGGCAGTGCTGGCCTTCGCGTTGGTGGATGGTGTGCCGTTCACCAACAACCAGGCCGAACGAGACCTGCGCCCGGCGAAGGTCAAGCAGAAAGTGAGTGGCTGCTTCCGCACCGACCAGGGGGCAAGGGTGTATGCCCGCTTGCAAGCACTGATTTCCACCTGCCGCAAGCAGGAGCGGAATGTCTTTGCCACACTGCGCAGCCTCTTTGCCCATCAGCCTGTCTCTCTACTCGCGGGAGGGTAGGTAGTTACGACCGGTGTCGCCGGTTCGAGTTGACACCCGTAGAGCCGGCCGACCTGGTACAGTGCCTGTGGACGGAAAACCTGAGTTATACTTTCTTCCTGCCCAACCACCTCAAGATACGGGCTTTCGATATCCTCAATCACGCCTGTCACCAGGTGCCTGTATACCGCATGAGATTCCCGAGGCATTACGTGGACTGGCAAGCTATAGACGCCGCCATAACGTAAGTACCCATGGTTCGCTCAAATCTGGACAAGTTCCGAGAATTGACCTATGGTTTTT
>DYKZ01000271.1 GCA_020722345.1 Anaerolinea thermophila | reverse complement strand
TGTGTTTAAAAATTCTTGCACAAAAAACAAGCATTTCACTTCTAAGTTCCTACTTTACCTGCCGGTAATAGACCAGTTCGTGGTCGGGCAGGAGGTCGGGGTGGAAGATTTTGATCAGGTCGGCCAGGACGAGTTCGGGGTGAGCCACGGCGCTCTCGAAGTAGTCGTTGCCGCCGCTGGGTGAGACTCTCGCATCGTAATTCCAGACATTCCCCGTCTGGTAAGCAGCGAAATCGGCGTAGCGCGGGTCCATGGCCTCCAAGTCGGTCAGCGCGCTGACGAAGCCGACATTCAGCCAGAAGTCGGCGTTCTGGGCTTTCTCGAAGACCGCCTCGAAAGACAGGAACAGGCTGCCGGTCGAGGGGTCGTCGGCCCATAGGTAATCGGCGCCGGCGTCGCGCAGGAAGGCGGCGCCAAAACTTTGCCCGCCGGGGACGTTCCACGTGCCCTGGTAGGCCGTGCCGGTGAAGACGGTCGGCTTTTCGGTTACACCGGCGGCCAGGGCGGCGTACTCGTTGTAGGCATTCACCTTGTCGGCAAACAGGGCTTCGGCGGCGGCTTCCTGGTTGAAGAACAGGGCGATGAATTTGCCCCATTCGGCGCGTCCCAGGGGGGAGGTGTCCATCCATTCGGCGTTGATGACCACCTTCAGTCCGGCTTGCTGAAGGATGGGAAAGGCGTCGTATTCGGGCGCGCCGGAACCGTAGGTCATGATGATATCGGGAGCAAGTTCGAGCGCCTGCTCCACGTTGACGCTGGAGCCATAGCCAATCATTGCCAGTTTCCCCTCGGCGGCCATCTGCAGGACGGTGGGATTGCTGACGTACGTGGCGTCATCCAGACCGACGAGGCGGTCGAGCAGGCCGAGTTCGTCCAGGAAGGGCAGGTAGGAGGTGGACATGGTGACGATGGTTTGCACCGGCACCTCGATGACCTGTTCAGCAGCATAGCCCTCGGGCGCGGGGGTGCCGCACTGCACCAGCACATACTGGGCGGCTTCCGTCGCGCCGGGGTAGGGCAGAAAAATGGTGACCACTTTGTAGTTATTGTGATACTCGACGGCGAAATTAGCGGTGTGGGTCAAGGTGACTTTTTCGGGGAAGTAATCAATCTCCGGGCTGAATTCGCCATCGGCAACGCACCCGTCGGTCAGGTTGTTTTCGGGCGCGGCGGGGAGCGAGACGGGCTCGCTCGGAACGGGAACCGGCGTCTCGGTCGGGGTCACCGGGCCGCAGGCCGCCAGCAGAAATGCGCCAGCCAAAAGGGCAGCGATCAGTTTGCGAAACATAGCAACTCCTCAAAGTTCAGGTTGATAGAGAACACAAATCCCCTGCACGAGACAGGGGAGGGAGGATTGGCAATCCAAGCAGGCCGTTCCCCACCTCCTTTCCACGAGAGTGTGGTAGAAACGACCAGGGCGGGCGACCTGACTCTGTCAGTTATAAGTGAGGGTCGTGAGTCGCGAGAGAGTGCTGACGACTATCCACTAACGACTGACATTACAGTTGCGGGACAGCGCCGGACTTTCACCGGCTTCGCCGTTGGGCCTGCCCATCCGGGGGCAAAGGCACCCTGGCCTTATTGAATTGTGACCGTATTGTATGCGCGGGCGGGGAAACAGTCAAGGAAGCGCGTTCTTTCAAATAAAGTGTTACCGAAGTACGCGTTCTTTTGTTAGCCCAAAGTTAAAATGTTCCCTTCGGAGGACGAGAAAATGGAGATATTGAACATGAGTAAGAAAGAAATCAGCCGTTTGGAAGTAATCCAAAAGTAAACGACAAACGGATGAGTCAAAAAGAAGCTGGAGCAATCCTGAATTTGGGAGTA
>DYKZ01000270.1 GCA_020722345.1 Anaerolinea thermophila | reverse complement strand
CCCTTCTAAGATCGGCTGGGCCTGATCATCAACATAGATGCCGTGCCTCCCATTCTTTTGGCACACGTTTTTTCGTGCTGTGCCAGCGGCGGTATCGCAGTACGCGATGCCGCCCAGAGCGTTTTCCGAGCACTCATTCCCTTCTAAGATCGGCCGGGCCTGGTCCGTGACCCGCAGCCCCTGGCCACCGTTCCGCGAGAACGTACACCCTTGCACCAGGCCGCGTGCCCCGCCCGAGATCACAAGTCCGTGCCCTACAGTCACCTCATCGTCTGCCGCCCCCCTTGAAAGGAACACTGCTCCACCAGAGCGTCGGCCGCGTCCACCTCCACAACGTTGGCAGGGACGCTGCCCACGTGCTCGAAACACACCCCCCGGGCGGTGAACCGGCCCTCCGCCGCGAATCGGAGCACAAACCCTGCCCCAGCGCAGACCACCCGGGTCGCATCCACGCCTTCCCCCAGGATGCTCACCGGCCGGTTGATCTCCAGCGGCCCCCGCAGCATGTGCGTCCCCTGCGAGAGTTGGATGACGCCACCCCGTCCCACCCGTGCCACGGCCTCTTCGAGCGTGGCCACATCGCCACCACCAGCGGGATCTACCCGCACCGCGGCGCCTCTTTGACTGGGGCGCGGCCGAGGGGTGGGGGGCTCCGGTCTCGCGGGTCCCCCGATTTCGGTTTTCGGTATCCCGTCGCCTGCCGATATCGTCTCGATACCCTCTCCACGCAGTCCCCTATAGAGCTGGATGACCCAACGCTGGGTGCCGTCTTGCGGGCGGTCTTCCGGTTTGACGGCCAGGGCGGCCCGGACCAGCTCGGCCTCCACCGGCCGCAGCCCTTCCACGATCGGATCGCCGGCCATCTGCCGCTGCACGACCTCCGTGGGATTGTCTCCGAACGGCTCCCGCCCGGTGCGGAGCTTCACATACGTGGCCGCCAGGCTGTACAGGTCCACCGTCGTGGAAAGCCGGTGCTGATCGTAGGCCTCGGGGGGCAAATACCCCAGCGTCCCCGAGCCGGTGTGCGAGGCCGTGGACGCACCCCCGAACTTGGCCAGCCCCAGGTCGGCCAGCTTCACGTGGCCGTGAAACAGCAACAGGTTGCCCGGCTTGATGGCCCGGTGATATATCCCCCTCTGGTTGAGAAAGTCGATCCCCTGTGCGGCCTCGTGCACGTAGCGGAGGAGGCCCCGCACCGGGATGCCCGCGTGCCCTTCCCCCTGATACTGCTTGAGGGCATCCAGCAGGCTCCCCTCGGTGGCCAGTTCCCAGCGGGTGACCAGGTAGCCGCACACCAGCCAGGCGTCCATCAGGGTGACGACATGCGGGTGGCCGGTGATGGTTTGCACCAGGCGGAGGTTTTCCAGCTCCTTCTTGGCCGCCGGGTTGTCCTCCTCGACGGAATCGAGGGCGACCTTGACCGCGCAGGGGACGCCCTCGGCCGACTCGGCCTCGTAGACCTCGGCGAAGCCACCCCGGCCGATCCGCCGCCCGATCTTCAGCCGGTGCTGCTGTTCGAGAACCTGGCGCACCACCTCGTCCATGGAACGGGCCCCCACGCCTCTGGACTGGACACCCCGAATAGCGCCGCCGTGCCGCAAAGGCGGTCGCGCCCCGGCCCAAGATGGGGGCGACAGGGGGCGGCCCACCAGCTGCAGGCTTTCCTCAAGCATAATCCCTCTATTCTTAGGGCGAAACAAGCGGCCCGATCTTGGCAAAACATTTTCGCGAAAAGCCAAGAATCCCCGCCCCCGGCAGGCAGCCTGCGCCCGGCCATCCGCGTAAAGAGCCATTCCGCGGAAAACGCGAGCCACCAGCGTAAGCTGGTG
>DYKZ01000269.1 GCA_020722345.1 Anaerolinea thermophila | reverse complement strand
TTCCTGGCGGTCTTCGCATGCTGCGCGGTGCAATAGCCTTTTTGCAGTAGAGTCATGAGGTAAAATTGATAAAAAAAACCAGGAGTATTGCCGTGCAAACCTGTTCCAAATGCAACGCTTCTTCTCCAGATACCGCCCGAATCTGCGTCAACTGCCAGGCGGATCTGAAGGAGTTTTCCCTGACCGCGGTCGCACTCAAGAAGATGCAGGAGAACCCGCGCGTCAAGGCGATCCGCGTCACGGTGGCGCACGATGCCTGCCCTCACTGCTATGAATTGCTTCGTACCTACCCCAAGGACGAAGTTCCGCCCCTGCCCCATCTGGGGTGCTCGCACGAGAACGGCTGCCGCTGTTTCTACGAGCCGGTGTTGGGCGAGACCGCCGTGATAGGAAAACCGGTGAAGTAAAAAGAAACGACAGATATTCAGACCCGGCCATGCGCCGGGTCTTGTTTTCACCTGAGAAGCATCAACGCTTCCGCCGTTTGCCGCGGGAACTCCATCATCGGCATGTGGCCTGCCCCCTCAAGTTCAATCAGGTGACCGTTCTGCACGGCCGCCTTCACGTCCCGGGCGCGTTCGATGGGCATGATCTGGTCTGCCACGCCATGGACGATGACAACCGGGAATTCAAAGCCCGACAGCAGTGGAGTTGAATCCGGGCGTTCTGCCATCGCCCGCAGCGCAGCCGCGACCCCGGCCGGCCTCTGGCGCAGGATAAGTTGTTTGATACGCGGCTGAAGGTCTACATTGGAAGTCAACAGGGCGGGCATGGACCCGGCCACTTCGTTCACGCCATCCGCTTCAACTCGTTTTGCTGTGGCGTAGCGGGCAACCTTCTTTTCAGGCGGATCGGCAATTGCCTGCGAGGCCACCAGTCCCAGCCCGCGGACGCGCTGCGGATATGCGCGGGCAAAAGCCAAGGCAACGTACCCGCCCATCGAGTGGCCGGCCAGGGCGGCCTTCTCGATTTTCAGAGTGTTGAGCAGGGCAGCGAGGTCGGCGGCCAGGTCGGCCAGCAGGTACGAGGTCCCGGGAGAAGCGGATTGGCCAAAGCCGCGCAGATCGGGCAGGATTAGGTCAAAGCCGTTTTCGAGCAGCGGCGCGACCGGCTCCCAGATGGTGTGGTCGAGAGGGTAGCCGTGGATGAGCACCAGCGGCGTCCCGCTGCCGCGGCGTTCGTAAGTCAGTGCGATACCGTTCACAACTGCTTTCAACATTTCCAATTTACCTGCACTTTCTGTTTGCTGCCCAGGCGGGTGAAATAGTTGACGTAGCCGTTGGCGCAGCCGAACTCGTAGACGCGGCGCGTCACGTCCACATCCACCTTACAGTACTCGGCAAGTTTATCCAACTCGCCGGCCCGCCACCACTCTACCGCTTGGACGCCGCTTGCCGATTTGGTCTCCCCCAGGGTGGCGCGGGCGACCGTGTCCAGGCTGACGCGGAAACTGAGCGTCCGGAAGAGATCGTCGAGGATGTCGAGGGTGGGCAGGAACTGGAGGCGCTCGTTCGGAACGTAGGGGCGCAGAACTTCGTAGTCGAAGGACTTGATATTGAAGCCGACAACGCGCCCGGCAGACTTCAACTCGGCCACCAGCGCCGGGACATCCTTTTCCCAATAAACCGTGAAATCATTCTTCGCAGAGGACCAGGTCACCGCGCAGGATACCTTCAGCGCAGCGATGTTCGTTCTCCCGCCGACATCCTCAAAGAGATTCTGGGTTTCAAGATCGAAGACAACAATATTCATGGCAATCTCCTGAGCCGGGCAAGCCAGCAAAGAAATTTAACACAAAGAAATTTAACACAAAGGTCACTAAGGATAGCACAAAGG
>DYKZ01000268.1 GCA_020722345.1 Anaerolinea thermophila | reverse complement strand
CCGGCAGCGTCCGCATCACCGGCCGCGTCGCCGCCCTGCTGGAACTGGGCATGGGTTTTCATCCCGACTTCACGGGCAGAGAAAATGTCTATATGGCCGCGCAGCTAAAAGGCATGAACCGCGAGGAGATTGCGGACAAGATGCGCGAGATCGAAGAGTTTGCCGAGATCGGCGATTACATCGATCAGCCGGTAAGGGTGTATTCGAGCGGTATGCAGGTGAGACTTGCATTCTCTGTGGCTACCGCCTGGCGCCCCGAAATTCTCATCGTGGATGAGGCGCTGTCGGTAGGCGATGCCTACTTCCAGCACAAGAGCTTCGCCCGCATCCGCGAGTTCCGCGAGCAGGGCAACACGCTGCTCATCGTCTCCCACGACCGCAACGCCATCCAGACCCTCTGTGACCGCGCCATCCTGCTGGAGAAGGGTACGGTCATCAAGGACGGCGACCCCGAAGAGGTGTTCGACTTCTACAACGCCCTGATTGCCGAAAAGGAAAACAGCACTGTCGAGGTGAAAAAACTCGATAACGGCAAGGCGCAGACCATCTCCGGCACCGGCGAGGCGCGGGTGGAGGAGATCGTGCTCTACAACAGCAAGGGCGAGGTGGCCGAATACGTGGGCGTCGGTGAGCCGGTCGAGCTCCATGTCAAGGTCAAGGTACACCGTCCCATCGAAACCCTGGTGCTTGGCTACGGTATCAAGGACAGGTTGGGGCAGGTCATGTACGGCACCAACACCTGGCATACGGAGCAGGTGATTCACAAGCCCCAGCCCGGCGACGAGTACCTTTTCGTTATCGCCTTTCCCGCCAATTTCGGCGTCGGCAGTTATTCGGTCCAGACCGCACTGGTGGACCGTGACACCCACCTTACCGCCAACTACGAGTGGCGGGACATGGCGCTGGTATTCAATGTAATCAATATCGACAAAAAGCAATTCGCGGGTTGTTTATGGAACGAGCCGCACATAGCCATCGAGAATCTAATTCAATGAGTTTCGTTTCATACGCACAAAATTTTGAAGACGTGATGCTCTGGCGTGCACTCAAGCACATTGAGCAAGGTTTCTATATTGATATTGGTGCCTGGTCGCCTGATATAGATTCCGTTACCCGCGCTTTTTATGAAAGAGGATGGCGTGGCATCAACATTGAGCCTAATCCCGAATTTCATCAGCAGCTGGAGGCGAGCCGCCCCCGCGATCTCAACCTGAAGGTGGCCATGGGCGATGCCGAGGGCTCCATGACCATGAATTTTCTGGCCAACACTGGACTCTCCACCCTCGATGATGCCATTGCCCAACAGCACCAGGCCGCGGGTTGGGAGACCTCGCGCCGGGAGGTGGGGGTCGAAACCCTGGCCGCCATCTGGCAGCAGCTTGTGCCCGACGCCCAACCGGTCCATTTTCTGAAAGTGGACGTCGAAGGGTTTGAGGCGGCCGTCCTTCGCGGCAACGACTGGTCGCGATTCCGCCCCTGGGTGGTTGTGGTTGAGGCCACCCTGCCCATGTCACAGGTCGAATCCCATGCCGACTGGGAACCCACCCTGCTGGAGGCCGGGTACAAATTCGCTTATGCCGACGGCCTCAATCGATTTTATGTCGCCGAAGAACATGCCGATTTGCTGCCAGCCTTTAAGTATCCTCCTAATTTCTTTGACGAATTTGTACTAGCAGCCCAACGGCAGGCCGAAGCCAGGGCCAAAGAGGCTGAGGTCAGGCTGGCGGAGGCTGAAAATAGGGCGTTAAAAGCTGAACAGAGGGCATCGCATGCAGAGCAGAAGGTGATGCAATTATTTGAACAAGCGCAAAATCTGCATAATGAGCTTCAGCAGGTTTACAAG
>DYKZ01000081.1 GCA_020722345.1 Anaerolinea thermophila | reverse complement strand
GCTTCTACCGTGCCGTACACCTGCCCTTCGACCTTGCCCCGCAGATGCTCAAAGATCCGTTCGGCGGGATTCAGCTCAGGGGAATATGGGGGCTGTTCCACCAACTTAACGGGTATATCCTGGTACGCCGAACCTCGATGGCCTCGCGCCAGATAAATGATTGTCAGGCTATTTGTTTTGCACTACAATCACCCTGCCATGCCACTTCAGGACTTAGTCATCCAGAGCCAATTGCAGCCCCCGCAGGTGCGCAAGAACCTGCTGCGCCGGCCCCGCCTAGACCATCTGCTGGAAGCCGTCCTCGATTACCCGCTCACCATCGTCCAGGCAGGCACGGGGTACGGCAAGAGCACGACCCTGGCCTCCCTGGCGGGAGAGGGCCGGGCGCTGTTCTGGTACACCGTCACCGAACCAGACCGCGATCCCCTGCTCTTCTTGGTTCACCTGCTTTCGGCGTTTGGCGAGTACGGGGCGGCGGCCCTGCATTCCCTCGGCACCAACAACGGTCTGGTCACGCTCGCGGCCTTGAATCCCCTCCTGAATGCGCTGACGAAGCGCCTCGAAGGCGAAGCCATCCTGGTGCTGGACGATTTCCACCTTGTAGCGCATGTTGAGGAAATTGCCGCCATCATCAGGAAACTGGTGGATTACTGCCCGCCGCGCCTGCACATCATCTTGTCCACCCGGCACATGCCCGCTTTCCCCGACCTCAACCGCTGGCGGGTGAAAGGCTCGCTGCTTGTGATCGGCGCCGGCGACCTTGCCTTTACTGTGGAGGAGATCGAAACTCTCTTCCGCGAACAGTACCGCTGTCCCATCACCCGGACACAAGCCCAGGCGCTGGCGCTGGAGACTGAAGGCTGGGTGATCGCTCTGCAAATGATCTGGCAGGGACTCCAGTCCGGCACCGTCCCAGACCTGGAAACCGGCCTGCAAAAACTCCCCGACGCCCTCGACCGTCTGTTCGACTACCTCGCCTTCGAAGTACTCAACCGCCAGCCGGCCCATCTCCAAAAATTCCTGCTGACCACCGCCGTCCTGCGCGAACTGACCGGCCCGGCCTGCGACGCCCTGCTGGACGCGCAGGACAGCCAGGCCACCCTGCGCCAACTCTACGAGATGGGCTTCTTCGTGGACCGGGTGGGCGAGGCTACCTACCGCTACCAGCGCCTGTTCCACGATTTCCTGCTCAACCAGGCTGGCAGGCAGCCGGAGGGAAAGGCGGCCCTGCACAGCCGCGCGGCGGCCTATTTCCAGCAGACCGGGCACCCGGAAGAATCCCTCCACCACCTGCTGGAGGCGCGCCAGTATCCCCAGGCTGCCGCTCTGATCGAGAAGATCGGCGCGGCCTTGCTCGAAGCAGGCCGACTCGACAGTTTGAGTGACTGGCTTGGGCGCCTCCCGCCCGAAACCTACAGCCAGCGCCCGGGGCTGGAAATCCTCCAGGGTGACGTCCGCCGCCTGCGCGCCGATTTCGAAGACGCCCTCCTGCATTACGCCTCTGCCATGCGGCTCTACCAGCAGGCCGGCGACCCGCTTGGACAGAGCCGCGCCCTGCGCGGCCAGGCGCAGGTCTACCTGGATACCGTGCGCCCCCTCCAGGCCTCTGCACTCCTTTCCGATGCCCTCGACTTGCTCGACCCGGTCGCTCATCGTGAAGAGACCGCCGACCTGCTCGAGCAACTGGCCGAGAACAAACTCAACTCCGGCTTCCCCGATCAGGCGCGCGAACTCCACGCGGAGGCGTTGCGCCTCCGCAGTGAGACAAAATCCACCGACATCTACCTGGATGCCCGCATCCTGCTCCGCACCGGCAAACTGACCGAGGCTCGCCGCCTGCTCGAAAGTTACGAGATGGACGAGCCGCTCGTTGGCCAGGCCCGCCAGCAGCATTTCCACCGCGAGAAGCAATTGCTGCTCTCCCTGCTCTGTATCCTGCAGGGCGACCAAAAGAACGCCGAGCAGTATGCCCGCCAGGGCATTGCCATTGGGCAGAGAATCCAATCCGAATTCGTCGAAGCGGTCGGCCTCATGCGCCTCGGTCACGCCCTGCAACTGGACAGTTATACCCCCTGGGGCCGGGCGCAGCGCGAATCGGCCATCCAATGCTACCTGGATGTCATCGAAAAAGTGCGCCCCTTCAAAGTGGCGCGCGTCAGCCTCGAACCGCTCTGGGGACTGTGCCGCGCCTATGGCTATGCCGGGGACGTGGAGTCTGCCGAGAGCAACGCCCTGCGCGCCATCGAAATAGCCCACACTGCCGGCGATGAATGGATCGGCCACCTCGTACGCGTCAGCATGGGAGCCGTCCTCGCCCTGGATGGACGTTACGCCACCGCCGCCCGCTGGCTGAAGGAAGCCGCCGAAGGGCTTGACCGCGTCCAGGATTCCTTTGGCTGGTCAACTGCGCAGTTGTGGCTGGCCCTCAATGCCTGGTGGAAGGGCGAACAGGAGACCGCCCTGCGGCACCTTTCGGCGCTCCTGCCGGTGGCAAGCGAGAACGGCTACGATTTCCTGTTGATCCGGCGCACTCATCTCGGCCTCAAGGACGATCAGGCGGCCCTCCCGCTCCTGATCGAGGCTCGCCGCCAGAATGTCGAGCGCGACTTCGTCCTGAAACTTCTCTCACAGGCCGGCAAACAAAACCTGGAATACCACCCCGGCTACACCCTGTGGGTGCGCACGCTCGGCCCCTTCAAAGTCTGGCGCGGCGACGATCCGGTCGCCTCCCAGGAATGGCAGCGCGAAAAGGCCCGCCAGTTGTTCCAGTTGCTTCTCACCACCCGCGGCCAGTGGCTCCAGCGCGAGCAAATTGCCGACATGCTTTGGCCCGACCTGCCCGCCGACATAGCCATCCGCGACTTCAAGGTGGCCCTGAACGCCCTCCACCGCGCCCTCGAGCCCCACCGTCCGCGCAGTACGCCCCCCTACTTCATCGTGCGGCAGGGGAACGCCTACGGAATCAACCCGCAGGCACAACTGATCACTGACGCCGATGTATTCGCCGCCCTCTCCGCCGCAGATGAACCGGAAAAACTTCAGGCCGCCCTGTCCCTCTACGAGGAAGACTTCCTGCCCGATTGCTGTTACTCCGATTGGGACTCCCTCGAACGCGAAACCTATCGCCAGAAGTTCCTGTCCGCTTCGGAACGGCTGGCGCGCCGGCATCTCCGGTCGCAGCGCTGGGAGGAGGTGCTGACGGTTTGCCAGGCCGCCCTGCGGCGGGACAAGTGCTGGGAACCCGGCTACACCCTGACGATGCAGGCCTATGCTGCCCTGGGCAACCTGCCCCAGGCGCTACAGGTTTATCAGCGCTGTACAACCGTCTTGAAAGAGGAACTGGGGCTGGAGGAAGCCTCCGAAGAGACGCGGCGCGTCCACCAGTTGATCACAAAAGGCTTCTAACCAACCTGCTTGTAACTCCTCTGTAACTGCCTCGTAACTCCCCTCTGCTACAATTGCGTGCAGAGGAACTTTTTTGCCCTCCATCCTGGCATGATTCGATAGAGCAGTTCTGCCTGAACTGCATCCTCATACAAGGAGATCCAAAATGCGATTGCAAGATAAAGTCACCCTCATCACCGGCGGCGCGGCCGGGATCGGAAAGGCCACCGCCCTGCGCTTTGCCGAAGAAGGCGCCAAAGTGGTCATCTGCGATGTGAACGAAGAGGCCGGCGCAGCGCTCCTCCCGGACCTCGGGCCTGCGGCGCGTTTCGACAAGGTCAACGTAGCGGACAGGAAAGAGGTCCAGGCATGGGTCGAATCGGTTGTGACCCAGTACGGGCGGGTGGACGTTCTCATCAACAATGCCGGAATCACCCGCGACGCTCTGTTCGTCAAGATGAAGGACGGCGAACTGGTCAAACAGATGGACGAGAGCGCTTTCGACCTGGTCGTGCTGGTCAACCTGAAAGGTGTCTTCAATTGCACCCAGGCAGTGACGCCGTTCATGATCAAGCAGGGCGGCGGCGTCATCGTCAACGCCTCCTCGGTGGTTGGCCTATACGGCAACTTCGGGCAAACCAACTACGTGGCTACCAAGGCCGGTGTTATCGGCATGACCAAAGTCTGGGCGCGCGAACTGGGCAAATTTGGCATCCGGGTCAACGCGGTTGCTCCGGGCTTCATCCTGACCGAGATGGTGGCGAAAATGCCCGAAAACATCCTCGCCGACATGAAATCCCACACCCCGCTGGGACGCCTCGGCGACCCGCGCGACATCGCCAACACGTACCTGTGGCTGGCAAGCGACGAGGCCTCCTACGTTCACGGCGCCACCATCAGCGTGGATGGCGGTATCGTCATTGGCACCTAGAGGAGGCGCTTCATGTCTCGTTACGCAACGATTATTGCTTCAGGCATGTACCTGCCGCCCATCGAGCGGACGAACGACTCGATGCGCGAAAAATTCGGCGAACCGGTGGACAAGTTCGAGGCCTCCACCGGTATCAAGACCCGCTGGTATGCGCCCGATGATTGGGCCACCTCCGACCTGGCGGTGGAGGCTGCCCGCGCTGCCCTCCAGGAAGCCGGTCTCCAGCCGACCGACCTGGATTTGATTCTGCTCGGCACCGACAGCCCCGATTACATCACCCCGGCCACCTCGGTCGTCGTCCAGCACAAACTTGGCGCAGTGAACGCCGGGACGTTCGACATCGGCTGCGCCTGCGCCTCCTTCCCGACCGGCCTGAATACGGCCGCGGGACTCATCCAGGTTAATCCACACATCAAGTATGTGTTGGTCATCGGCGCCTACATGATGCACAAACTGTCGGACTGGAAGAACGACCTGATATCCTTCTTCTACGGAGACGGGGCCGGGGCGGCCATTCTCACCGCCAGCGATAAACCGGGCTTCGTCTCTAGCACATTCTTTGCCGATGGCTCCTACCACAAACATTGGGGCATCTATTCCGGCGGCACCTACGAACCTGCCACCCCTGAAAGCGTCCAGGCCGGACGGACGCAGGTGCGTTTCGTCACCCCCTTCCCGGCGGAGGTCAACAACGAGGGCTGGCCGGCGCGCATGCGAGAACTGGCCAGGAACGGCAACTTCGACCTGAACGAGGTGGATATGGCTCTCTATACCCAGGTGCGCCTGAACAGCATCCGCATCGTCCAGGAAACGCTGGGACTGCCCATCGAGAAAGCCCACTGGGTGATGGACAAGTGGGGCTACACCGGCTCGGCCTGCATCCCGATGGCCTTCGATGACGCCCGCAAACAGGGCAAAATCAAGTCTGGCGACCTGGTAACCTTCGTCGGCTCGGGCGTGGGCTATAACCAGGCCGGCTCTGCCTTTGTCATGCCGTAGCAGGCCCGAGGTCCGGGAAGGAACGGATATGGATTCCAAGGAAACCTACAAGAAGAAACTCATCAGCATCCCCGAAGCCGTGTCCATGCTCCAGTCTTACCAGACTTTGGGGGTGGCGATGGCGGCTTCGGAACCGCCCGGCCTGCTGGCTGAACTGGGGCGGCACAAAGACCGCCTCGAAGACGTGACGGTCTGGGTATGCCTGCCGATGCGGATCTATGATTTCATCCAAAAGCCGGAGATGACCGGCCACTTCTTCATCGAGAACTGGTTCTACGGCGCGCCGGACCGCAAGGTGCACCCGGAGGGCCGCGTCTCGTACATCCCCAACAACCTGCACCAGGCGGCGACGAACAAACTGCTGGCAGCCGGGAACAAGTTGAATGTTTTCTGGGGCACGGCCACTCCGCCCGATGGGCGTGGCTACATGTCGCTCTCGCTGGGGCTGGTCATCGAAAAGCAACTCATCGAGGCCGCCGACTTGGTAATCATCGAGGTCAACGAGAATCTGCCCTGGACGCTGGGCGATACGCAACTGCACATTGACGATGTGGATTACGTTGTCGAGAACCACGCGCCGCTGTTCGAACTCCCGTCCATGCCGCCCACCGAGGCGGAGCAGGCCATCGGCGGCTACATTGCCGAACTCATCGAAGACGGCTCGACCCTGCAACTGGGCATCGGCGGAATCCCGAACGCCATCACGCCATTCCTGCTGAACCGCCATGATCTGGGCATCCACACGGAAATGTTCACCGACGGCATGGTGGACCTCTACAACGCCGGCGTGGTGACGAACAAGCGCAAGACGCTTTGGAAAGGAAAAATGGTTGGCGCGTTTGCCCTCGGTACGCAGAAACTCTACGATTTCATCAACGACAATCTTGGCGTCGAATTTCAGCAGGGCAAAGTGACCAACAACCCTCACATTGTCGGCCAGAACTACAAGATGGTGAGCGTCAACACCGCCTTGCAGGTGGACATCTTTGGGCAGGTCTGCTCGCAAAGCATCGGCCACAAACATTTCAGCGGCACCGGCGGTCAGTTGGATACACACCGCGGGGCGCAACTCTCTCCCGGTGGGCGCGGCATCATTGCCCTGCGCTCCACTGCCAGGGACGGCGCAATCTCGACCATTGTCCCCATCCTGTCCGAAGGGGCGGAAGTGACCGTCCCCAGCCAGGACGTGGACACTATCGTCACCGAATACGGCGTGGCCGAGTTGAAAGGCCTGTGCGTACGCGACCGCATGGAAGCGCTTATCCGCATTGCCCACCCCAACTTCCGCGACTGGCTGCGCGAAGAAGCCCACCGCCTGGGCATCGTGCCGAAGACAACTTTTTAGGAGCCTTTGGGCAAATCCGATTTACCCTATCAGGAGGAACCTATGACTGACATCCTTGGAAAATGGCAGCAGCCGCAGGGACAGCCCTTCCCCGGTCTGTGGTTCGAGTTCCGCGCTGACGGGACCTTCGAGGCGGCGCTGGAGGAGATGAGCATCACCTCAGGCGGCACGTACTCCGCTCAAAACGGGCAGATTGACATTGACCAGACCCGCCACACGCTTGGCCTGCTGGGCAAATTCCAGGGGCTGTATGCCATTGAAGGCGACACCATGATCATGACCCTGAGCGATCCCGGCGGGCCGCGCCCCAAAAGCCTCGACAGCAAGAATCGGCGCATCTACAAGAAGATCGCTTGATCGGCTATCACTCAGGAAAGGAGTTCCCATGGATAAACCTATGCCGATGAACGGTATCACCAACAAAATGGTGGATACCGCCCGCCTCCGGCAGAACGTCTACTTCTCCGGACCCGAAACCGGCATCCCGGTCGTCTTCCTGCACGGCAACTTCTCTGCGGCGCTCTACTGGGAGGAGACTATGTTGGCCCTGCCGGAGGGATACCGCGGCATCGCCCCCGACCTGCGCGGCTACGGCTGGACGGAGGACAAACTCATCGATTCGACCCGCGGCCTGCGCGACCTCTCAGACGATGTTGCTGCCCTGATGGATGCTCTCAAGATTGCCAAAGCCCACTTTGTTGGCTGGTCCATGGGCGCGGGCGTGCTCTACCGCTTCATCACCGACTATCCAGGCCGTGCCCACTCGTTGACGCTCATCTGTCCGGTCTCGCCCTACGGCTTCGGCGGGACGAAAGACGCCGAGGGGACGCCCTGCTACGACGATTTTGCCGGTTCCGGCGGCGGGGTGGTCAACCCGACGTTCGTCCAGTTCATCCAGCAAGGCGACCGCAGTGAGGCCGACCCGAACTCGCCGCGCAACGTTATCAACGCTTTCTACTACAAGCCGCCCTTCCGCGCCGCCCGCGAAGAGGACTTCCTGACCGCCGCGCTGGCCGAAAAGATTGGCCCCGACAAGTACCCCGGCGATTTTGTCCCCTCGCCCAACTGGCCGAATGTCGCCCCTGGCGTGAAGGGCATCGTCAACTGCTGGTCGCCCAAGTACCTGGTTAACGATGTCCCCGAACTGCTGACTGTGACCCCCAAGCCTCCCATCCTGTGGATTCGCGGCGACAGCGACAGCATCGTCTCGGACAACTCGATGTTCGACTTCGGCGCCCTCGGCAAACAGGGTTTCATCCCCGGCTGGCCCGGCGAGGATGTGTACCCGCCGCAGCCAATGATTACCCAGACCCGCACTGTGTTCGAGAAATACGCCGCTGCGGGCGGCAGTTTCGAGGAGCACATCATCAAGGATGCCGCACACAGTCCACACATCGAGAAACCGAAGGAGTTCAACGCCCTCTTCCACGCTTTTCTAAAGAAGGCGTAACCAGAGATGAACGGAGATAAACAGGATAGTTCATTAAACCCATCTGTGTTCATCTGCGGCTGAATTGATTCAGCGAAAGAAATCTTTTTACAAGGAGTGAACGCATGACCAAACGTAAACTCGGACGTGGAGTAGCCATCGTGGGAGCCGGAATGTCCAAGTTCGGCGCCTTCCCCGGCAAATCCAGCCGCGACCTGTTTGTGGACGCTTTCCAGGAGATGCTGGCTTCGGTGGACAAGGGCTTCGACGCCAGGGACATTGAAGCGCTCTTCATCGGCAATTTCAGCAGCGACCTATTTGAGGGCCAGGGACACACGGCTCCCATCATGGCCGATTGGGTGGGGCTGACCCCGCGTCCGGCCACGCGTGTGGAAGACGCCTGCGCGTCGGGCGGGGTGGCCTTGCGTCAGGGCATGCTGGCGATTGCATCGGGATTGTATGACATCGTCCTCGTCGGCGGCATCGAGAAGATGACCGATCTGCCCATCGAGCGCGTCACCGACACCCTGGCCACCGCCGCGGACGCCCTGTACGAGGTCCCGGCCGGGTTCACCTTCCCCGGCCTGTATGCCTCGATGGCGACGGCCTACATGAGCCGGTACGGGGCGAACACGGATGTCTTCCTGAAAGTCGGTTACAAGAACCACGAGAACGGCTCGCTCAACGACAAAGCCCAGTTCGGTCAGCGCATTGCCGACATCATGGAGATGCGCAAGAAGAGCGCCGCCAAGAAAGGCCTCCCCATCCCCGAATGGGCGGACGAAATGGCCTTCCTCAAGGATGACCGCGCCAATCCCATCATCGCCTGGCCGATGCGCCTGTACGACTGCTCCCCGGTCTCCGACGGCGCGGCGGCGGTCATCCTCGTCAGCGAGGAACTCGCCAGCCGCTTCACCGACCGGCCGCTGTACGTCATCGGCTCTGGCCAGGCCAGCGATGGGGCGACACACAGCCGCCCGACGATGACCTCCCTGCCTTCGGCCAAGCAGGCTGCCAGCATAGCCTACGAGATGGCCGGCGTTAGGCCTGCCGACATCCAGGTTGTGGAAGTACACGACTGTTTCACGGTGGCCGAGATCATTGCCACAGAAGACTTGGGCTTCTTTGAGCCTGGCCAGGGCTGGCGGGCGGTCGAGGAGGGGCAGACGGCCCGCGGTGGACCGCGCCCGATCAACACCTCTGGCGGACTCAAGTCCAAGGGCCACCCGGTCGGCGCTTCGGGCGTTGGACAGGTACTCGAAATCTGGAAGCAGTTGCGCGGCGAAGCCGGGGCGCGCCAGTTGCCTGGCGCCCCCCATCTCGGCCTGACGCACAACGTCGGCGGCACCGGCCAAACCTGCACAGTGCACATCTTTGAACGGAGATAAGCCATGAGCGACATGGAGTTCACCCACACCACCCATTATCAGGCTCTCGGCGAGCGCAAACTCGCTGCCAGCCGCTGTAAAACCTGCGGCAGACTCTACTTCCCGGCCCGCCCGATATGCCCCGAATGTCATGGCAATAACATGGAGGCTGTGGAACTATCCGGTCGGGGCAAACTGGCCGCTTTCTCGGTCATCTATATTGCCCCCACGGCCATGATCCAGGCCGGGTATGACCGCAAGAATCCTTACTGCGCGGCCGTGGTCAACCTCGAAGAAGGCCCCAGCATCTGCGCCCAACTGGTCGGCGTGGATGTTGCCCATCCCGAAGCCATCAAGATCGGCACACCGGTCACCGCCACATTCCTGACGCGCGGCGAGGGCGAGGCTGCCAAAACCTTCCTCGGTTTTCAGGTCTAGAACCTATCCGAACACGATGAGCCTTAACCACAAAGACTCAAAGTCACGAATTGGTACCAAGGGAAACCCTTGCGATCCTTTATGCCTTGGTGACTTCGTGGTAAGGTCAGGTTTGCCCCCAGGTTCCAGTAGGTAAAGCAATGCCCAATCTCCCGGTCAACGGCACGGAACTTTATTACGAACTGCACGGCCCCGAAGACGCCGAAGTCCTCGTGCTTTCCAACGGCGTCCTGATGAGCACCGCCTCGTGGGGGCTGCAAACCCCCGTCCTTGCCAAGCGCTACCGCGTCCTGCTCTATGACTGCCGCGGTATGTGGAAGTCGGCCCATCCCAAAGGTCCGTACACGATGGAGTTGCACGCTGACGACCTGGCTGCCCTGCTGGACGCCTTGCACATCGAGACCGCCCACATCGCCGGCATCTCCTACGGCGCGGAAGTGAGCATGGCCTTTGCCCTGAAATACCCGTCTCGGGCGCGGACCCTGTTCCTGTCCTCGGCGGTCAGCGGGTCGGACCCCGTCCTGCGCGCTTTCATCGAGACGTGGGCGGCAGCCGCCCGGTCCCGCGACCCGCAGCGGCTGTTCGAGGCCAGTTACATGCTCAACTTCTCGGACGCCTACATCGCCGCCAACCGCGCCGCCATCGAATCCGCCGCCGAACGTTACAAACTGCTGGACATGGATGCCGTCCTCGAACTGCTCGACTGCTTCACCCGTCTCAACCTCACCGCCGACCTGCACCACATCACCGCCCCGACCCTTGTCTTGGTCGGCGAGGAGGATCTCCTCAAGCCGCGCAAGTACAGCGAGCGCATCGCCCATGCGATCCCCGGCGCAGACCTGGTGGTTGTGCCGGGCGCGGGTCACGCCATTTGCCTGGAGAAAGCGGCGCTTTTCAATGCCATCCTGCTCGGCTTCCTGGCAGTCCACCAGTGACCCAGATTACATGCAAAAACCGACAACCACTACGAGAAGAGGAGGTGCTTCCTGTAAATTACAATTTTGCTGTTCCTGTTCGTTCGAAAACCATCCCAATTACTCTTAGGAGGAGTAAGCCCATGAAAACCGCTCGTCTTTTGTTGTTTGTTGTCCTGCTTGCCTCGCTGGTTCTTTCGGCTTGCGGCCCTGCGGAGACGCCTGTCGCTACCGAGCCGCCCGCCACCGAGCCGCCCGCCACCGAGCCGCCTGCCACCGAGCCGCCTGCGCCGACCGGCCTGACCTGCGCCGAGCCGATTAAGGTTGGCCTGATCACCGACGCCTCCGGCGTGCTGGCCATCTACGGCCAGATGATTCTGCGCTCGTTCATGCTGGGCATGGAATATGCCACCGGCGCTCCTGGCACGGCTGGCGAAGTATTCGACTTCAGCGCCGTCCAGGAGAACACTTTCACGCTGGAGAACTGCCAGATCATCGTCTATGTGGCCGATGACCAGAGCACTCCCGATACCACCGCCACCATCGCCCGCGAGATGATCGAGGTCAAGGGCGTGGACATCCTGGTCGGCACGGTCTCTTCGGGCGCGACCGCCACTCTGCAGGGCATTGCCGCCGAGAACCAGATCCCCCTGATCGTGGCCCCGGCTGCGGCCAATGACATCACCGGCGTCAACTTCAACGAGTACACCTTCCGCGTCAGCCGCAACAACTACCAGGACGCGATGAACCTGTGCTCCTACCTGCCCACGCAATACAGCACCTTCGTCCAGATCGCTCCGGACTACGCCTTCGGGCGCGGCTCCGCGGCGGCCTTCCGTGATTCCTGCACGCTCAACGGCGGCACCTTTGTAGCAGATGACATCTTCGCTCCGGCCGACACCACTGACTTCACTCCCTACATGGAGCAGATCAAAACCTCCGGCGCGGAATCCTGGATCGTCACCTGGGCTGGCGGCGGTTTCATTGCCATGATGCAGGCGGCAGCCGACCAGGGCGTCAACGAGACCATGTCGCTTGGCTCGACCTTCATTGACAACGCCCTGATGCCGATTTTCTTCCCGAATGCAGTCGGCACCACCTCCGGCATCCTGTATCACTATACCGCCCCGCAGGATAACGCCATCAACGGCTGGCTGGTCTTCGAGACCGAGTCCCGCTATGGCGTTCCGCCCGACCTGTTCGATGCGGATGGCATGAATGCGGCGCTCATGCTGGTGGAAGCCATCAAGGCTACCAACGGCGATACCACCGGCGCCGCGCTGATTGCGGCCATGGAAGGTATGACCTTCGAAGGTCCCAAGGGCACCATCTACATCCGCCCCGAGGATCATGTCGCCATCCAGGATATGTACATCCTGACCCTGACCAACGTCACCGACCCGACCTTCAAGTTCTACGAATACGTCAGCACCAACCGCCCGGAGCCTCCGTGCTTGTTGCCTGAGGCGCTCAAAGACCGCTGCGGCAGCCTGCCGTATGGCAGCCTTGGCGGCCAGTAAGAATTACACCTTTACGTTGGGGCGGGCGCAACCTATTGCGCCTGCCCCGTTTTGCAATTATGACTCTCCTGCAAAAAGGCTATTGCACCGCGCAGCATGCGAAGA
>DYKZ01000080.1 GCA_020722345.1 Anaerolinea thermophila | reverse complement strand
ATCCACTGCAAAAACCTTTTTAAACACGAAGGACACAAAGGCAACGAAGGAAATTTAAGGACACTTTGAAAATGTTGAACCACGACGCAGATTATCTTGAATAATGATTTGTGATTTTGCATTTTCCTGGCGGTCTTCGCGTGCTGCGCGGTGCAATAGCCTTTTTGCAGTAGAGTCGTTCAATGCAAATGTTGCCCGGTAATGCTATACTGGTTTAGCAACAGCAATGACAACGCCGAGAATGTAGCCATCGGGTGGCAGGGGGATAGACGGGTATTTCTTAGGGGAGTTAGTTTCCGAGAGCAAGAGGTTGTTGTTTTTATCATAGCGTTTAACAAGGTACTCATAACCGCTTTTGGCTTGGTCTGGGAGGGCAGCAATGACGATTTGCTGGTGTTCGGCAACATTGGTTTCATACATCAATACATAGTCTTTCTCGCAGAGTGTTACAGGAGATGCGCTATTCATGCTGTCGCCTTTTACTCTAACCCATGCGTATTTTCGCGTCGGCAAAAGTCGAACAACAGAGATTCCTGGAATTGTTGGGATGATTTGATGAGATTTGTTGTCAAAGAGCAAAATATCAATTTCTGGGTAAACAGGATCTGGATAAGTTTGCCAAACGGGGCCATTGGGTCCCGCCTGAACGCTTTCATAAACAGGCAAAGTATTTAGCATGAGAGCGGTCTGAGGCGGAGGATGCGGGTTGTTCGCAAGCAGAGCCTCGAGTTCCGTTTTCACTTCTTGGGCAATCGCCTCGTAATCGTATCTGTGAGTGGGGATATATTGTTCAGTAAACAAATGCCAAGCCTCTTTATAAAACAGTCTCGCCTGATGTATGTTATTGCCTTGATCTTGAATGTAGCCTCCCAGTTCTAGACTAATAATAAGATCCCAAAGGTCATTGGTATTGTAGAAATGTTGAACAGCGGTTTCGATGGTATGCTGGGCTTTGGAATGATTTTGGAGGGCAAGATGAAT
This sequence comes from Anaerolinea thermophila, assembly GCA_020722345.1. Taxonomy (GTDB): domain Bacteria; phylum Chloroflexota; class Anaerolineae; order Anaerolineales; family Villigracilaceae; genus UBA877. The sequence continues at coordinate 11,479 of DYKZ01000080.1, read as the reverse complement.
GGCCGAGAGAATCGCAGTGCAAGGGCCTTCGTTGTCGCACAAGTAGCAACTTGAGGTTTCACTCTCCATCTCTTGGAGGATAGAATGAAGTTTTGTTGGGTTATGGATCGAGTTGATGAGATCATCCAGACGCGTTTGCACCTCTGGTGAGGAGAAGCGAAACCGCTTGAGAATTTTTGCCAGCATATTTCTGCCTCTAAGAAATTGTCTAAAAAGTCAGACTCTAGAAATTTTGCTCGCCTGGCAAAAGGTTTCTTGCTGAAGAATCTCAGTGAAAAGGCGTTTTTGACTGTACAAGAAGCCTTTGGGATCTTGTTCTTGAGTTTTCAAATGTTCTCTAAAGAAGGCAAGCCACCTTAAAAGGCGGTTTTGTCTAACATGGTTTGAATTTTTTCCAGTGTTTCAAGCGTTTCTTTAGCAAGATAGGCGCGCATGAGAGGGTCGTTTAGGCTTTCAGAAAGAACACTGGACAAAGATAGGAGAATAGGCTCATTGTATTGTTTGCTTTTGTTTTTCTCTAATCCCTCGGCGATGGCAAGAATCATATCTCGCTGAGCTTTGGCGCGGGCTTTCTCCTGCAGGCGAATTTCTTCTGCCTTGCTTTCCCCGGCTCGCAGCGTAGCAATGCGTTCGCCTTGCGCTTTCCAGTATTCCTCTTGTAGTTTGCGTATGTCGTCAGGGATTTCCACTTTTACGATTTGGAAATTGAGCACATACACACCAAATTTCTGGGCGGCTTCATTGAGTTTTTCCGTAATTTCTTTCAACGTCTCGGGGGCAACAATTTGACCGCTTTCTCGTTCGGCTAAGAGCAAATCATCCAAAGTGCGCCCGCTAATGTGATCAGGCACAATGCCTGTTAGTTGTCCCCAAGCGGCATCTACCCAATTAAACTCGGTTGGCTCTTCTTGCCCAACAGGCCAGCGCAAGGCAATTCTTTCAACAGCCTTTTTAATGGCCTCTGCGTCATAGGGATAAATCAACTCGTTTGAGGGGTCAAGTTTGTCGGGGTCACCGATTCGGCTTTCCAGTCGGGCAGTGAGAGTGATCTGGATGCCATCTTTTGTCCATACTGTGAACTTATCTTCTTTGACTTTTGGCCGCAAATCCACCATGTATTTTATTCTCTCGTACCATTCCAGGAAAGGTGTATTTGTTCCCGGCCCAACTACGCGTGAGAAGCGATTGCCGCGTTCTAGATAAAGCGCCCAGCCGTCAAATACAATGAGCAAAATTGGGCCGCCTATATTTTGAGCCATCCAGGCGGGCCAATCATCTTTCTTTTCAATCTCCCCATCTTTTGCCAGGATGTATTTGAATTGCGATAAGATGGCAAGTGGTCCGGGCAAACGGCTTTTCCCGTTCAAACGGTACATAAGAACTTTTTCTGGCTTGACGTAATCTGGCGGCTGATAGAATTTTTTGAAGAAGTCACAGGCAAATAGGAGAGCCTTTTTCTGAAGGAAGAAGGCTGCTCCTACTATGAGGATCAACGCAATTCCTAACCTTATTGCAATGGTCTTTTGATCCGCATTTTGACTCAGAAGATCGAGTAATAGAAGAATGAAGTAAATCAACGTTCCAATGAAAGGCAAGTAGGTTACTAGCCCAACACTGGAACTGCGCTTGTCAGAATCTCGGTAGGCTTCATCTCGCGAGTAGGCAGTCTGCCATTCGGCGGAGGTTTGAGGCTGCTTGAAGGTCATTTCTTTTCCTCGTTGCCAGGGAAAAATGTATTTTGCCAGTCACGCAGATAGGTTTGCATCTCGCTAATCTTCTTTTTTATCTCAGCGTTTTGTGCATCCACTGACGTTACTTGGATGAAATCTTGTAGAGCGCTCAGAAAGCGGGATGCAATGACATAACGGGGAAGATGGGGATGTATTTCTTTGGTCTTTTCCAGTCCATCGGCAATGGCCTCCAGGAGAACCTTATGGGCATAGACGCGGGCTTCTTGTTGCATTTCCTCGGCTTCGGCGGCGGCGCTGGCCAAGATGCCGGCGCGTTTTTGTTCCCAAGCAGATTTCCAGGATGCAATTTGTTGTTCTGAAATGGGCGAAATTTTTCCATCTTTAGCAGGGAAAGAGAAATTCACAATTCTGGCAGCGTACAGAAGAATCCCCCTCGCCCGCAAAATAGGGGCCGAGTTTTGCTTGGTTTCATTTGCTATAGTTTCCAAAGCACCGGAAAAGCGTTTATCTGCGCCGGGTAGCCACAATTCATCCAGTTTCTTGGTCGCGATGATTTTGCGCGCTTCATTTTCGATAACTTTGAGCGCCCATTGATCCCATGGAATTACGGATTTTGGATCTGCTGCTTGGCTACTGGTTATGCCTAATGTAGCGCGGATACGGGCACGGGAGAAAGGGAAACTTCCTCGCGTGTAGTCAAGTCTGTCTGCTCCGCGCAGTACAGGATTGAGCAGACGTAATTTCTCATAAGTGTTTGCATCCCACTCTTCATTATCTATGCGGAAAGCGGCAAATACAATAGCCGTGAAACTGATACCGTCTTTGCTAACCACCTCAATTTTGTTGGTGCGCAATTGCAGGCGTAAATCCACAACCTGAAAAGGACGCTCTAATTTTTTGGTGAATACAACGCCTGGTCCATCCACACGCCGAAATTCGGGGCCGGCAGTGATAGCGGCTATCTGATGAGAATTTGTATAAACCAATCCGGGCACAGGATAATCCCAAGTAAAATCGCCTGGAATCCGTACTTCTGGCGGTTTCCAGGCATGTTTTCCTACAACCAAAATAGGGAATTGTAGTCCCCACGTGAAAGCCGCCAGAATGATGAAGCGTTTCTCTTTCTCTTTTTTGGTTTGTTTCTGTTCTTCTGGGGTCTGTCCGTCCTCGGCAGGGTAAGAGGCTGGTAGAAGAACATCAGAGAGGTGATAAAGCAGCCCGTAGTAGGAGACTAGAAGGGGTAAAGAGATTAAGAATACTCCTATCCAGTGATGAAAGAGCCAGCCGGAAAATAGAACCAGCCAATGCATCACCAGAGAAACAATCCAGCGCTTCTCCCCATACTTTTGTGCTAGAATGAAAAAGACCACAAAAGCAAGCAGCCCAACCTCAACCCACTGAATTATCCAAAAAAGCCATCCGGCTCCTTCCTTAATGAGTGTCTCTAGTGTGGTTCCAAAGGACAATTTTTCAACGAGAAATGGTAATCCCCAAAAAAGGCCTATTGCTACAAGAGTCAAAAGGAAATAAATTATCCCCTGAGAAATAATCTCGCCGCGACTAAGTTTTGGCGGTTTTCTTTCTTGAATAGCCTTATTGTACTTGTTGATGTTTTGGACAATATAATGCACCCAGAGTGCAAACAAACCTGCTATAACCAAAAGGCTTAGCAGAATACTGATTCCATGATTGATTGCGTCGAGTATTTTCATGGGGAAACTGCCTCTCTTGCAGTTTCGCTCAAAACTATTGTCCGGATCACAAAGCAGTATAAACTCTCGAATTCCTAATTGTCAAGCATGATTCGCATAGACTTTCACACCCACACTTCCGCCTCCAGGGACTCGCTCACCACCCCAGAAGCGCTCATCCGCACTGCCCGCAGACGGGGATTGGACCGGATAGTGGTCACCGACCACAACACCATTGCCGGGGCGCGGGCAGCCCACGTCCTGGACCCGGAACTGGTCATCGTGGGCGAGGAAATCATGACAACCCGCGGCGAGATCCTGGCCGCCTTCGTAACCGAGGAAGTGCCGCCCGGCCTCTCCCCGCAGGAGACCATCCGCCGGCTGCGCGAACAGGGCGCGTTCGTCAGCGTTTCGCACCCCTTCGACCGTTGGCGCAGCGGGGCGTGGAAACTGGACGATTTGCTGCAAATTGCTCCGCTGGTGGATGCCATCGAAGTCTTCAATGCCCGCTGCATGGTAGCGGGGGATAATCATCGGGCGGCAGAGTTCGCCCGTCGGCACAACCTTCCCGGCACGGCGGGTTCGGACGCGCACGCCGCCTTCGAGGTCGGCGCAGCCTGTTTAGTGGTTCCGCAGTTCACCGGTCCGGATGGGCTGCGGGAAGTGATCCGGGAGGGGAAAATCCAGGGCAGGTTGTCGCCGTTCTGGGTCCATTTTGCGTCCCGGTTTGCCAGCCTCCGCAAAACGGTTGTATAATTGCGCCGACGGGGCGGTGGCGGAATTGGCAGACGCTGCGGACTTAAAATCCGCCGGTGGCGACACCGTGTGGGTTCGACCCCCACCCGCCCTACTTTTTACGCCGCTCTTGCGGCGTTTTTTGATGACACCCTGCGCCGAAAAAAGGAAACTTGTCTGTCAGACGGGAGGTTATAATTTGTCCACTCGAACCCCAATTTTGCAGAAAGGGAAAAGAAGTATGGCAAGGAAGTTTTCTCCTACTCCAATCACGCTTCGCACCCCCGTGCCGCCCGATATCGAAATCGCCCAGGCGGGCATTCTTAAGCCCATTACCCATATTGCCGAGGAGTTGGGGATTGAAACGGAAGAACTGGAACTCTTTGGCCCATACAAGGCCAAAGTAAAACTCGAAATCCTGGAGCGCCTGAAAGATCGCCCAAACGGCAAGTACATTGACGTGACCGCCATCACACCCACGCCGCTCGGCGAAGGCAAAACGACCACAACCGTGGGCCTTTCGCAGGCGCTGGGGGCGCACCTCGGCAAGAAGGTGATGACCGTCATCCGCCAGCCCTCGCAGGGGCCGACCTTCGGCATCAAGGGCGGCGCGGCCGGAGGCGGCTATTCGCAAATTATCCCGATGGAAGATTTCAACCTGCACCTGACGGGCGACATCCATGCCATCACTGCCGCCCACAACCTGTGCGCGGCTGCATTGGACACGCGCATCATGCACGAGGCGAACACACCGGACGACGACAAACTCTTCAATGCCCTCTGCCCGGCCAACAAGCAGGGACAGCGGCGTTTCTCGCCGTCCATGCTGCGCCGCTTGAAGAAACTCGGCATCGAGAAGACCGACCCCAACGACCTGACGCCCGAAGAGCGCCGCCGCTTCGCCCGCCTTGACATTGATTACAGCGGCGTGCAGTGGCGGCGCGTGATTGACATCAATGACCGCATGCTGCGCGAAATCACCGTTGGCCAGGGCGCGGAGGAGGCCGGCTTCGAGCATAAGTCCGGCTACGACATCACCGTTGCCAGCGAGATCATGGCCATCCTGGCGCTTACCACCAGCCTGGCCGACATGCGCGAGCGCCTCGGACGCATGGTGGTGGCCGTCAACCGCCAGGGCGAAGCCGTCACCGCTGAAGACCTGGGCGTAGCCGGAGCGATGACCGTCCTGATGAAGGATGCCATCAAGCCCAACCTGATGCAAACCCTGGAGGGGACTCCTGCCTTTGTGCACGCAGGACCGTTTGCCAACATTGCTCATGGCAACAGTTCCATCATTGCTGACAAGATTGCCCTCAAACTCGCCGACTACGTTATCACCGAATCCGGCTTCGGCGCCGATATTGGCATGGAAAAGTTCATGGACATCAAATGCCGCTATTCGGGCCTGATCCCGCATGTGGTCGTATTGGTCGCCACCGTCCGCGCCCTCAAGATGCATGGCGGCGGCCCGAAGGTAGTGGCCGGCAGGCCGCTGGCCGCCGAGTACACCGACGAGAACCTCGACCTCCTGCGCAAAGGCCTGCCTAACATGATCCAGCACATCGAGAATGCCCTCAAATTCGGCGTCAACGTCGTTGTAGCCGTAAATTCCTTCGCCACCGACACGCCTGCCGAACTAGAAATGATCCGCAAGGCGGCTGTCGAGGCAGGCGCGATGGACGCCGTTGTCTGCACCCACTGGATGGAAGGCGGCAAGGGCGCGCTGGCCCTGGCCGAGGCTGTCGTCCGAGCCTGCGAGCAGCCTGGCAATTTCAAGTTTCTCTACCCTCTTGAAATGTCCATCAAGGAAAAGATCGAGACCATCGCCCGCGAAATCTACCGCGCCGACGGCGTGGATTACACCCCCGAAGCCGAGTCCAAGATCGAACAGTTCACCCAACTCGGCTTTGCCAATCTGCCGCTTTGCATGGCCAAGACGCACCTTTCCTTCACCGACAAGGCCGAAGTGAAAGGCGCACCGCGCGGCTTCCGCGTCACCATCAGCGACATCCGCGCCAGCGTGGGCGCGGGCTTCCTCTACCCGTTGCTTGGCGCAATGCGCACCATGCCCGGCTTGCCCACCCGCCCGGTCTTCTACGACGTGGATATTGACCTTGCCACCGGCAAGGTCGTCGGCCTGTTCTAGTCCATGGGGCGGACCTTGTGTCCGCCCTTTTTGTTTTAAGGATTTGCCGATGGACATTAACCCCGCCGCACTGACCGTTTCCTCTGCCCTGGCCTCGCTCCGCGCCGGCGAGTTCACCGCGGCGTCTCTCACCGAAGCCTGCCTCCGTCAAATCGAGCGCCTCGACCCCGAAACGAACGCCTTCCTCGCCCCCGCGCCCGAACTGGCCGTCCAGGCGGCGTTGCAGGCAGATTCACTCTATGCCCTTCACCCCTCCAATCTGCTCGACCTGGTTTTGCTCGGCATCCCGGTGGCCGTGAAAGACCTCTTCGACACAGCCGGGATTCGCACCACGGGCGGCTCGAAGTTTTTTGCCCAAAACGTCCCGGCAGAGGACGCCGAGGCGGTACTGCGCCTGAAACTGGCCGGCGCGGCCCTCCTGGGCAAGACCAACACCCACGAAATCGCCCTCGGCGTGACCGGCGTCAATCCGCACTACGGGGCGGTCAGGAACCCCTGGGACGCCTCCCGAATCAGCGGCGGCTCCTCGTCCGGGTCGGCGGCGGCGGTGGCAACCGGCATGTGCCTGGCCGCCCTCGGCACCGACACGGGCGGCAGCATCCGCATCCCGGCCTCGTTGTGCGGAGTGGTGGGGCTGAAGCCTACCTACGGACGCGTCAGCCTGCGCGGCGTGATGCCCCTCTCGTGGAATCTCGACCACGTTGGGCCGCTCACGCCCACGGTCCGCGACGCCGCGCTCCTGCTGGGGGTCCTGGCCGGGTTCGACCCGCGCGATCCCGCCTCGGCGGACGTTCCTGTGGATGATTATCTCATCCACCTGGAAGATGGCGTCCGGGACTGGCGCGTGGCGCTGGCGGCGGGGGAGTATGTGGAGAATTGTGATCCGGCTGTCTGGGCAGGGGTGCAGGAAGCGGCGCAGATTTTCAAAGACCTGGGCGCGCAGGTGGAGAAGGTCGAACTCTCCTGGCTGTACGACCTGGCGCTTGCGAACGGGCGCATGACCCAAGCCGACGCGGCGGCGTTCCACCGCCGGCGGCTGGCCGAGCGCCCAGACTGGTTCGGCGCGGACGTCCGTCAACGTCTGGAGGCGGGCGCGGCGCTCCCCTCCGGCGAGTACGCGCTGGCGAGGCGGACGCAGGCCGAGGGTCGCCGCCGCTTCGAGATGTTTTTCACCAAATACGATTTGCTCGTCCTTCCGACCACTCCCATGTCGGCTCCGCCCATCGAGGGGACGCAGGCTGTCGAGGCCGCCCGCCGCCTGACGCGCTTCACTGCTCCGTTCAATCTTACCGGCTTGCCGGCGCTTTCCCTCCCGTGCGGCCTGGCCGATGGTTTGCCCTTTGGCCTCCAGTTGGTGACACGGCGCTGGCAGGAGGCTGGTTTACTGCGGGCGGGACATGCCCTCGAAACGGCTATTTCTGCAAACAGGCCGGCAGACTGGCGGCGTCCCCCTGCGGTTCGTCAGGCAGGATGACCAACACGGGGGCTGTGACCGCCGAATAGACGGCTTCGACATCCGCGGTGAGCAGGCTGCGGGTCAGGAGGCCGACCGCATTGACATCTTCCGCGACAGCCTGCGCCATCGCTTCGGGACCCGCGGCCAGCCGCGCCGTCGAGACGACCGGCGCGCCGCTCAGGGTTTCTGCCGCGAAAATCTGCTGTATATCTTCCCCTGCCGCGAACACCCATACTTGGACGGGAGCGTCCGTCCCGCCAATTTCCTGCCAGTCGGTCACCGCGCCCGTGAAGAGGGCAAGCACATCCTCGGCGCTCAGGCTGCTGACGGAATTCTGCGGGTGGACAATGACCAGGATGTCCTCGCTGTCAATCTGGTAGGCGGGGGAGGCCAGGTCCACGTCGCCCAGGCGCAGGGCCAGGTCGGCGCTCGAAAGGTCGAGCAGACCGGCCGGGCGTTGTTCGAGGGCGAGGATGGTTTCTCCGGCGCAGTCGGCCAAATCAGTCAGCCAGGGCCGGGCGGCGAAGGTGTATTGGACGCGCAGGGCCGCGGCCTCGGGCGTGGGGGAGGCAGAGGCGCAGGCGGTGAAGAGAAGTAAGAAGAGAGAAGTAAAAAGCGAGAAGGGCTTGGACATATTTTGGCCGCGACCTGCTAAACCAGTTGGACCACCAAGACTACCAGACCCGCTACCGCGCAATACTCGGCGAAAACGTAGAGCGAGCGTTTTCCCAGGTAGTCGAGCAGCCATTTGATCGCCAGCCAGCCGACGACGGCTGCAGTCACGAATCCGACTGCCAGCGGCAAGAGGAAACTGGTCAGGTCGGGCATTTTCAGCACATCCAGCATTTCGTAGCCTCCGGCGGCCAGCATGACCGGCACCGACATCAGGAAGGCAAAACGGGCGGCAGACTTGCGGTCGAAGCCGCGCAGCATGCCGGCGGAGATGGTTGTGCCGGAACGGGACGCGCCGGGGAATACCGAGATGACCTGGAACAAGCCGATGATGAGCGCATCCAGCCATGTCATCGAGTCCAGGCTGCGGGATTTTGTTGTCAGCCATTCGGCCAGGGTCAGCAGGAGGGCCGCGGCGAAGAGGCGGATGGCGGCTTCCAGCAGGGGCGTCTGGAACAGGGTTTCCACCGCGTCCTTGAGCAGGTATCCGGCCAGGAGGGCAGGGAGGGTGGCGATGAGGATGTACCAGCCCAGGCGTGCTTTCGTATCAAGTTTTCCCGTGTCACGCTTGATTAGCAGGGGAATACTGGCAAGCGTGGCGCGCAGGATTTTCCAAATGTCTTTCCAGTAGAAAATGAATAGCGAGACGACTGTCCCTAACTGGACGATAACAAGAAAGGAGAACATGGCGTCGCTGGCGGGGATGCCGAGCAGGCGCTGTCCGATCAGCAGGTGGGCAGTGGACGAGACCGGGATGAATTCGGTCAGGCCCTGGAGGAGGCCGAGGAGGAAGGAGTGGAGGATGGTCATGTGATTTCCGAGAGGTAAAGTGTTTCAACGCGAAGGACACAAGGGTGACACAAAGGCGCACGAAGAAAAAATCGTTGTGGACTGTCGTGTCACTTCGTGTCCTTTGTGTTTGAGGCTCTTTCCGCATTTCCATGCCATTGCCTTAACCATTCTGGCACGCGTGACTCGAACGAGCCGTCCTGGATGGCAGCGCGCATCGTTTCCATGAGGCGGATGAGGGCGCGCAGGTTGTGAATGGACAGCAGCGTTCCGGCCAGGGCTTCTTTGGCGGTGATGAGATGCCGTAGATAGGCACGGCTAAAGGTTCGGCAGGTATAGCAGTCGCAGGTCTCGTCTATCGGGCGTTTGTCGCGGGCGAAGACGGCGTTCATTAAGTTCAAGCGTCCCTGCGGGGAGAAGGCCGCGTTGTGACGCGCCAGCCGGGTGGGCAGGACGCAGTCGAAGATGTCCACGCCGCGGGCGACTCCGTTGATCAGGTCTTCGGGGGTGCCGACGCCCATCAGGTAGCGCGGCTTGTTCTCGGGCAGGAGGGGCATCACCACGTCAAGCGTGGCGTGCATCTCGGCTTTCGTTTCGCCGACCGAGAGTCCGCCGATGGCGATGCCGGGGAAGGGGAGCGAGGAGATGAATTTGGCGGAGGCAGCCCTCAGGTCCGCGCGGACGCCGCCCTGTACGATGCCGAAGAGAGCCTGGTCGGGGCGCGTCTTGGCGGCGAGACAGCGTTCCGCCCAGCGGTGCGTCCGTTCCATCGCCTTTACCGTGTAAGCATGGTCATTGGGGTCAGAGCATTCGTCGAAGGCCATGATGATGTCTGCGCCGAGGTTTTCCTGAATCTGGATGGATTTTTCGGGCGTGAAGCGGTGGGTGGAGCCGTCTATGTGGGATTTGAAGGTGACGCCGTCGTCGTCAATTTTGCGGCTGTCGGCCAGCGAGAAGACCTGGAAGCCGCCCGAATCGGTCAGCAGCGGCCCCGGCCACTGCATGAACTCGTGCAGGCCGCCCATCTCGCGCACGAGTTCGTCGCCGGGGCGCAGGTAAAGGTGGTAGGTGTTGGCGAGGACGAGCGCCGCGCCAAGTTCGCCGACCTGCGCCGGGGTGAGCGTTTTGACGGTGGCCTGCGTGCCAACCGGGGTGAAGACCGGCGTGGCGAGGTCGCCGTGCGGGGTGGTGAAGACGCCTGTGCGGGCGCGCCCGGCGCGGGCGGTGACGGTGAATTCGAACATCTAGGTATGAATGGTCTCCTTGCGGCTTTGTGCTGATTGTTGGTCGGTTTATCCTGCCGCGCCGGTGGACATTGTTTCGACGGGGAACGGGGCGTCTGTGGATGGTTCGAGTACGCTCTGGCGCTCGATGGCGACCAGACGGATGAGGAACAGCGCCAACAGGAGGGCAAAGTGGCACATGATGGATGGCAGGGCATTTTCAGCCACAGGGATGGCGGCCACGGTGACGAGTGAAGGGAAGATGAAGGCAATCGAGCCAAGCATCAACTGTCCCAGCAGGAGGCGCTGGCGGCGGTCATCGCTGATGGTCACGCCCCAGGCGGAGATGGCTAGCAGGCCCATCAGCCCGGTCTGGTAGAACAGGCCGTAGGTCTGGTAGAGGGCGGTCGGGTTGGTGTAACGCGCAAAGACAATCATGCAGACAGAGGTGGTGACGAAATGCGGGTCGGTGGCGATGCCCAGCACCAGGGCGGCGCAAAACAGGTACATGCCGTAGGCGTACCAGTATAGGATGCGCGTCTTGGTTGGGTAGAGCCGCGCTGCCAGCAGCAGGCCGGTGGGGGGAAGCCAGGCAACCACGATGAATGCCAGGCGGGGCAGGAATGATCCGGTGATGAGAAGCAGGTTGGTGCAGAAGACTGCCTCAATGATTTGGTAGCCGGCCAGGAGGAAGAGAATGGTAGCGGCGGCGCGGACGATGGGCCTGCGTCCCGGCCCCCGCAGCGCCCAGGCGCCGGCGCCGATCTCGAGGGCGGCGGTGGCGACGGAAAGATAGGGGTTGTAGTCCATGATTACCTCACAAAGTAAGATGATGGCAAAATTATACTCGACAGACGAACATTCCCGCGGCGGGCGCGGACGATTGTGGAAGCAGCCGAGATGGTGGGGAAGCATCCGCGGACCATTCAGGATTGGATAGCGTGGTATCCTCAAGGGGGGGGTGGAGGAAGTGCTGGAGCGTCGGCAGGGGGGACATGGCGGGAAAGCCGCTCGGCTGACAGAGGAGCAGGGGAGGCGGGAGGCGTGATTCGTGAGGCGTGATTCGTGAGGCGTGA
>DYKZ01000267.1 GCA_020722345.1 Anaerolinea thermophila | reverse complement strand
GTAATCTTTGTGTCCTTCGTGTTTGAATCTCTTTCGGCTTGTCCGAGTTAGGAGACCCTATGACCACGAAATATCTCTTTTTTACCGGCGGCGTCGTTTCTTCGGTCGGCAAGGGCGTGACCGCGGCGGCTACCGGCCTGCTGCTCAAGTCGCGCGGCCTCAAGGTCACGGCCCAGAAACTCGACCCGTACATCAACGTGGACCCTGGGACGATGAGCCCCTACCAGCACGGCGAAGTCTATGTGCTGGATGACGGGGCGGAAACGGACCTCGATCTGGGCCACTACGAACGGTTCATTGACATCCGTCTGGGCCGCTTCTCCAATTTCACCACCGGTCAGGTTTACGCCGAAGTAATCGGTAACGAACGCCGCGGCGACTACCTGGGAGGGACGATCCAAGTCATCCCGCACATCACCAACGAGATCAAACGTCGCATCGGACTGGCCGCCCGCGAGACCGGCGCTGACATCGTCATCCTGGAAGTCGGCGGGACAGTGGGCGACATCGAGTCCCAGCCATTCCTAGAAGCCCTGCGCCAGTTACGCAACGAGGTGGGACGCCAGAACGTGTTCTTCATCCACGTCACCTGGCTGCCTTACATCGGGGCGACCCAGGAACTGAAGACCAAGCCCACCCAGCACTCGGTGGCGGCGCTGCGCTCGATCGGTATTTCCCCGAACATGATCATCGCCCGCTCCGACTTCCCGGTGGAAGAGGGACTGCGTGACAAGATCGCCCTGTTCTGCGACGTGGACAAGCGCGCCGTCGTCCCGATGGTCACCACGCCGGTGCTGTACGAGGTGCCGCTGCTGCTTGAAAAGGCCGGGGTGGCAGATTACCTCATCGAGAAACTGGGGCTCCAGGCGACAGCCCAACCGGACTGGGGTCCGTGGCGGGACATGGTGGAGCGGGTCAAAAAACCGAAGATGGCGGTCAAGATCGCCCTGGTGGGCAAGTACGTAGAGTTGAAAGACGCCTACATGTCGGTGCGGGAGTCGATTAAGCACGCCGCGCTGGCGCAAGATGTGGAAGTTGACATCCAGTGGGTGCACTCCGCCGATTTGGAAAAAGGCAAAGGCTGGGATCTGGTGCGGGCCGCGGACGGGATCATCGTGCCGGGCGGGTTCGGCTCGCGCGGCACCGAGGGCAAGATCCAGGCCGCCAAATACGCCCGCGAGAACAAGGTCCCCTACCTAGGGCTGTGCCTGGGGATGCAGTTGATGTGCATCGAATTCGCCCGCAACGTGCTCGGTTACGAGGACGCCAATTCGACCGAATTCGACCGCTCGACGACTCACCCGGTCATTGACCTGATGCTCGACCAGCGTTCCATCACCGATATGGGCGGGACGATGCGCCTGGGCCTTTACCCCTGCATCCTCCAGCCGGGGACGAAGGCCGCCGAGGCCTACGGCGAGAAGCGAGTCGAGGAACGCCACCGCCACCGCTGGGAGGTGAACAATGCTTACCGGAAGGAATACGAGCAGGCTGGGATGGTCTTCTCTGGCATCTCACCGGACGGCAAATTGGTGGAAATTGCCGAGATCAGGGATCACCCTTACATGATCGGCAGCCAATTCCACCCGGAGTTTTTGTCGAGGCCGATGCGCCCACACCCGCTGTTCGTAGGGTTGGTGAAGGCGGTCAAAGAGCGTGCTATAATCTAAACGTCAAGGTTGCACCATGAAAAATACCGAATTCGAATGGGACAACGCAAAAGCCAGGAACAATCTGGAAAAGCACAGCATCTCCTTCGAGGAAGGTGCAACCATTTTCAACGACCCTTGATTGCCACGATCCAGTTGACCTGCATGGCATCGGCTTCACCACGTAAGGGGAGTTGATTGGCATAG
>DYKZ01000079.1:10983-12592 GCA_020722345.1 Anaerolinea thermophila | reverse complement strand
CGGTAGGTACGATAATAAATAAAACGGCGCGTATTGCGCACCCGCTCAGGCGGGACCTCGAGCCTGCCCGCCGCCAACCAGGCCTTCAACCGGCTGAAGTAGGCCGCCCGCTCCCCCTCGAAGTACACCGTCTCGAAAGCGTTGAACGGCGCCTGCCCCGCTGCCAATACAGGCACGCCCAGCAGGATGGCCTCCAACCCAATGGTGGAGTTGTAGATCAACACGAACTTCGACTTACGTACCACCTCATAGGAACTGACTCGTTCCTGCGGCGGGATGAAAACTACGTTGGGCAGATCGGCGGCCTTCTGCTCGAACCACCTCGCCACACTCTCGCGGCTGGCTTTGCCGGGACGGGCTTCATCGGGATGGGCACGCAGAATGAAGAGTGTCTGCGGGTTGGCGCGCATAACCTGTGCTAGTTCATCCAGCCAGGCAAACATGTCCGCAAAGGCCGCGTTGGCGTACATCTGGGTAGTGTCGAAGATGACGTTGGTGAAGACCGAAACCACCTGGCTGAACCCGGCGGCCTTTTGCAGAAATTCTTGCGGCAGGCCATTCATCTCGCTCCAGAACTTGACGCCCGCCATGCTGAAATCGCCCTGCCAGCGTTTTTGCAAATCGGCGTCGAGGCGGGCATTTTGTTCGGGAGTGAGATCCACATCCGGGATGACGATGGGATAGCGGGTGGCCTCGCCCTCGGCAAAATATCCGCTGAACGGCTGGAAACCCGACTCGTGGGTAATAACCCGTATTCCACGCTGACGGCACAGCCAGGCAACAGTTGCTTCGGGAAAGTGTGTCCCATTGAACAACACCGCGGCTTGGGGATTCGTCTCATCGAGAAAAGCGCTGAATTCGCGGAAGATATTCCATGCCGAAAGCATGAACTCGCGGCACAGGAAGCGGGTGGATTCGTCATCGGTCAGGGAATGGAGTCTCATGCGCCAGCGCAGGGAGGGGAGGACCAGGGCGCCAAGGGGAAGCGATTGAGTGATTGGTGATTGGTGATTGGTGATTGGGTGTTCGTAGCGAAGAAGTTCATCGAGGCTGAGAGATTGGAGCGCAGCAGCGAGGGACTCGTCGCGTTGGTAGCCGAACCAGTGCGTATCCGCGCCGGAAAAGTTGAAACGGCTCTGGCGGATGCACATCCCGCACGGCATGGGTTTGGCCGGGTCGGTCTCGTCCGTGCCGAGCACACAGCGACTCATGCCGCGCTGGCAGACGAAATGCGCCACCGGAATCCCGTTCAAGCGTACCGCCCAGGAGGTCAGCAGTGAAAAGGCCGCGTTCTGGCTGAGGCCGGAGAGGCGCGTCGAGGCGTTGAAAAAGAAAACCGGCCTCCGGTCCGCGGCGGGGCGGGAAGCGCGTGCCACTATCTGCGCGGCGCTGATCACACGCGCCAGTTCGCCGAGACGGCGGAGGCGGGAGCGAAGCCGCAGATTCAATCCTGCTTTCCTTTCGTCTCCGGCAGCGCCAGGATGGAGCCTTCATAAGGAGATGAAACGGCGCCGGCGGGATCGTCTGCATTCACCATGCGGTAGCCGTTCTCCCGCAGGAGGTCGAACACCTGCTGCGATGAACAGCCCAGCGAAGCCAGCAGCCGGTC
>DYKZ01000079.1:0-10883 GCA_020722345.1 Anaerolinea thermophila | reverse complement strand
GCAGGAGGTCGAACACCTGCTGCGATGAACAGCCCAGCGAAGCCAGCAGCCGGTCGGAGATTTCCATCAGCAGGGCGGGGCGCTCCCGCTGCAGAGTCTGGAGCGCGCCGCGCAGGACGAACAGTTCTGCTCCTTCGGTGTCTATTTTGACGAAGCCGGGATGGAGACCGAAACGGGTCACAAGGTTATCAACCGTTTCGCCGTTCACCTTGATGGCCTGGAATTTTTCACCGGAAATGGAGGTGTGGACGATGTTCCCCAGGCTGGAATATTCTTCCTTGCCGGGGATCACGTTCAACTCGTACGAACCGGGCTTTTCGGCAACAAGGCCTTCGTAAACGACAACCTTGTCGGCCACGCTATTACGGGCGATATTGCGGCGAAGGTACTGTTGCGCCAGCGGGGTGGGTTCTACCGCTAATACCCTGTGCGGGGAGTGGATGGCGTGGGCAAAGAAGACTGTCAGCAGGCCCACATTGGCGCCGATATCCAGGATGTCGCGTCCCGGGTTCAGGTGCTTTGCCGCCAGGCTCACCAGGTCCGCCTCGTAGGTTTTCTTGCGCAGGACGCGCAGGAGAATGTGCGAGCGGAAGTCAATCTCGAAGGAGCCGCCCAGGTTGGGGATGCGCACCACCAGGCTGCCGTCTTCGACATTCGAGAAAGCAACGTGAATCAATTCTTCGAATGCGCGCGCTTCCTGTATCTTCCGCCGCTTTACCTGGCTGGCGCGCCATTTTTGAATGGGTGCGACCAGGGGACGCGCAAGCGGCATATTTTTTACGAATTCTTTGGCTTTCTGGAAAACGCTCACAAACTCACCTATTCTTCGGAAACGACCCGGCGCAACTTTTTAAGAGAAGACATTTCGCTCTCATAAACACGTTTGACACCATCCCCTAGCGAGGCTTCGGCGGTGCGCACGTATTTGACCAGCCGTTCGAAACCGCTCGGCTCCACCGAGGCGGCCTGGTCGGAACCCCACATGGCGCGGTCGAGGGTGAGATGGCGCTCGATCATGCACGCGCCCAGCGCCACCGCCACCTGCGGCGGAACGAGGCCGACCTCGTGGCCGGAGTAGCCGATCGGGCAGGGGAATTCATCCCGCAGAGTCTGGATCATGCGCAGGTTGAGTTCCTCGGGTTCGCACGGGTAGGTGCTGGTGCAGTGGGTGAGGATCAGATTCTCCGTCCCGGCCACTTTGACCGCCGCGTGGATCTGCTTCATCGTGGACATGCCGGTCGAGACGATGAGCGGCTTGCCGGTCCGGCGAGCGTAGCGAATCAGGTTATGATCAGTGAGGGCAGCCGAGGGGATCTTGTAGGCCGGCGTGTCGAACTGTTCCAGGAAGTCCACTGCCTGCTCATCCCAGACCGAGGCAAACCAGGTAATGCCCTTTTCCTTGCAATAACGGTCTATCTCGCGGTATTCCTTCTCGCCGAATTCGACCTTGTAACGGTACTCAAGGTAGGTGATGTATCCCCAGGGTGTCTCGCGCATCTGCTTCTGTTGTTCGGGCGGGGTGCAGACCTCGGGCGTGCGCTTCTGGAATTTGACCGCGTCCACCCCGGCGTGGACGGCGGCATTGATCATCTGTTTGCAGATTTCCAGGTCGCCGTTGTGGTTGATGCCGATCTCGGCGACAATGTAAGTGGGATGGCCGTCGCCGACCAGCCGGTTACCGAGTTTGATTTCGCGTTTCATATTATCTACCTTCCTTTTCCAGGGTTAGATCTTGCCTATCGTAGCAGGCCTCTACGGCCAGCCATAGACATATTCTTCTTCACTGACGTTCATCAGTCGCAGACCAAACGATTGAATGCTCAGGTCGACCGCGGTGTAATCGGAATATGCCGAGGAATCGACCACCACGTAGGCCACACCCAATTTCTTGAGCAAATCCACACTTTCAGCAGACGGGAAACCATCCATTGCCGGCTTAATGCGCAAGTATTGTTCGGGCTGGTTGGCATTGAAAAAACCACCCAGGTACGGCTTTTGGCTGACAAGTGTATTGTAAACCTGTCCCTGGTCGGATTCGTAGCTGAACGGGAACTGGGCCACCGCGCCGGTGTCAGGCTGGGTCGCCAGCCAGTAGTCCACCGGACGAGCCACCGTCGGTTCAAAACCGGTGAGAACGCCGGGGTAGAAGTCAATAATGACCAGGACCAGCAGGCCGATACCTACCCATCGTCTGACTTTCCGAGATGCGGATCTCGTTATCAGATAGGCACCCAAACCAGCCATCAGGCTTAGAAAGAGCAGAGTGAACAGACCGAAGCGCATCAGCACGCGCATTTTCGAGAAGAAGGGTAGGTAGCGAAAAAGGTAATAAGCCGGGAAATAAATGAGCGGCATCTCGACCTGGTGGAAAATATCTTGTAAAACGACAGGCAAAAAATCAACCTGTTTTCCCAGCCAGTGTAGTTGTATTCCCATGGCAAGCACAAAACCGGCAGAGGCTACCAGGATAGCAACACTGAATAGTTCGGGATAGTGAAACTGCTTGCGCTTGAACCAGGCTATGACCGCGAGCACAAAAGTAACTGCCCCGATATACAGCGTGGCTTCTTGGTAGAACTCGGGGTCGAATTGTTCGCTTACCCACGCGCCCCACAGGAAATGCTGTTCGGAGGGGATGAAAAAGTCTGTTGGGCTGGCTGAATAGCGGTTCAATAATTCCAGCGATCGGGAAGCCAGCCCACCCTCGGCGGCCAGTCCAAGATACGGCAGCATGGACAGGCCAACCAGCAAGGCGGCCAAGATACAAAATGTTAGCAGGCTTTCCCAAAAAACGATATTTTTGAGTCGTTTATAGCCTTTGAAAATGATAAATCCCAGCAAAAATATTGCCGAGATAATGACCGTCATGTAGACGTAGTATGGACTGGTTAATCCAATCAACCCAGCGGAAATCGAAGCCATCAGCACCGGTTTCCAGGCAAATTTCTCCTGTTTCAAAATGTCGGACAAGCCCCAAAAGTAGAACGGGAACCACTGCGTTCCTGCTAGACTCAAATGACCGGCCTCCACGTGGGCGAGATGGAACGGGAGGAAGGCAAAGATTGTCCCGGCAATCAGCCCAGCCATATCGCTATCAGTCAGATGTTTCACCCATAAAAACATCGCCCAACCGGAAAGCACAAAACTCAACAGCATGGCAAAGTTATATCCCCAGGTGGGACCAAAAAGCAAGCTACCAGGCAGCGCCAATGCAACCATGGCAGGAGTAATATCGGTACTCGCCAGATACCAACCCTGCGGATAGTTCAAGTTAGGATTGAATAACGGGGAAATTTTTAGTTCGAATAACGCCTTTTGATACCAGCGGACCAACCAGATAAAGTATGTGCCGTCCCCACCCCCGCCTCCCAGCGCGGAGTCACGCATCCGCAACACGAGAGGAAACGTCATCACAATCGTCATGAGGACAAAATAAATAAACGCCAAGAAAGATGGTTTTTTTATAAATGACAGCGTACGTTTCGAAAAAAGTTTCATCATCACACACTTGCAAATGTTTGAGGTATCTCACTCCGACTGTCTTTATCTGAGAATCAGATCACGCATTTCACGCACCGCGGTATAGCATCCACACCGGCTGAGGACAAAATCGGTCTGGTGCCACCTCGGGCAAGGTACATGTCATCGCGCCAACCAAACCGGTGAAAAACAAGATGAATCGACAACACCATTTTCAGAGTGAGATCAGGGTGCCGAGGGACATAAATATATCGTGCCATCAGAATATTTTCCCAGGACAGATAGCCCATCAAACAGCGCTGGCATTCGGTCAAGATAATATTCACCAACCCTTGTTCTCACTTGGGTTGGAAAATCGTCGAAAATAACCAGCGCAGCCTCTTGTTCACAGAAAATCTCTTGAGCTGGATCAATCTGGTTGGTACCATAACCAACCTCTTGTGGAGAATCAGTGGGAAATGTTATCCAAAACCCATAGATCGGGCGCCCGGTCCAAAGCAGAAGTAGTTCCCAGTTGTTAGAAATCACAGGTTGGTCAGACGGCAGGGCGCGCACGGCTTGAATGATATCAGAGGAATCCCAATGATAGGCAGTCAATCCAACACCAGGATGAAAAAACTCGATTTTTTCCCGCGTTTGTGGAATATACCAAATCACGCATAAAGTGCCAATCAACCACGGAAAGATTTTGAGCCACCACAAGCGTCCTTTGAACCAAACCGCTTGCCAGAGAGCAAATGCCCCGAACAGCGCTATCACACCGCAAACATAAAGAGGTAAAAGCATCCGGTTATTAATGTCGATCGTCGGCACGGTGAACAAGTAAGTCGCGAGCAAGATTACCACAGAAAACAGGGCCGATAGACCGAAGTGGACAAAAATTGGCGCATCGTTTCTCCGTTCCGCCGTGACACTGTTCTTACGCAGCCATCGCCACGCCATGAAGGACAGCCCCACTACGGCAATAGTACTGATACCCAACAGCAAAATACGGGCCTTGTAATAGATTGGCAACGGCGTTGTATATGGAATCCATCCCCATGTAGTGTCTATGAAAATGCCGCGGAACGCCTGGAAAAGAGATGCCTTATCAACCGTCCATCCCTCTATGCTCCGCCCTGCGATGGAATGTTCACCAGAAAGATACCCCCAGATGAGCCATAAAACTGTGGGCAGGATACCTAACCCTGTATACAAAAATACAGTACCCAGGCGTTGCCATTTCTTGCCGGGTGAAAACAACAGGATACCCACTGCTCCAGCACCAAGCATGGCAAGGCCTATTGAGCGAGTAAGGGAGGCCAAACCAGCCACCAGCGCAGCGAGCACCAGCAGATATGTTTTTTTCTTTTCCAGGTAGACCAGCAAACACAACCCTTGCAGCAGAATAAGGAAAATAAACAAAGGTTCCGACATGGAGGAACTGAACATCATCACCATGTTTGGAAAGGCACACATTAAAGCACTGACAATAATTCCCATCGCCGGCACTCGACTGAAGCGGAAGAACATCCAACCGGCGATAAAAATAGTCAACACAAACGAGGTTACATTGAGCCAGCGGGCCGCAACAACCAGGTCAATTCTTAGCAAACCGATAGCGCTCAATACGATGGAATAAAAAGGCGGATGTATGGTGATGTAATCGAAAATAGCATTGCCCTGATAATGCCCCAGGCCTCGCCCGGCAAGCAAGCTGCGCGCTACGGAGATATATTCTACCGGATCGGTATATCCCCAAGGGCCGTTCGCGGTAGTATATGTGGCGATTACACCGCCAATGATGCTGAGAACGATTATCATCGCTAAAGGAAAATAAACTGCAAGTCTTTTTTTCACTGCCATTCCTCGTTCTGATTAAACAGGTGACATTCTATCATCTCACACTGGAAATAAGGTTTTTTCCACAATCCCGCAAATCACGTGCCAGATGAAGATGTGGCTTTCCTGAATGCGCGGCGTATCGTTCGAAGAAACGGCCAGGCACAGGTCACATTTCGCGCCCATCTTTCCGCGTCCCTTCTCGCCCGTAAACCCGACCGTGAGCAGGCCGCGCGTACGCGCGGCCTCCAGCGCCTTGAGGATGTTCGGGGACCCGCCGCTGGTGCTGATACCCACCAGGATGTCGCCCGGCTTGGCCAGCGCTTCCACCTGACGGGAGAATATATTCTCGAAGGCCGAGTCATTGCCGATAGCGGTCAGGATGGAGGTGTCGGTCGTCAGAGCAATAGCCGGGAGGGCGGCATGGTCGTAGCGGAAGCGGTTGACAAACTCGCCTGCCACGTGCTGGGCATCCGCCGCGCTGCCGCCGTTGCCGCACAGCAGGAGCTTGCCTCCTCCCCGGAAGCAGCGGACGATGGCTTCGGTGACCTGCTCGATGACGCCCGCCTGCAGGGCAACGGTCTGTTCGAGCACGGCCTGGTGGGTTTTGAGTTCTGATTCGATGGTCAAGAACATGGTCATCCTTATTGGCGGTAAAATTCCTGCCCCACTGTTCTACCAGCAGGATCGCCCGCCGTCCACGACTAGGTTTTGGCCGGTCATATAGGACGAGGCATCCGAACACAGGAACAGGATGGCGGCCTGGTATTCATCGGCCTTCGCCATGCGCCCAAGCGGGATCAGGTTCGCCAGGCGGGCAACGAAATCGTCCGGCTGGTTGTTGTAGACGCCGCCGGGCGAAATGGCGTTGACGCGGATGCCGGCCTCGGCCCAGTAGGTTGCCAGGTAGCGCGTCAGTCCGATGAGGCCGGTCTTGACGACCGAATAGGTCACCGGCTTGACCGGCTGCCGGTCGGCGGGCAGACCCGGTTTGCGGTACAGGCGCTGATCGGGAGCGATGACGCCCAGGTCGGAGGAGACGTTGACGATGACGCCGCTTCCCCGCCGCGCCATCTCGGACCCGATGACCTGCGCGCACAGGAACGCGCCGGTCAACCCGACGGCAAGGTCATCCTGCCACTGCTTGAGTGGAAAATTTTCCAAGCGGGAAAACTCCACCTCAGCCGTCTTTTCCATTTTTGGATTGTTGGCGGCGTTGTTGATGAGGATGTCCACGCGGCCATAACGGCGCAGGACTTCCGCCAGCAGGGCGCGCACACTTTCGGGATGGGTGATGTCCGTTTGCAGGACGCAGGCCTCGGGTCCAAACCGCTCGCGGAAGGCCGCGCTGGAGGAGTCCACCACATCCGTGCGGATGTCGGCCAGAACGGGGATGCCGCCGGCGCCGGCAATCGCCTCGCCGTGCTGCTGGCCGAGCAGGCCGGTCCCGCCGGTGATGATGGCCACGCGCCCGGTTAGGTCAAACATGGAGTCAACTTTTCTCATTGTTCACCTCAACTTACCCTTGTGCATTCTAAACTTACGGCAGGGCAATCACTTTGCCGGTTGTCAGGGACTCTTTGGCCGCCAGTGCCATGCGCAGGCTCTGCGCCGCGTCCTGCAGGCTGACCAACGGGGTCGGTTTGCCCTGCAAGGCTTCGAGGAAATGGCGTGTCTCGTCGAGGAACATCTGGTTGCGCTGGAAATCCTGGAAAACAGTTTGCTCTACCTGCCGGCCTTCTCCGTCGAAGACAGTCAACGAGGCGGCAGGGAAATCCAGGATGATTTTTCCGGCATCGCCAACAACCTTACAGCCACGGCTGGGCGGGCGCTGGAGGTAGTCTTCGTGCAGGCTGACGGGCAGCGGGCGGCCCTGCACTTCGAATTCCATCAGAATATCGGCGGTGTCTTCCACGTCCACTTCGAGGCGGCTGAGGCGGCCTCCGAGAGCATAGACGCGGCGCGGCAGGCCGAAGAACCAGTAGAGGTAGTCCATCTCGTGGATCTGGGAGAGGATGACGCCGCCGCCCAGGTCCTGGCGCGAGGCGTACATCTGGCGGTAATCTTCGTAGGTGTGCCAGCCGGGCAGGTACTCGCCAATTTCGGCTTGGACAGAGAGGAGGCGGCCAACGCGGCCCTCCTGTAATAGGATGCGCAGGCGCTGGAGGCCGGGGTGGAATCGCATCTGGTAGCCGACGGCGGCGGTCAGGTTACGTCTTTCAACCGTTTCAAGCAGGTTACCCACGCCATCCAGGTTGTGCGAGATGGGTTTTTCAATGAAAAGATGCGCGCCAGCCTGCGCGATTTGAACGGCAACGGGAATATGCAGGCTGGAGGGGGTGCAAATGTAAGCAGCATCCGGCTGCCAGGCGAGGCCGGCTTCGAGGTCTGCGTAGATATGCAGGCCATATTTTTGCTGGAGGGTGACATCCGGCTCGACGGTCAGTTTGTCGGTCAGGACGGGGATGTCGGCGCGCGGGTCCACGGCGCGGACCTCAACGCTGTTTCCCAGCACAGTGAGCAGGTTGCGCAGGTGGCGCTGTCCGATGCCGCCGAGGCCGACGATCAGGATTTTCATGCTCCATTCCTCACATAACTATTTTCAACGCGCGGACGACAGGAGGCCATAACATCGGTTAGTTTTCAAGCGATAAAGTTCCTCATCACAAACTCGCGGTTCTGACGTGTCCAATTGACTTCATCGCCAGGTTCGCCGCGTGCCACCTGGAGGATATAGTCGCCTGCATAGCCGACCGCTTTCAGGCTTTCGATCAGGGCCGGGAAGTCGGCGCTGCCCGTACCAAGCGGCACCGTCCCGCCTCCCAGGAGGCGATCTTTGATGTGGACGCTACCAACGTGTTTGCCATAGGCGGCGAACTCTTCACGCGGCTTGTAGCCAAGCGAGGAACTGTTGCCCGAGTCATAGTTGGCCTTCAGGAGCGGGTGCGGCAGGCGATCCAGCAAGGCGGCGAAGCGCGCTGGCGGCAGGGAGGTTTCGAGATGAATCTCAATTCCCGTCCGCTCAGCCATTGGCAAGATGCGTTGAAGGGCGACGATCACACCTTCAAACTCCTCGTCCGTCTCGATGCGCGAGGCATCTACAAAAGGAACGACTATGCGGTTGATGCCCAGCAAGGCCCCGCGCCCCAGCAGCCAATCGAAGAGGGCCAGGCGTTCGGCCAGTTCTCCGGCGCTGGCACGCACCAGCGGACGCTCCATGAAGTAATCGGCGCAAATCGAGAGCACCTGCACGCCGGTCTTCTGAATGAGTGCTTTCATCTGCGCCAGCCCGGCATCCGACGCCAGGGGGTTGACGTCCGCGCCGTAGAGGTCGTAAATCCACTCGATGCAGTCTATGCCGGCCCGCCCGCCGAGTTCGAATTCATCTGCCCAGTGCTCACGGGGAAAGCATTGAATGCGGTTGTCGGTGGGGGGAACCAGGCGTCCCTGCATAATGCCAATCAGAGCCATGAGGTGCTACTCCTTGCTGCCAACGGTATCGACGCGGCGCAATTTCTTCATGATGGGCACTTCGCGGTCAATGACACGCTTGACGCCGTCGCCAAGGGCCATTTCCACCAGGCGAATGTCACGCACCAGGCGCATGAAGCCCTGCGGCTCGACCGAGGCGGCCTGGTCGCTGCCCCACATGGCGCGGTCAAGGGTGATATGCCGCTCGACGACGCATGCCCCAAGCGGGATCGTCGAAATGGTAGTCGAAAGGCCTGTCTCATGGCCGGAGTAGCCCGCCAGCACACCGTAACGCTCCTTAAGAGTGTTGATCACACGCAGATTGAGTTCGGCATATTCCGCGGGATAGGTGCTGCAAGTGTGCAGGAGAATCAAATCCTGTTTGCCGAGAATCTCTACGGCGTGGTCAATCTGTTCGAGGGTGCTCATGCCGGTTGAGAGCAAAATCGGCTTGCCCTTAGCGCGGGTGTGGCGCAACAGACCGTCGTC
The DNA here is from genome assembly GCA_020722345.1 of Anaerolinea thermophila. GTDB lineage: Bacteria > Chloroflexota > Anaerolineae > Anaerolineales > Villigracilaceae > UBA877. The sequence continues at coordinate 1,622 of DYKZ01000079.1, read as the reverse complement.
CGTCAGGCAGGCCGAGGCAATCTTGTAGCAGGGCACATCAAACTGGTCAATGAAGTCCACAGAGGCCTCGTCCCAGCAGGAGGCAAACCAGGCAATCTTCTTTTCTTTGCAGTAGCGGTCAATCTCCTGATATTCCTCCAGCCCGAATTCAAGGGCGCGTTTGAGGTCGCCGTTGGTTGTCCCGAAAGGACTCTCGCGCGGCCGGGCGAGTTCCTCCTTAGAGTAGACAACATCCACCGTGCGCTTCTGAAATTTGACTGCCTGGCAGCCGGCTATGGCGGCCACGTCAATCAGTTTCTTGGCGATATCGAGGTCGCCGTTATGATTGATGCCGATCTCGGCGACAATGTAGGCAGGATGCCCATCGCCAACAAGGTGATTACCGATTTTGACTTCCATGTCGAATCTCCAAAATTTGAATTAGGGCTGAGCCGCGCCCAGCAGGATTTCACACAATTCTTGCACCGCGCCGCGACCTCCGGGCCGGGTGAGGATAAAATCGGCCTGGCGCGTTGCCTCAGACACGGCGTCGGCCACCACCGCCGCCCAGCCGACCAGCGGGAAACAGGGCAAGTCGTTGACATCGTTGCCGCAATAGACGACGTGTTGCGGATCCACGCCGCGCTCGGCCAGCAGTTTTTTCAGGGCGGCGGCCTTGTCGTCCTCTCCTTGGATGTAGGGCAGGCCCATCTTGCGACAGCGGGCGGCCACCACCGCGTTGGTCTCCTTCGAAATGACGAAGGCTTGCACGCCTTTCTCCCGCAGCCTGTTCAGCCACAGGCTGTCGCTGCGGTTGGCGGCCACCATCTCGCGCCCGTCCTGATCCACCCAGACGCGGTTGTCGGTCAGAACGCCGTCGAAGTCCATGACCAACATTTCGACTTTCTCCGGCATCGGGCGGCGCGGGTGGCCCGGCCAGACCAGCGGCAGGGAAAAGTGAATCAGGCGTTCCTCGGCCCGCCGCCAGTCGTCGGGCGTATCCAGGTCAATGTCGTATTGCGGCTCGAACAGCACCGGCAGGATGACCTGCCCGCTCATCGAATTCTTCTCCAGGATGGTTGCCGGGCGGATCACGTCTATGAGGCCGGTGTGCATATAAGCCTGTGGCAGGATTTGGCGCGGGGCATTGTAAGGTTCTTCAATCCCAGGCGCTGTCGTCAGGGGGCGGATGGGTTCCTCTTCGCCGTCCATTAACCACATCTTGAACGGGTTCTGGTGGGCGGGCGTCAGGCCGCGCACCGAGTCGGCTTCGGGATGATCGAGCAGGATGCGCACGGCGCGGTCAACCAGGTTGGGCGGGCGCAGGGGGGTGGTGGGGCGCAGGTGAACAACCGCTTCGGGGCGGTAGCCCTCATGCCGGGTCAGCCACGTCAGGGCGTGCTGGAAGACGGGCAGATCGAGGGTGCGGTCGCCGGCCAGTTCAACGGGACGCAGGAAGGGAGTCTCGGCCCCGAACCGGCGGGCTGTTTCCGCGATCTCTTCATCATCCGTGCTGACGATGAGGCGCGTTACCGTCTCGGCCTGCAACGCGGCGGCGATGCTGTAGGCGATGAGCGGGTATCCGGCAAAGGGGCGGATATTCTTACGCGGGATGCCCTTCGATCCGCCCCGCGCCGGGACGA
>DYKZ01000266.1 GCA_020722345.1 Anaerolinea thermophila | reverse complement strand
GAACGAAGCACAGCTCAACGCCCTGCTCAAAGCGCCCTGGACGGCGCGGCTGGCTTGCGTGCGTCCCGACGGCGCGCCGCATGTCGTCCCCGTCTGGCACGAGTGGGACGGGGAAGCCTTTCACGTTTTGGCGTGGAAAGGCTCGCGCTGGGGAGATTATTTGAGTGCCAACCCGCAGGTCTCGTTGACGGTGGATGAGCCTTTTCTGCCGCTGCGCCGCATCTCTGCCAAAGGGATCGCCCGCCCTGAATTCGAAGCCGCTGATCCGCAGTTGGGGAAACTGTTGGCGCGTCTCAGCCGCCGCTACTTGGGGCAAAACCTGGCTCTTTCGCTCGCGCCGCAGGTGGAGCGGTCTTTCGTGATCACGCCTTCCACGTTGAAAGGCTGGCAGGGGATTGCTTAGAAATGCAGAATGCAGAAGGCAGAAGGCAGAATGTGAGCGGAGTCTTTTTTGCGTTTCTGATGGTTGCGGGCGTTTTTGCGTTTTGGGAAATTGCCGTGCGATTGCGGGGAATTCCCGTTTACATTTTGCCCGCTCCCAGCCGCGTGGCGCAGACCTTTCTCACCCAGCCGCTGTACTTCCTCGAAGCGTTATCCGTCACGCTCGGCGAAGCGCTGGCAGGCTTGACCATTGGCACGCTGGTGGGCATCGCCGTTGCCGCGCTGGTCAGTTTGAAGCCGCAGTTGGAGCGCGGCATGATGACGCTTGCGATTCTGGTCAAGTCCACGCCGCTGGCGGCGATTGCGCCCCTGCTGACCATCTGGCTTGGCTTTGGCGTGCTGCCGAAAATCATCATCACCGCCCTGCTGACGTTCTTCCCCACGCTGGTCAATGTGCTGGTGGGACTGCAAAGCGCCGAAAGAGACATGCTCGACTTGATGCGCGTCCACCGCGCCACCCACTGGCAAATCCTTGTCCACCTGCGCGCCTGGCTGGCCCTGCCTTATCTATTTGCCGCCCTGCGGGTTGCCGCTCCGCTGGCGCTGGTGGGCGCGGTCATCGCCGAATGGACGGGCGCCTCCAGCGGCTTGGGGCGTGTGATGTGGCTGGCGTACAGCAACCTCAACCTGCCGCCCATGTTCGCCGCCATCTTTGTCCTATCCCTTTCGGGCATGGGCGCGTATGGATTGATCGTCTGGCTGGAGAAAAAAGTCATCCGCTGGAAAGGGTAGGCAAAATAGTTGAAACCGTCCCGCGAAGTACCTGCCGATGGTCGAGTAGCAAAGCGTATCGAGACCAGGGCGAAGGTTGGCTAAAACGACCAAAATTTCCCCACAAAACCTTCGGGATGGTGCATAACGTCAGCAACTTATTTGAACTGCACCCAATTCATTTTGCGTGTCAAGGAGATAAACTATGCGGCAAAACATCATCATCATCTTCCTCCTGCTTTCCCTGCTGGCAGCCTCCTGCCAGTCCTTGCAGACGGAGACGTCTCAGATACCATCCCCGCAGGAGACTCTACCCGCGCCTGTCACTGTTTCCCCAACATCCCCAACCCCGACAACAGACACTCCGCCGTCCGATGTTGTCACCATCCATTTCACCCCCTCTGCCGCCGACATTCCCAATCCTGAGCGCGGCTTTTACGAGTGGTGGGGCGAAACCTCTCCCGATTGGTATGCCGAACAAGGGTACACCCTGGCATATACCCGCGAAGACCTGCGCGAGTACGTTTCCAGCGACCTGCCGGCGGAATACCTGCAAAGCCTGAGCGATCTCTTTCAATTGGTGCGTCAGGCGCGGATTAAACTCATCATCCGCTTTATTTACAATGAAGGCGAAACTTATCCCGACCCCGACCCGGAAGCCTCGCTGGAACAAATCTTGCGCCACATTGAACAACTCGCGCCCATTCTCGAAGCCAACCAGGATGTCATCGCCTGGTTCGAGG
>DYKZ01000078.1 GCA_020722345.1 Anaerolinea thermophila | reverse complement strand
CTCGACTGAAAACCCCTGCGAAGTTCTTGCACTCGCAGGGGTTCTTTCTCTCATCGTAACTACCTACCCATTATTGGAGTACCCATATATCTGGCGCAAATGTTTCTGAAAGCAGGGATTTTTCCATATATGCCATTCCTATATCTGGCGGTTATCGCCAAAATGTGGCCTAAAACGTCACATATAGCGGTTTTCTTGAAAACAGGGTAGGTAGTTACCTCTCATCCCAAATTCTTTTTCATCGTAAACTTCAACACGGCCCGGTAAACTGCTTCCAGTTTTGCCATCATCTCGGCCTCTTCGCCGCCTTCGTTTTCCGTCCGCCCCATCAGGCTGGCAATGATGGACGAAAATTCAGGCGTAATCTCGTCGGCGTGCGCGGCAATTCGCTTGTCCAGTTCAGCGTCGTTGGGGGCGTCGAGCAGTTCCTGGAGCAGTTCCAGTTCCGGAGGGGGGGCGCTGGCTTTTTGCAGCACTGCCACGATCTGCTGGAGTTTCGGCATTCGTTCGCTATCGTTCTTTCGGTTGGCTTCCTGGAGAGACTGGTTCAATACCTGCACGAAAACATCGCCGATCTCCGCCAGATGCTCGGCGGTCGCTTTCTGGATATCTTCGGCCGACAACAGGGTCTGGAGCAGTTCGGCAGCGTGTTTGTATTCCTCCTCCAGACGCTGGTCTATGCGGCGGGTGATGTCGAGCAGTTTGCCGCGCAGCGCCTCCAGTTTTGTTCGCTCCTCGCCGGAGGCTTTTTCGATGCGTTCCGTCAGGCTCTGGAAGAAGAGATAGTCCAGCGCCGGGCGGGTAAAACTAACCAGCGCGTTCAGGCGGTCATCATTGGGGGCTTCGATGAGAATTTCCATCAATTTCTCGCGGGTAAGCCCTTCCCCGGCAGCCTGAAGGGTTTTCATAGCCTCCTGTAACTCGTCGTTCTGGGAGGCGATCCTGCGTCCGTATTCGGTCTCGGCCAGGAGTTGTTTTTGGATTTCCTCCACCTGTTTGGCGACCTGCTCCTGTCCGGAAGCCAGCGCGCTTTCCGCCACGCGGCCAAAGAGGGTAAAGAGCTCAGCATCGAACAGGGAGGCCTCCTGCTTGATGATCTCGGCGCGGACCTGCGGGCTGTTGGCGGCCAACAAGCGTTCTAGCAGGCTGACGCGTTTCTGCTGCGCCTGGATCATCTCTGGCGTGATGCCGTCCGCCCCGAGGATGCGTTCGATCAGGCTTTGGTAGGTCAGGAAATTCTGCGGGCGCAGGAGGTAACCTTTGCGCTTCTCGGCTGGCAGTTTGTCGGTCACCTGCTTGATGAGCGGACCGATGAGTTTCTCCTGCTCGTTGACCGACATCCTGAGTTCTGGCGGGAAGTAGGTGAGCAGAAGTTCCTTTTCATTGTCGTGATAGACGATGGGCGTAGCCAGCGGCCCGTTGAACCCGCAAGCGCGGCAGACGGCGTAATTGGATGTGCCGCCCAGCAGGCGCTGTTTCGCACCGGGGTCGGAGGTTACGTCAAAGAGTTGTTCCACGACAGCGAGGATGGGTTGCCGGCACTGCGGGCAGGTAATTTGGGTTTTTTGAGGGGGCATGAGGATTTCCGATTTTTGATTGATGGTTTACGATTTGATTGTCAGGCTGACAGCCCGCCTATTTTACTTCATTGCGGGTAAATGTGTGGGGCGTTATTTGCGCGGCAGGGAGAAACAGATCCGGGCGCCCGCGCCAGGCTGCGGGTCCACCCAGATGCGCCCGCCGTGCGCCTCCACAATGGCTTTGGACAAGTATAGTCCCAGCCCGGCGCCTTTTGTTTTGCGGACGGCATTCTCAGAGCGGTAGAAACGGTCGAAGACGTGGGGGATATCTGCCGGGTCTATGCCCGCCCCCTGGTCACTGACGGTGACAATGACCTGTTCGGGGCGCGCCTCGCCGTGGATGCGAATCTCACCTTCCGGCGCGTATTTTATGGCGTTCGAGATCAGGTTCGACAGCAATTGGCCGATGCGGTTCTCGTCTGCCAGGATGACGGGGAAGTTGTTGGGGAAATCCACCCGGATGGTGTGGCGCTTCGTCTGTGTCTGCAAGCGGTCGGCGAGACGCTGCGCCAGGGCGGGCAGGTTCACGTCGGCCAAGTTCGGGGTCAGACCCCCGGCTTGCAGGCGCGAGGCATCCAGCAGGTCCTCGATCATGGATGCCAGCCGGTCAGCCTCCTCTTCGATGACGGCCAGGCTGTCTTGGATGACGCCGCGCTCCCAGGTGGCGTCTTCGCGGCGCAGGGTGGAAACGTAGCCTTTGATGAGCGCTACGGGGGTCTTGAGTTCGTGGCTGACGATGGAGACGAATGTGTTCTTGATTTCTTCGGCGGTGCGGAATTTGGTGATGTCGCGCACGGTGACGATGATGTTGCGCAGTTTATTGTCGGGGGTGAACAGAGGCGCGTAGGTGATGCCAACCGGCAGGTTTGGCGGTTCGGGGCGGGCGAGGTCGCCTTCGACGTATAGGTAGGCGTGCGAGGTGAGCGGCCAACCGCCGGCTTCGGCCTCTTCCAGAGTCAGACCTTCGGGACGACGCGCCCAGCGGATCACATTGGCGTGGGCGCGACCCTGGATGTCGGCGCGCGGCTGGCCCAGCAGGCGCTCGAAAGCCAGGTTGCAGCGTTCGATGGTGTGGTCGGCGTTGAGGATGAGCATGCCGTCGGCGGCCGAGTCGAGCAGGGCGTCGAGGCGTTGTTTTTCGTAATTGACCTGGCTGTATAACTGCGCGTTGTGGACGGCAATGGCGGCCTGGTCGGCGAAGGATTGCAGCAGGAGTTTATCGTTGGCCGAGAAGATGTCGGGGTAATTGCGGAAGATGAAAATAACACCGATGACCTGCTGGTGGGCGGCAAGCGGAATCCCCACGCCGTTGAGTAGACCCATGCTGGCGGTGTAGGTCAGGTTCTTCAACATGCGGTTGAGTTCAGCGATGTTGAGTTCGCCAACCTCTTCATTGGCGAGCAGCGGTTCCAGGTAGCGCAGGAAGGCGGGCGGAATTCCCTGGGCGGCAGCCACGCGCCAGCCGCCGTCTTTCAATGCGATCAGGCCGGCCTGCCCGGCCAGCATCTCGATGGAAATGCGCAGAATGCGCGCCAGCAGTTTTTCCAGGTCGAGTTCCTGGGTAAGGGCGCGGGAGATTTCGAGCAGGTAGTCGCGCTGTCGGACGCGGAAATCGGGAAGCATGGCAATTTACAATTTACGATTGACGATTTGCGCATTGATTTTATCACCAGTGGAAGGGATTTCGGTAAGAATTATGACTCTACCGCAAAAAGGCTATTGCACCGCGCAGCACGCGAAGACCGTCAGGAAAATGCAAAATCACGAATCATTATTCAAGATAATCTGCGTCGTGGTTCAACATTTTCAAAGCGTCTTTGAATTTCCTTCGTTGCCTTTGTGTCTGTCGTGTTTAAAAAGGTTTTTGCATGGACTCAATTATGTTATCGCGGCGTTGGAGTTGAATCAACACGCGCCCCGGACAATATCGAGGCGCGTGCACTTGCTTGTTGCGCAGTCTGTATGACTATTTACAGCAACTCTTTCTCTGCCAGCGTGATGGCTTCCTCGAAGATTTTCAAACCTTCGTCAATTTCGGGTTTTGTGATGCACAGCGGCGGGGCAATGCGGATGATGGATTTGCCGCACGAGAGCAGAATGAGGCCGCGCTCGAAGGCCAGCTCCACGACGCGGTTGGTCAAGGTGTCGGCGGGAACTTTCGTAGCGCGATCCTGGACGAATTCCACGCCGATCATCAGCCCGATGCCACGCACGTCCCCGATGGAGGGGTGGCGCGCCATGATCTCGTGCAGAGCGTCGAGGGCATATTGCCCAACTGTGGCGGCGTTTTCCAGGTATTCATTCTCGATTAGGTCGAGGGTAGCCAGTGCCGCAGCGCAGGCGATCGGGTTGCCGCCAAAGGTGTTCCCGTGTGAGCCGCGCGGCCAGTCCATGACCGATTTGCGCGCCACGCAGGCGCCGAGCGGCATGCCGGAGGCAATACCCTTGGCAGTTGTCAGGATGTCCGGTTCGACGCCGAAATGCTCGATGGCCCACCATTTGCCGGTGCGCCCCATGCCGCATTGGACTTCGTCCACGATGAGCAGAATTTCGTATTTGTCGCACAGTTCGCGCAGGGCGGGGAAGAAGCCCGGCGGCGGGACGATGTAGCCGCCTTCGCCCTGGATGGTTTCCACTAGGATGCCGGCGACTTCGTCGGGCGGCAGGATGTGACCGAGGATCTCCTCCTCGATGTAGCGCACAACGGTCGCGCCGTAGTCCTCGCCCGGCAGGCGTTCCAGGACCGGACGGTAGGGATTGGGGAAGGGAGCGTGCAGGACGCCGTTCATCAGCGGATAAAAGCCGCGGTGGTAGGTGACCTTGCTGGCGGTAAACGTCACGGCGCCCATTGTCCGCCCGTGGAAAGCGCCGGTGAAACCGATGAAATTCGAGCGCCCGGTATGATACCTGGCCAGTTTGATGGCCGTTTCGACCGCTTCTGTCCCGGAGTTGTTCATGAACGAGACGGCATCTTCTTTGAAAGGAGCAATCTTGTTCAATTTCTCCCCCAGGGCGATCCATTGCTCGTGATAAAAATCAGATGATATATGGATGAATTTCTCGGCTTGTTCCTGGATGGCTTTGACAACCTTAGGATGGCTGTGGCCGGTGGCGTTGACGGCGATGCCGGCGGCGAAATCGAGGAAACGGTTGCCGTCCACGTCCCACACGTTGCACCCCTTGCCGTGATCCATAACAAAGGGTATCCCGCGCGGGTACGACGGGGAAATGACGGCTTTGTCGCGCTCGATGAGCGCCTGTGCTTTTTCCCCTGGTAACTTCAGTGTTTTCATAAAAATTCTCCTTGTCTCGTTTCGAAAAATGGCTTCCAATCAACCAGTTCCTAGTTTTATGCGCGCCTGCGCCAGCGCCCCTAACAAGCCGGCATCGTCGCCCAGTTGGGCGGTCGTAATCGCCAGGTCTTCCAGATACTGCTTGTCCATAACCAAGCCCTCGATGGCTTGTTTCATCGGACCGAAGAGCAGGTCGCCGCTCTGGGAGACGCCCCCGCCGAAGATCAAAATGGATGGGTTGAAGATGTGCAGGAAATCCACTACGCCCTGGCCGAGGTATTTCCCGGCATTGGCGAAGGCCTCGATGGCGAGTTGATCGCCACGCCGCGCCGCCGCGGCCACGTCCCGGGCGGTGATGCGCGGGTCTGAGGCCAGGCTCGAGGTCCGGCCGGCGGCAATTTGTTCACTCACGTAACGGGCTATGGCCGTACCGGAGGCAATGGCTTCCAGGTGGCCGCGCTGTCCGCACGAGCAGACGGGGCCGCCGGGCAGGACGATTAGGTGGCCGAGTTCGGCGGCCAGGCCGTGAGCGCCGGTCAGGAGCCGACCGCCGCAGATGATGCCGCCGCCAATGCCGGTGCTGATGGTCAGGTAAAGCAGATCGTTGTGCCCCCGGCCAGCGCCATAGCGCCATTCGCCGACCGCAGCCAGGTTGGCGTCGTTTTCCAGGAAAACCGGGACGCGGTATTTCTTGGCCAGCAGGTCGGCAAAAGGCAGGTTGACCCAGCCGGGGATGTTCGGTGCGGACAGGATAACACCCCGCGCCGGATCAATCGGGCCGGGAATGGCGGCGCAGATGGCATCCACCGGCTCTGCGGGCCAAATTGAGTCGAGGGCAGCGGTCAGCCGTTCGAAAACATTTCCTTCCTTGCTTCGTGTAGAAGTGCGCCGGACGTTTACAGGTATGATCGAATCGCCTGAAAAAGTGGCAACCCGCAGTTGCGTTCCGCCAATATCTATTGCGATGATGACACTCATGGCATGGATTATAACACGACGAAATATTTGCCGCGTTCCCCGGCCGCGTCGGTCGGAAGGGGGCGGCTTGCGCAGAGTCAATTGACTATTCTTTTAAAGACTGCTATTATCGCCTGCGATGGCAAAGAATTTGAAAGTACGTTTTGCCCCCTGGAAACAAGCCCAGTTGTTCCGCTGGTTCGCCCCGGGACTGGGGGTCAAACGCTGGTTTGCACTGCTCATGGCAGGTTTGACCTTCAGCAGCGTGGGTTTGGCGCTCTTCCTGCTGGACATTTACCGCAATTTCCCCGATTCTCCGCTCTTGCCGGTTATCAGTTTCTTTTCCCTGCGATATTTGCCGCGCCTCGCCCGGATTCTGATCTTCGGCGGGATTGGTCTTGGGATGATACTGTTTGGCTTGTGGGGCCTGAATCGTTCCCTGCTGGTCCCGTTCCTCCAACCGGGGAAACGGCTGGTGGACCAGGTGGCTGATTTCCGCCGCCGCGAGCGCGGGCCGCGGATCGTGGTAATCGGAGGCGGCCACGGGATTGCCACCGTATTGCGCGGCATGAAGGAATATACCAATAACCTGACGGCAATCGTCTCGGCGGCGGACGACGGCGGTTCATCGGGCGCGTTGCGCCGTAACTTGGGCATCCCGCCGCCGGGAGACATCCGCAACTGCCTGGCGGCGCTCTCCGACGATGAAGCGCTGCTGACCCAGTTGTTCCAGTATCGTTTCGGGCAGGATACCGGCCTGGGCGGGCACTCCTTTGGCAATCTTTTCATCTCTGCCCTGGTGGACATCAGCGGGAGTTTCGAAAAGGCAATCGCCGAATCGGGCCGGGCGCTTTCGGTGCACGGGCGCGTCCTCCCTTCCACGCTGCATAACGTGCGGCTGGTCGCAGATGTCCAGTTGCCGCAGGCCCAGACCGAGGTGCGCGTGGAGGGGGAGAGCCAGATTCCGCGCGCCTCTGGAAAGGTGCGGCGCGTCTGGCTTGAACCGAATGATGCCCCGGCCTATCCGCCCGCCATCCAGGCGCTGCTCTCCGCCGACATGATCGTGGTCGGACCCGGGAGCCTGTACACCAGCATCCTGCCGAATCTGCTCGTGCGCGATGTTTTGGAAGCGATACGAGTCAGTAATGCGGTGAAGGTCTTCATTGTCAACATCGCCACCCAGCCGGGTGAGACGGAGTTCTTCTCATGCAGCGACCACCTGCGCGGGATTGAAGACGTGGTGGGAGCGGACATTTTCGACGTGGTGGTGTGCAATTCATGGTATGATTGCGAGTTTGATGGCGCTGCCCAATGGGTGCGCATTGACGAGGCCATGATGGAAGACCGCCGGCTGTACGCGGCCGACTTGACTGACCGCCGCACGCCTTATCACCATGATGCTGCCCGGCTGGCACGGACCTTGGTGGACCTCTACAACGAACGCACCGGGCCTCTCGCATAAACTATGCAACGCTGCGCGTTGACATCATTTCTTCCATGAAGAAAAGGAGATAAATATGACTACTCGTGTTGGTATCAACGGTTTTGGCCGCATTGGACGGCAGGTCCTCAAGGCCATTCGGGATTATTATCCCGACACACTGGAAGTGGTCGCCTTCAACGACATCGGCGACATACCGACTATGGCGCACCTGCTCAAATATGATTCCAACTACGGCCGTTTTAACGGCGTAGTGGAAGTACACGAGGATGGCCTGCTGATTGATGGCAAGAAAATTAAGGCCTTCAAAGAAACCGATCCGGCTGCCATCCCCTGGGGCGACCTCGGGGTGGACATTGTTATCGAAGGCACAGGCATCTTCACGATCAAGGAAGACGGCGTCAACAAGAAGGGCAAGGTTGTCAAGGGCGCGGTCAATCACATCACCGCCGGCAAAGCCAGGAAGGTTATCATCACCGCCCCGGCGGAAGGCGAAGACCTGACTGTCGTCATAGGCGTCAACGAGGACAAATATGACCCTGCGACCCATCACGTTATCTCGAACGCTTCTTGCACCACCAACTGCCTGGCCCCGGCGGCGAAGGTCGTTCACGACAACTTCAAGATCGTGCGCGGCTTTATGACTACCATTCATGCCTACACCAATGACCAGAAGATCCTCGACCTGCCGCATTCGGACCTGCGGCGCGCCCGCGCGGCGGCGATGAGCATGATCCCCACCACCACCGGCGCGGCCAAAGCCCTCAAACTGGTCATCCCCGACCTGGCGGGTAAGTTCGACGGCTATGCTATCCGTGTCCCCACCTCGACCGTTTCTGTGGTGGACTTTACCGCCGAGATCGAGAAGGCAACCACGGCCGATGGCCTGCGGCAGGCCTTCCGCGACGCCGCCCAGACACCGCGTCTCAAGGGCATCCTGCAGGCCGTGGACGAGCCGCTGGTCAGCATTGACTACAAAGGCGACCCGCACTCCTCCTCGGTGGACCTGCCCTTTACCACGGTCCTCGGCAAGGGTGAGAGCACACTCGTCAAAGTCGTTTCTTGGTACGACAACGAGTGGGGTTACTCCGTCCGCACCGCTGACTTGGCGGCGATGGTGGCGAAATCTTTGTAGTCTGAAGCCTGATAGTCTGATGACGATGTGACTATCAGACTAACGGAGCGAGCAATGAACAAAAAAACCGTCCGCGATATTGATCTGAAAAACAAACGCGTCCTGATGCGCGTGGACTTCAATGTCCCGATGGAAGGCGGCAAGGTGACAGACGACAAGCGCATCAAGGCTTCCCTGCCGACCATCCAGTACGTGCTGGATCAGGGCGCTGCCCTGATTCTGATGAGCCACCTGGGGCGTCCCAAGGGCGGCCCGGCCCCGGAGTTCAGCCTCAAAGCCGCCGCGGAAGTTCTGGCCGGGCACCTCGGCCGTTCGGTCAGGATGGCGCCCGATTGCGTCGGCCCGGACGTGGAAGCCATGGCCAAAGCCCTCCAGCCCGGCGAGGTGCTGATGCTCGAAAACACCCGCTTCCATCCCGGAGAGGAAAAGAACGACCTGGACCTGGCGAAGAAGATGGCCGCACTCGGCGATATCTACGTCAACGACGCTTTCGGCTCGGCCCACCGCGCCCACGCCTCGACCGAGGGCGTGGCGCGCTTTCTCCCGGCAGTTTCCGGCTTCTTGATGGAACAAGAACTCGAATACCTGGGCCGCGCTACGTCCAGCCCGGAGCACCCCTACATCGCCATCCTGGGCGGGGCCAAAATCAGCGACAAGATTTTGGTCGTTGAGAACCTGCTCGCCAAGTGCGACAAACTCATCATTGGCGGTGGAATGGCTAATACCTTCTTAGCAGCCAAAGGCTTGAACATGCAGGACAGCCTGGTGGAAGCCGAATCAATCGAGGCGGCCAAAGCCATCCTGCTCAAACATGCCGATAAAATCGTTCTGCCGATGGACGCCGTGATCGCCGATAAGTTCGAGGCCGAAGCCAATAGCCAGGTGGTGGATGTGGACAAAATCCCTGCCGGCTGGCGTATGATGGATGTAGGCCCGAAAACTTTGGCGGCCTATAAGGCGGCTCTGCAAGGCGCCAAACTCATCGTCTGGAACGGACCGGTGGGCGTGTTTGAAATGCCCAAGTTTGCCGAAGGGACCTTTGCCCTGGCCAAGATGCTGGCCGAAAGCGGCGCGACCACCGTCATCGGCGGCGGCGACAGCGCCAGCGCGGTCAAGAAGGCCGGCCTTGCCAAGCAGATGACCCACGTCTCCACCGGAGGCGGCGCGTCGCTGGAATTCCTGGAGGGCAAGGAACTGCCCGGCGTGGCGGCTTTGCTGGATAAGTAAATTTTCCCGACAAGTTGGGGCGGTTAATGAAACCGCCCCTTTTTGTTGTTTACAGCCTTTTTACGATACGGCAATGCAATGCCCAGCCTTCTACGTTATAATGATTGCACCTATTTTTGTTATGCAAGGGAGCAGTTCCCATGACATTCCAGGTTGGTGAAAACGTTGGCCGCTACCGGATCGTAGAACAATTGGGACAAGGGGGCATGGCGACGGTCTTCAAGGCCTATCACGCCGAGTTGGACCGCTATGTCGCTCTCAAGGTTCTTCACCCTGCCTTCATGGACGATGCGAATTTCCTGGCGCGCTTCCAGCGCGAGGCTCGGCTGGTGGCAAAACTGGACCATCCCAACATCGTCCCCATCTACGACTATGCCGAATACGATGGCCGTCCCTACCTGGTGATGAAGTTCGTTGAAGGGGAAACGCTCAAGGCGCGTCTCAGCCGCGGCCCCCTGACGCCTCCTGAAGTAATGAAAGTTGCAGAGGCTGTCGGCGTTGCCCTCGCTTACGCACACAAACAAGGCATCCTGCACCGCGACATCAAACCGTCGAACGTCCTGCTCTCCAACGATGGGCAGATTTACCTGGCCGATTTCGGCTTGGCGCGCATTGCCCAATCAGGCGAATCCACCCTGACCTCCGACATGATCCTCGGAACGCCGCAGTACATCTCGCCCGAACAGGCGCTCGGCAGGAAAGACCTGGACGAAGGTACCGACATCTACTCCTTTGGGGTTATGCTCTACGAACTAGTGGTCGGCAAGGTACCCTTCAACGCCGACACGCCCTTTTCGGTCATCCACGACCACATTTACACGCCGCTGCCCCTGCCTCGCCAGATCAACCCGGCCGTCACAGAGCAGGTGGAACTGTTCCTGCTCAAGTCGCTATCGAAGGAGCGCGTAGACCGCTTCGACAGTGTGACCTCCATGATTGCCGCGTTCAGGCAGGCCTATCAGGCGGGCGCAACTGCCGCCCCGCTTGCCTCGCTGGCCGAGACCTTGCCTCCCCTCGACCGGCTTCCGGTCTCGCCGCCCGAACCGGCTGCCAAGCCAGAAGTTGAATCGGCCGCGGTCGCCGCGCCCGTCATCGAATTGGCCGGGAAGAAAAAGAAACCTTTTCCCTGGATGTGGGTGGCGCTGGCGGTCATTGTTGTTGCAGGCTGTATCATTGTGCTTGGGGTCCTGCGCTCTGTGCAGCGCTCCCGGCCGGTTTTCACACCGACCGCCGCGGCGGAAACGCTTGCCCCCCCGCGAACGCCGGGGAAATTTCTGGATATTGGCGAGGCCAAGCAGAGGGTGAACGAGAATCCCGCCGACCCCGATGCTCACCTTCAACTGGCCCTGGCCTACCATCGCGCCGACATGCCGGACTTGGAGCAGGAGTCCATCGGGCAGGTCATCAACTTTGCCGTCCCCGACGAAGGCTTTTTGCGGGAAGCCGCCCGCCAGGCTGCCGGGAACGACGCCTGGCTCTCGGCGGCCCGGCTGGCGGTCGAGGCGGCGGAGATTCATTTGCCCATGGAAACATCCCTGCCGGAAGACCTGACCATGCTCCTGCACGAAACGGTCTATAAAGCCATGAAGGACCGGTTGGCAGCAGAATACCTTTCTTTCGAACGCATGCTGCCGATTGACGAGCCGCTGGCCCGCCTGGCGATGGTCCGCTACAGATTTTTCTATGGCGATAAAGCCGAAGCGCAGCAGATACTCGACGGACTGGCGGCCTTCAAGCCGGGCTTTGCCGATGCCCAGTTGCTCCAGGCCGAATTCTCCGCCTACACGGGCGACGTGGAAAGGGCGCGCCAGGCGTTGGCCAACTTGCGCGCCAACCCGGGCGCGCAGGCTTGGATGCTGCAAGAAGCCCAATACATAGAAGGAACACTGCCATGAAACGAACCCCCCTTGTTGCTGGAAACTGGAAGATGAACAAGACCATCGCCGAGGCGCGCCAATTGGCTGCCGCGCTCGTCTCTGCCCTGCGCGAGATCGAGGGCGTGGAGAAAGTGCTTTGCCCGCCCTTCATGGCGCTCTTCCCGGTTGCCGCCCTCCTGACCGGCACCGACATCGGCCTCGGCGCGCAGAACATGCACTGGGAAGCCAAAGGCGCCTTTACGGGCGAGGTCGCGCCGGGCATGGTGGCCGAATTCTGCAAGTACGTCATTATCGGCCACTCTGAACGCCGGACATATTTTGGCGAAACCGATGAGACGGTGAACCGCAAAACCGCTGCGGCGCGGACCGTGGGCCTGCTCCCGATTGTCTGCGTCGGCGAGACCCTGGCCGAGTACGAGGCCGGGCGCACTGCCGCAGTCGTCTCGCGGCAGGTGCTGGAGGGGTTGAAGGGACTCGCCCCTGAAGATGCCCGCCTTCTCATCATTGCCTACGAACCGGTCTGGGCCATCGGTACGGGACGCGCCGCCACCGGCGAAAATGCCAATGCGGTGGTGCGGGACGTCATCCGCCCGGCGCTGGAAAAACTCTACGGCGCGGAGACAGCCCAAACGGTCCGCGTGCTGTACGGGGGTTCTGTCACCGCCGCCAACGCGGCCGAGTTCTTCGGCCAACCCGACATTGACGGCGCGCTGGTCGGCGGCGCCAGCCTGAAACTGGACGAGTTCACCGCCATCGTCAAAGCGGCGGCGAAATAAACTGCAAACAAAATCCCGGACAGTCATTTGGGTATCCTCTCCTCCTTCGACGGCCTGCTCTGGCTATTGTGCACGCTGGCGGCGCTCATCCTGCTCCAGCGCCTCCTGCACCGGGAAATACAAGCCGTCTTCCTCGTCCTGACCCGCCACCCGGTCATCACCCAGATCATTTTTGCGCTCATCTTCCTGCCCGGCGTCTTCTTGCACGAACTGAGCCACTGGCTCGCCGCCAAACTGCTCGGCGTCCGGACGGGGCGCTTTTCGCTCATCCCCCATGCGCAGCCAGACGGCCGCCTGCGCCTCGGCTACGTGGAGACCACTTCCGGCGGCATGTTGCGCGACGCCCTCATCGGCGCCGCCCCGCTCGTGACCGGCAGCCTGTTCGTGGCCTTCGCGGCCATCAACCGAATGCAATTGCTTCCATTGTGGGGTTTTGTCCAGGGGGGAGAGGGGAGCCAGTTCTGGGCCGCCCTGGCGGCTGCGCCGCAGCGCCCGGACTTCTGGCTGTGGTTTTACCTG
>DYKZ01000265.1 GCA_020722345.1 Anaerolinea thermophila | reverse complement strand
CGCTCCTGCCGACGGTGATATTGGTTCCGGGCGGCTCCGGGGATAGCAGCAAGTTCCGCGCGCCGCAAGGGGAAGCCAACGTCCTGGCGCAGGCGGGTTATCTCGTGGTTGTCTTCGACCCCGATGGGCGCGGACAGAGCGCCGGGCAGGAAGATTACGACGGCTTCATCCACCAGGACGGGCTGGCGGCGGTCATTGAATTTGCGGCCAGCCTGCCCAATGCGGACCCGCAACGCATCGGCTTGGTGACATACTCCTACGGAATCACAATGGGCGCAGGCGTGTTGGCGCGTCATCCCGACCTGCCGGTAAAATTCATCATTGACTGGGAAGGACCCGCCAACCGCGACGACACCGGCGGTTGCGACGGCGCCGGGCTGGGACACTTGCAGCAGGTGGCTGCCTGCACGGACGAAGCCTTTTGGGCGCAGCGCGAAGCCAGTACGTTCATCGGGCAGATTCGCGTCCCGTATCAGCGCCTCCAGTCCGAAAAAGACCACGTCCAGCCGGATAACGCCCACGCCATCTTGATGGTGAATAATGCAGTGGCAGGCGGCGTGCCCTGGGTGCGGCTGAACGATTTACAGCCCAATCAGACCTACGACCCGGCCAATCCGCCCGCCATGCTCCCCGAAAGCCAGTCGCGCTCCCTGCCACAACTGACGCTGAAGTATCTCGAAGCGATGTTTGCCCTGCCATAAGGAGATCACGATGAAACGGCTGTATCCCGTATTGTCCATGCTTGTCCTGTTCAGCCTGGCCTGTTCGCTGACCGGGTTGATCAGCAGTGGGGAAGAATCCGCTGTGCCCACAGAAACGCCGCCCCAAAGCGAAAAACGCTGCGGAGACGGTGTGTGTGATGGGCCGGAAAACGCCAACAACTGCACGGAAGATTGCTCGGCGGCGGGCATACCAGAGGCGACTATCCCCTCCGGCGATAATGACGGCAAACTCACTCCAGAGACGGAGGCGCAAGGGAAAGTTTTCGCCCAGGTTTACGTGGAAGTGCAGGTCAGTCGAGATGATGGCGTCGGCGATTGCTCTATGCCGCCCTGGGGGGTGGACCATATCGCCGGGGGAGATTTTAACTGTGTACCTCCCAAGTATTGGTATGGTTACAACCTGAAGGCAACCGCGTTTCAACTTCTCCAACTCACGCCTGCGGGAGAAAACGCCTGGCTGATCGCAGGCGCTAAACCCGGCGGCGGGACGTATCAAGAAGCCGCGCATTGGTCAGATGGTCAGCGTGTATGTTGGCCAACTGCCATCTCCGGACAAACGTTCGGTTTCGATGCTAATGGCCGTTATCAAGACGACAAGATTGAATTGACTTTCCTGGCTGACCCGACAGAGACATCGGATTGGGTATGTGATGGCGGCCAAGCGTATGTCCGCGAGACGACCTTGCTGCTCATTGACTGGGCTATCGCCATGAGCGGCGATTACACGAACCTGTCGGCGACGTTGGACAGCAGACATCGGGTAGCAGGCGGCTTCTACCGGCACGAATTTACCATGGATACCAACCCTAGCCCGAACAACCGGGATCACGTCACTGTCACCCTGGAGTTCTCATGCGTCGAACCGCAAGAGGCCGGTACATACACAACCGTTGCCTGTCCATGGGAAGAATGAGACAAAATATTCTAATCCCCGCGCTCGTTCTGCTCCTCATGGCTTGCTCGCTGATCACCTCGGCCGCGCCTACTTCTACGCCTGAGAGGGCAGTCCCCATGTCAGTGCCAGCCCAACCCCCTCCTACCCCTCTCCCCTCTCCCCTTGGGGGAGGGGCCGGGGGTGAGGGTACGCCCTCCTCTCCCTCGGGGGGTGAGGGCTACATCACCTTCATCATCAACGTCCACGATTGGACGCATCCCGACGAGAGCGCGGCCATCCTCCTCAAAC
>DYKZ01000264.1 GCA_020722345.1 Anaerolinea thermophila | reverse complement strand
AGGTCGGGAGACCATGCCCCATCAAGGTCGGGAGACCATGCCCCATCAAGGAGACCATGCCCCATCAAGGGGTAAACCACGCCTCAACAGCGACAACCCATTATTCACCAGGTGTGCGGACGGATACCTGCTTCTGCGCCCGCTCACGCTGGTCAACGTCGAAGGTGACAAGCGGCAGGTTCAATTGCCGGGCAACGGCCACGTATACGGAGTCGGCTCCGCGCAAACCAAGTTCGGCGGCCAAATTTGCCGCATCATGCACCAGGTCGTTATCCATCTCGACCAACCGCAATCCTGGCAGGTTTTCCAGGCGGGTAATTGCCCGCCTGCCCAGGTTTGGATCGCTAGTGCGGCGAGCGATCGCGCCTCCGACTTCTGCAAGCAGCAGGGCGGGGGATATAAAACTCACGCCAGCCTGGCGTTGTTCTTCCATCCATGCCTTCGTCGCTGCATGGAATTCATCCTGCGTTACCAATCGCGATACCCAAACGCTCGCATCCAGGACAATGAATGAACCCTGCAAAGGGTCAGGGGTCATCGCCGTCCCTCGGCAATTGCCTGCGCGGCCGATACGCCTTTGGGCCAGCGCGCCCCGATCTCGGCAGCCAGCGCATCCAGGTTGGTCCAGGCGCGTTTCTCGTCTTCTTTACCCTTCCGGGCCG
This sequence comes from Anaerolinea thermophila, assembly GCA_020722345.1. Taxonomy (GTDB): domain Bacteria; phylum Chloroflexota; class Anaerolineae; order Anaerolineales; family Villigracilaceae; genus UBA877. The sequence continues at coordinate 1,254 of DYKZ01000264.1, read as the reverse complement.
CTACCGGGATCAGGAGAGCCACAACCTGGCCGCGGTGTGTTACCTGTATCTCGCTGCCCGTTTCACGTACCAGGCGGATCAATTCACTCGCCTGCTGTTTCAGTTCGCGTACACCGACAGTAACCATATCCGTATCCTTTCTGATGAGCCTACAATTGTAGACACAATATTGTAGCACATTTTGGCCTGCCGGCCAGGAAATAGATTGTGGGGGTTTGCTATCTCCACGAACCCGAAGCGTGCCCTCGCACCCTTGCAGACGCTGCAGGGCACAAGCAGCGCAGGCGCGCTTGGATGGCAGATGAGCGCGGCTACGCGGGGTGGAGACCTGCGGTCAAGATATGGGACAGGTCGGGAGACCATGCCCCATCAAGTGACCTCTTGCCGCTCATAATCGAATCCCACACATCCCTTCCGACACTTCCCACAGCCGCCGCGCCGCGCCGGGATCGAGGGCGCGGGGATTGGGGGCCTTGACGGCGCTGTGCTTCCAGTAGATTTCCTCTGCATTCTGAATTGATGCTTCCGTCGCCAGGAAGACCACGCCGCGCGCCGACTCTTCGGGCGTGATGCCGCCGCGCCTGCGCCATCCCCAGATAAAGCGCACCAGCCAGGGATTGCCTTTGAAGCCCATCTCGGTGAACACCAGCCCGGGGTCGGCGGCGAAGGCGCGCACGGACGAGTCCGCTCCCAGCCGCCGGTTGAGTTCGGCGGTGAAAAGAACGTTGCAGAGTTTGGTCTGTTTGTAGGCCCGCAGTCCGTTGTAGCCGCGGCGCAGTTGCAGGTCGCCCCAGCGCAGGCGGGTGTGGTAATGCGAGCCGGAACTGACGGTCACCACACGCGCCGCCGGCGCAGCGCGGAGGAGCGGCAACAGGCTCAGGGTCAGCAGAAACGGGGCCAGGTGGTTCACTGCCCACTGCGTCTCGAAGCCTTCGGCGGTCAGCGTGCGCCGCCAGGTGAAGGTCCCGGCGTTGTTGATGAGACCGTCCAGCGCGGCAACCTGGCTGCGGACAGCCTCGGCCAGCCTGCGGACCTCCGCCTGCAGGGACAGGTCAGCAACGAGGCAGCGCGCCTGCCCGCCGGCCGAGCGCAGTTTCGCCTCCGCCGCGGCGCAGCGTTCCGCCGAGCGCCCCACCCCGATGACGGTTGCGCCGCGCCGGGCCAGTTGCTCCGCCGCCGCCAGCCCAATGCCCGAAGTGGCGCCGGTGACGAGAAAGTTTTTTCCAGCAAGGTCTGTTTGCATGGAGACAATTT
>DYKZ01000263.1 GCA_020722345.1 Anaerolinea thermophila | reverse complement strand
TCTTCAAGCCGTTCCGTCAGGATCGGGTCATACACCAGTTTTGACTATATCTCTAGGGGTTACCGTGCGCCTGACAACAAGAACCCGATTCGAGCCATGTCGTATCGCGCGAAGACGCCGGATGGGCTAAAGCCCAAGGATCTGGTCGGAATACCTTGGCGCTTGGCCTTCGCGCTGCAGGAAGACGGCTGGTATTTGCGGAGCGACATCATATGGGAGAAACCCAACTGCATGCCCGAGAGCGTCAAGGATCGCCCTACCCGGTCGCACGAATACGTATTTCTGCTTTCCAAATCACAGCGGTATTGCTATCGCACAGACAACATCAGGGAAGTCAACGGACGAAACCGGAGAACCGTGTGGACCATCCCGACGGAACCATTTCCCGGGGCACACTTCGCCACGTTTCCTCCCGCGCTGGTCGAGCCCTGTATCATGGCTGGTTCGGAACCGCATGATTGGGTCCTGGACCCATTTTTCGGTTCCGGTACAGTTGGCGTTGTTTGCGAACAGCAGCAGAGAAACTACATAGGGATTGAGCTGAACCCAGAATACGTCGCTATAGCCGTTTCGCGGATACGCCGGACCGAACGTCTCCTGTTCACCTCCGACATGAGGATCGCGAAGTGAACAAGTTCAAGGTCCCGGAGCCCGATCTGCAAATCGGTTTTTGCCGGCGATTGCGCGAAGTGCGACGCCTGTACCTCCTTGACGCCCTGTTGGCTACGGTTGCCGAGGGCGATATCGGGACAATCAACGCCGAATTGGAGGATCTCGTCGCTGGTTCAGCCCTCCAGCGCTTGGCCGGGTGGGGGCTGCGCGGGGAGATTGTCTTTGCCGTGCCCGTGGTGCTTACGGCAAACCCGTGGCTGCTCGGGTACTACCGTCTTCTGCTCGGGTTTTCACAGAAACAGTTCTACGGCAACCGGTACGGGTTTGGACCGTTCAAGTCCATGGAGGTGCGGGGGGAGATTACCCCGGCAAACTCCAGGCAGCTACCGCTCCTGTGCGTGGCCCTGTGTTCGAGCGGTGCGACATTGGTAGAAGGCGTGTCCCATCTTTCCCGTGAGGTAGTCCATGACCTCACCTTGCTGACCCTGGGGCCGCAACTTCGCGGTTGTGTTCTCAACACGCTCAGAACAGTCGCCACAAGAAAAGTGTTCGAACTGATACAAGCCCTGCTTACATCCGAAACCGTCGCGGAGGGCGAGCGCTCGCTGACCGTGCAGAATGCGGCGGGAAGACCGGTCAAGATCGAGTTCGCAGCCGACCCCGATATCTGTATCCGCGAGGAGCTTCCTTCCGGTCGCTTCCGGAATCTTGTGGCTATCGAGATCAAAGGAGGTCGGGACTACTCCAATATTCATAACAGAATCGGTGAGGCGGAAAAGAGCCACCAGAAGGCGAAGAAGGACGGGTATGTCGAGTGCTGGACGATCATAGGGGTTGCTGCAGACCTCGGGATGGACCTGGCCCGGAGGGAATCTCCATCCACCGATCGGTTCTACCATCTTGACCGAATACTTGGTGCGTCATCGGCGGAAGCGGAGGACTTCCGTGAAAGCCTTCTCTCACGTCTCGGGATCCGGACATAACGGCGGGGGAATCGTCCAGTTGGGTAAGGGCGTGTGTCAGGTAGCCCTTCTCAAATCGGTTGGCTTCCGTGCTATGGCTGCGGCCTGCCGATTGGCGGCATGACGGACAGGCCCCCGGGCGTTTCATCTGAAACAGGATCACGCATCCGCAGAAGGCCGGGGCTGTGCCGTAAGAAATCCGGGGCCTCAAGGCCGTCTCAATGTTTCCCTGCGTAATCATTCGTGGTAAAAACCCCCTCCAAACGGAAAGCAAATCGAGACGATGGAATCATCCCGTATGGACTACAAGAACACCCTGAATCTCCCCCAGACCGCCTTTCCCATG
>DYKZ01000077.1 GCA_020722345.1 Anaerolinea thermophila | reverse complement strand
CCTTCGTTGCCTTTGTGTCCTTCGTGTTTAAAAAGGTTTTTGCAGTGGACTCATTGTATGAAAACAGCCACCCCCCTCACCCTGGATGAACTGCTGGCAATCCTACCGGACTCGTACAGCCTCGCCGAGCGCGAACTGATCCAGCGCGCCTACCGAGTGGCAGAGAAGGCCCACGCCGGCCAAAAACGCGTTTCCGGCGAGGCGTATATCAGTCACTGCCTGGCAGTGTCAGGCATCCTGGCGGGATATTCCATGCCCGCCGAAGTCGTTGCCGCCGGCCTGCTGCACGATACGATCGAGGATACCGACATCAAGGTGGATTTCCTGCGCCAGGAATTCGGGGAAGGAGTCGCCAACCTGGTGCAGGGGGTGACAAAACTAACCCAATTGCCGCGCGTCTCGCGCGGCGAACACCCGGAGGAGGCTGGCGGCCATTCGAACGGCAGCAGCCAGCAGGTTGACGGAGAGGCGGAATTGCGCAATCGCAAACGCCTGCTGTCTATCGAGACGCTGCGCAAAACCTTCCTGGCTATGGACAGCGACGTGCGCGTCGTCCTCATCAAACTCGCCGACCGTCTTCATAACATGCGCACGCTGGGCGCCTTTCCGCCCGCCAAGCGGCGCCGCATTGCCCAGGAGACCCTGGATATCTTTGCTCCGCTTGCCAACCGGCTTGGCATCTGGCAAATTAAGTGGGAACTCGAAGACCTCGGCTTCCGCTACACAAACCCGGACAAATACGAAGAAATTGCCCACCAACTGAACGAGCGGCGGGATGTGCGCGAGGCCGAGATTCAAAAGATCATCAAGGCTATCTCAGACATCCTGACCAAAGGGGGCATCAAGGCCGAGATCAGCGGACGCCCCAAGCACATCTATTCCATCTATAGGAAGATGGTCGAGAAGAACAAGCCTTTCGAAATGGTGCGGGATGTGCGCGCCGTGCGCCTGATTGTGCCGGATGTGGCCTCCTGTTACGCTGCGCTGGGACTGGTGCATACACACTGGCGCCCCATCCCCGGCGAGTTCGATGATTACATTGCCGTCCCCAAGGACAATTTCTATCAGTCACTGCACACCGCCATCATCTACGATGACGGCAAAGCCGTCGAAGTGCAGATCCGCACGCCCAGTATGCACGAGAACGCTGAATTGGGGATTGCCGCCCACTGGCAGTACAAGGAAGGGCGCGGGCAGGATAAATACGCCGAGCGCATCAACTGGCTGCGGAAGATGATGGAATGGCGGCAGGACGTGGACGACGCCCAGGAATTCGTGGACAGCATGAAGACCGATGTCTTCAAGGACCGCGTCTACGTCTTCACCCCGCGCGGCGATGTGATTGACCTGCCGGCCGGTTCGACGCCGATTGACTTCGCCTACCACGTTCACACCTCGGTTGGCAACCGCTGCCGGGGCGCAAAGGTGAACGGTAAACTCGTCTCTCTCGACTACGAACTAAAGACCGGCGAACAGGTGGAAATCCTGACCGCCAAACAGGGCGGTCCCAGCCGCGACTGGCTGAATCCCAACCTGGGGCTGGTGCACACCGCCAGCGCCCGCAACAAGATCCGCGCCTGGTTCAAGCGCCAGGACCGCGAACAAAACATGGCCCAAGGCAGGGAGATGCTCGAACGTGAACTAGAGCGCCTCAATCTGTCTTCACTGGAGGCCGCCAATTTACAGGAACTGGCCCAGAAATTCGACCGCACGCCCGATGACCTCTACGTCGCCATCGGCTGCGGCGACCTGACCATCGGCCGCGTCCTGGGAAAACTGCTTGAGACCAAAACTCCCGACGATACCCTCGTAGCCGTCCCCCCCTCGGCGGAAGGCAGCATCTCCGATGCGTTCACCGTGCTGGGACTCAAAGGCTTGCTCACCAGCACAGCGCGCTGCTGCAACCCCACGCCCGGCGACCCGATCATTGGCTACATCACCCGCGGGCACGGAGCAACCATCCACCGTCAGGACTGCCCAAACATCCTGCGCATCCGCGACCGCGAACGGCTGGTCAAAGTCTCGTGGGGCGAGAACGTGCGCACCTACCCGGTGCCTATCCGCATCAAGGCCTACGACCGCCAGGGACTGATGGGTGACATCACCACCCTGCTCAACAACGAAAATGTGAACATCGTCAATGTGGAAGTGCGCGTCACCAAGAACGCCGCCGACCTGCGGCTCATCATCGAGGTAAAAGACATCGCCCAATTGAGCCGCATCCTGACCCGCCTGGAAAACCTGCCCAATGTCCTAGAGGCCGTAAGGGTCAAAGGGGGTTGACAACCGGAGAAGATGGTATAATGTCGCCGCTTTGCCGCAAGCGGTGACTCATGTTATCCGTACAAGAAACCCTGGAACGCATCCTCGTCCACTTTCAGCCGGTCGAAAGCGAAACCTGCCCGCTGGAACGCGCCTCAGGCCGCGGCCCGTCTGGAAGGTCCGGCTGGCAGAAGAAATCACGTCCGACGGACGCGATTCCCACCTGCGGGCGATCGCTCAGGAAGAAGCGGGGCTTCTCACGGCTCGGCTCACCGGCCATCAGGTGTCGGGGAACATCTTCTCGCTGGCGCGGGCAAATGCTTTACTGATTATCCCCTCTGGGGTAAAATGCGTGCCTGCTGTTTCGGAGGTAAATGCATGACTTCTCAAATGAACCCCGCCGCCGACAAAACCGACCACACCCTGCACTGGGCGAACCTGGCGCTTGCCATCCTGGGAACCATCGACTCGATCTATCTGCTCGTCTACAAATACACCAGCAACGATAAATTGTGCCTCGGCAGCGGCGGTTGCGCCACAGTGAATTACAGCCCCTACTCGGAAATCTACAGCCTGCCGGTTGCGCTATTTGGAATTATCGGATACGCGGCAATGCTGGCCGTTCTCGCCCTCGAACCCCGCTGGGAACTCGCCCGCCAACATGGCCGCCTGGCGCTGTTTGGCATGTCCCTGGTGGGACTGCTCTTCTCGGCCTACCTCACCTACATAGAAGCCGCCATCCTTCACGCCTATTGCCCATTTTGCGTTGCTTCTGCAATTATCATTACGATCCTGTTCGCTCTGGCAACCATCCGCTTGATCAAATCTTTCTAGGAGGAATCTAATGCCCCGCATTCGCTGCCACTATGCCGACTGTGTCTTCCTTGACGATGGGTACTGTAGCGCCGCAGCCGTCGAAATTGACCCAGATACCGGCTGCGGGACCTACTCACCGAACGATGAAGCCGGCCAAAACGAAGACTGGGAAGATGAACTGGAAGAATGGGAAGACGATGAGGGGGAAGACGAAGACGAAGAGTGGCTGGATGAAGAGGAGGATGACATATAGACCGGCCTGAGGAGGATTCGGCTCGATCCTCCCCGGACCTTGAACCTGTTCTCCGTGAAGGGCGGTGTTACCTGCCGCCCTTTTTGTTTCTCGGCCGTCTTCTTCTTGGCAATCGCCAGAAAGTTCGCTTGACGCCGGCACGCGATGCAGATATACTCGCCTTGCTTCCGGGGTGTAGCGCAGTTGGCCAGCGCGCCACGTTTGGGACGTGGAAGTCGGCGGTTCGAACCCGCCCACCCCGACCACCTGCCCCTCTCCACACGGAGAGGGGCCTTTTTCTCCCCAAGAGAAAAGCCGCAGGGAATGTTATGTTAGAATAGCGAATGGAGGAAACCCTATGTCACGTAAACGAATTGACGGAGTCATTGAAGCGGTCCGCTATGCGCCGGACGGGAACATCGAATTCGTGCGCCTCTACCGGCGCCAGGGGAGCGTCTGGACAGATCATTTCCTTCTCGCGCGTCCGGCGCTGGTGAAGCAATTGGAAGAGGGCCGGCGGCTCTACACCGGCCAACGCATTGAATACCTGGGCAATAAAGTGGACGCCCAACACCCCGTCTCGCTTGCCAACGGCAAGATCACCGACGGGAAGAGCGACGGCGGGCGCGACCTGCTGGACGGCGTTCCTGTCTTCTAACCTTTCCACTGCCAGGGCATCCGCTGGAGAGTAAGCATGAAGATTATTGATCAGACCCCCATGTACGACGAGAAAGGCCAGATCAGCCCAATCGAGCGCGCCAAAGCCATGCTGAAGTTTGGGAAGAAATGGGTGGATGACATCGAGGCCCAAAAATCGGTGCTCCCCGAATTCGAAAAAAGCCTGGACAAGAGTTACACACTCCTGCGTAACGTCAACCTGCCAGACCTGGGGATTTCGATCCCGTTCATCCTGGTCGGCCCGCCAGGAGTGTTGGTCATTTACGTCAGCGCCATCAAAGGCATGTTCCGCGCCAAGAGCGACCAGTGGGGCACGATCTCCGGGAATATTTTCAAACCGCAAAAACCCAACTTGATGAGACGCACCGAGCAGATGGGACGCGCCCTCCAACGCTACCTCCAGCAGCACGGGTACAGCGAAATCTCCAACGTCGAGTCGATCCTGCTTTGCGCCGACCCGGCCGTCCACGTGGACAGCCAGCGGCCGATTGTCCGCATCGTCATGCGCGACGCGCTGGAACGTCTCCTCGTCTCCATCCCGCAGCAGCGCCCCGTCTTCAGCCGCGAAACCGCACAGAGCATCGTTGATCTGATCCTCCACCCGCCCACGCCGCAACCTGAACCTGCCGCCGAACCCCCGGCCGCGGAGGCCGCTCCCGCGCCGGCATCAACCGACATGCCGGCCATAACCGTGCCCAGCCGCAGCGAATCGCCAACATTGCCTCCGGCTATGCTGCCTCCCCCAACTCAGCCTCGCCGCCGCAAAGCCCTCTCGCCAAAACACTGGGTCTTCCTGGCAATCATGTTCATCGTCTGGTGCCTGATTATGGCCCTGTTCCTCTATTTTGTTGCCCAGGATACGCTTCTGTAATGCCGCCTTTCCTCTCGGTGGTCATCCCCGCCCGCAACGAAGAAAACCGCCTCCCCGACTCTCTTAGGCAGATATTTGCATTCCTGGAAAAGCAGACCTACACATCAGAAGTGATAGTGGTGGAGAACGGCAGCGCCGACCGGACTCTGGAAACCGCCCTGCGGTTTGCCCAGAACTACCCCACCTTGAAAGTGCTCCACGAAGACCGCCCCGGCAAGGGGCGCGCTGTCCGGCGCGGCATACTGGCAGCAAGCGGCGACTACCGTTTCATTGCCGACGCCGATTTCTCGATGCCGGTAGAGCAAATCAACCGCTTCCTGCCCCCCGCCTTGGAATGCGACATCGCCATCGCCTCGCGAGAAGTCCACGGCGCGGCGCGCTACGGCGAACCGGCCTACCGCCACTTCACCGGGCGCGTCTACAACCTCCTGATCCGAATCCTCCTCCTGCCCGGCCTGCAAGATACCCAGTGCGGCTTCAAGTGCTTCCGCGCCAAAGTCGCCGAGGACATCTTCCGCTTCCAGACCCTGGAAGGCTGGGCTTTCGACGTCGAACTACTGACAATCGCCCGCCGCCGCGGCTACACCATCGCCGAGATCGGCATCCCCTGGTATTTCAACGCCGGAAGCAAAGTGAACGTCCTGCGCGATTCGGGGCGCATGTTCCTCGACCTGATGACCATCCGCCGTAACCTGCGGCGCGGCCTGTATGACGCCTGAGCGCGCCTACCCCTCCCCCACCCTGCAATTCGAACAGAGCCTCTGGCAGAGCGGATTCACACGCCTCGCCGGGATAGACGAGGCCGGACGCGGCGCCTGGGCCGGTCCCGTCTGCGCCGCGGCGGTGATCCTGCCTCCCGATCCGCTCGTCGCGCGGACCCTGGAGCGGGTGCGCGATTCCAAGCAGATGACTCCGCCCGAGCGGGAGGCGTGGGCCCCGCGCATCTGCGAGGCGGCTCTGGGCTGGGGCGTGGGCTTTGCCTCGGCGCAGGAGATAGATACCCTGGGCATCCTCCCGGCCACCAAACTGGCCGCCGTCCGCGCCATGGAATCCTTGTCCCCCGATTACCTGATTACCGATTTTCTACTCTTCCGCGAACTCGAACTTCCCCAAACCTCCCTCATCAAAGGCGACCAGCGTTCCTTGAGCGTTGCCGCCGCTTCCGTGCTGGCAAAGACCGGCCGCGACGCGTGGATGTGCGGGCTGGAGGACAGGTATCCCGGCTATGGATTCGCGCGCCACAAAGGTTACGGCACGCGTCTGCACCGGGAGGCGCTGGCGAGTCTAGGAGCCTGCCCGGAGCACCGCAAATCGTTCGCCATCCCGGGGCAATAGCCGCGCGGCGTTACGTCCGCCGCGAGAGGGCCTATTAAGCAGGAGCAGGCAGCCGGTCCGGCGCCGCTACGCCTTGAGCGAGTTCAATCCCTCGACCAGCCGGTGAAAGGCGCCTTCCGTCCGTTCCACCGGTGTGGCGTACGAGAAGCGCACCCAATCGCCGCCAAACGGCGAGAAGAACGCGCCGGGGACGATGGCAACGCCAAAGTTCTCGGCCAGGTATTGGCCAAGCGGCTCGCTGTCGCTCCAGCCTTTGGCGCGCAGAAATTCTCCCACGTTGATGAAAGCGTAATAACCTTTGCCGATGATGTGCCTCATGCCGCTGCGTTCGAGCAAATCGCGCAGGACTTTGCGGCTGGCGTTGGTCGGCTCGACGATGCTCCGGCTGGCGTTTTCATAACCCATCTCGTAGGCGGCCATGGCGACGGCCATGGCATAGAAGGTCGGTAGGACGGTATGCGAGGCGCGGGCAGAGATGAAGCGGATGACGGCTTCGTCTGCAATCAGGTGACAATTGCGGATGTTCGAGGCGCCCAGCGATTTGGTGATGCCGTCCATGAAGATGAGCCGCTTGCGCTCTTCGAGCGTGAAATATGCCAGGAAGGCATTCAAGTCCATCGGGCTTTCGTCGGTGACATAGTGGTACATCCAGTCGAAGAGTACAAACGCCACGCCGGCTTCAAGTGCCACGCGGGCAAGGGCGGCCTGGCGTTCTGGCCGGAGGGTGAGACCGGTAGGGTTATCGGGGCAGGTAATGACCAAAGCGGCAATTTTGCGCCCTTTGGCTTCGACAAAGCGCACGCTCTCGCGGATGGCTTCCTCCGAATAGGCCCAGCCTTGCGCAGGGTCGCCGGGAGCCCAGAGAACGTTCGCGCCAATCCCGTATGGCCCCCAGTTGTAGGAAAGCCAGGGGACGCGCGAGACCATAATCAGGTCGCCCTGCTGCCCATATCCCAGCGTAAGCATAGCCTGGTAGGCTTTGACAAGAGCATCGCGCCCACCCGCCGCGCCCAGCACGTTGGCCGGCCCGTATCCGCTGGCGGGGGACAATTTCCAGTATTGCTCCACTACAGCCCTGCGGAAGGCGTCTGTGCCGAATGGCATATCGTAGGCTGTGCCGTGCTCAATCTGCAACCGGGCAGCGCGTTCGAGAATCTGGAGCGGCACGCCGGGGAGAGACGCCCCCCCATCTCCCTGGGAGGCATCGAAAACCGGCGCGCCCGGGTTCCTCTCTTGATACACCTTGAGCAGTTTGTTGATCAGAAACATGCGAGAAGGCGGGATCTCCATCATTTCCTTGAGATGGCCGCTGACCGGGATAAGGTTTTTCTCCGGCACCGCCAGGACAGGCGTGGTATTCGAAATCTGCATGTGGTTGTCTTTCTCCATGTCGGATGGATAGAATTTTGGAAATTTAGCCGGGCAAAGAATACCACCGCCAGGAAGGAGCGTCAAGAAACGAGGGGGGAACGGTCAGAAAAGAACAATGTTTTTTCTGGGCGGTCTCCGCTATAATATTGGAAGAATGTCTCTTGGCGAACTTCTCCCTAGTGAGGTGCGTTGAATGAACCAGCTCCACAGGCAAAAAAAGCCCAGAACTGCGCCGGGGCCGGCAAAAGAATTGTTATTCTCCGTTCTGGAGAACCTGCCGGTTGCGGTCCTGATCACCCGCCTAAATGGAAGCGTTGTGTATGCCAACCCGCGCTTCGATGAGCAATTCGGCCTGGATCTGAAGAAGGAGGGCAGGAGGATTGCCGATTTCTACGACAATCCCAAGGACCAACAGGATATCATCAAATTCCTCCAGCAGGATGGAGTTATCCAAGATTACGAACTGCGCATCCGCATGGCCGATAACAGACCGGCGTGGGTATCTGTATCTGCGCGGCTGTTCGAGTATGGAGGAGAGACGGTCATCATCTCTTCGATAAACGACATCACCGAGCGTAAACAGACCGAGGAGTCTCTTGCCTGCCAGGTGGAACGCCTGCGCGCCCTGCACACGATTGACCAGGCTGTCATCAGCAGCCTGGATCTGCGCAAGATTCTGGAACTGCTCGTCCGGCAAATTACTAACCAACTGGGCTTGGACGCGGCCTCTGTCCTGCTATTCGACCCACAGCAGCAGCGGCTGAATTTTGCCGCCCGTCAGGGATTCCGCACAGATGCGCTGAAATACACCCGCCTCGAGGTCGGCGCCGGCCTGGCAGGACGCGCCGCCCGGGAGCGCAAAATTGTGCACATCCCCGACCTGACCGCCGTGAACGACAACCCCGCGCTTTCCAGTTCGATCGCGAAGGAAGGCTTCGTCGCTTACTTTGGTGTGCCGTTGATCGCCAAGGGGCGGTTGTTCGGCGTGCTGGAAATCTTCCACCGTTCCGTCCTGCCCTCCGACCCCGCCTGGCTGTCTTACCTGGAAACCCTGGCCGGGCAGGCCGCCATCTCAATAGACAACGCCCGCCTGATAGAGATCACCCAGAAGCACCTGAAAGAGACCGAGGCGCTCTATAAGATCAACCAGGGGATGGCGGCCTCCATAGACGCCATCCAACTGATGCAAGATGTGGTTGAGTTGTTGCAACAGAACTTCGGATATTTCCACGTCCAGATCTTTGTTCGGGAACCGGAGACCGGCGATTTCGTCCTGCGAGCAGCCAGCGGGGCAATCGGCAAAAAGATGATTGCTCAGGGTTACCGCCTGTCGCCCGGTGAGGGCGTGATCGGCTACTCTGCCGAGACCGGGATGCCATTCTTCACCAACGATGTGGACGACCTGATCTCCTTCAAGCGGCATCCGCTCCTGCCGGGTACGAAATCCGAACTGGCCATCCCGATCCGGGTCGAGGAACAATTCCTTGGCCTGCTCGACATCCACCAGTCCCCGCCGGAGATGCTTTCCGAGCGGGATGTGCAACTGGTCAGCGCGGTGGCCGACCAACTGGCAGTGGCCTTGCAAAAAGCAGACCTGTACGCCGATTTACAGCGCGCTCTCGACCAGGAAAAAGCCATGCGCGCCCAACTGATCCAGAGCGAAAGATTGACGGTGATGGGGCGCCTGCTGGCCTCTGTGTCGCACGAGTTGAACAACCCCCTGCAAGCCATCCAAAACGCCTTGTTCCTGCTCAAAGAAGAGAAAGGCATATCTGCCCAAGGCCAGCAAGACCTGGAGATCGTGCTCTCCGAGGCTGAACGCATGGCCGCCATGATTGCGCGCCTGCGCGCCACTTACCGGACGGCACAAGATGAGAATTTCCAGCCTGTGAACGTCAACAACCTGGTCAAAGATGTCTATGCGCTGGTGGCTACCCACCTGCGTCACAATGGGATATCCTTTGCGTTCCACCCTGACCCAGACCTGCCTCTCGTCCCCGGCCTGGCCGACCAACTGAGGCAGGTGCTCCTCAACCTGTTCATGAACGCGGTCGAGGCTATGAAGAACGGTGGAAGGTTGGATGTTTGCACCCTTTTCCTGCCAGAGAACAGCGAAATCTTTTTATCGGTAGCAGATAACGGTCCGGGCATCGAGCCGTCTCTCCTGCCCCACATTTTCGACGCCTTCGTAACCGGCAAACAAAACGGCACCGGCCTGGGTCTGACCATTTCGTATGACATCATCATGAAACATCGCGGGCGCATCCAGGCTGAAAACAATCCCAAAGGCGGCGCCACCTTCAGCATCTGGCTGCCGCTTGGAACGGAGCAAGACACATGAACAGCGGCGGACATATCCTGGTCATTGACGATGAACCTGCCCTGCGCAAAACGCTGGCGCGCATCTTGCAGCGGGCCGGCTTCGAGGTCACCAGCGCCGAAAGCGCCGAACAGGGCTTGGCTTTCCTGGAAACGACCAAATTCGACCTGGTCTACCTGGACCTTCGTATGCCGGGGCTGGCGGGGTTGGATGCGCTGACGATTATCCACGCCAACAACCCCACTCTGCCCGTCATCCTGTTCACCGCCCAACCCGACCTGACTTCAGCCGTAGAGGCCTTGCGGCGCGGCGCGACCGATTACCTGCTCAAACCGCTCAAACCGGAAACCATCCTCGAGCGCACCCGCAGCGTCTTGGCGCTCCAGCAAAAGGAACGCCGCAAAAGCGAAATCCAGATGCAAATCGAAGCCCTTCAGGCCGAACTCAAAAGTTTGGAGGGCAACGCAGAGGCTTCAAGCGCGCCTGCTGCCCAAGACGCCTCCAGCGGCCGCTTTCTGAAACGCGGCGCGCTGCTGCTCGACCTGCACACCTACCGCGTGACCATCGGCGAACGTGCTGCCAGTTTGCCACCCACCTCCTTCAATTACCTGTTGGTGTTGGCCCGCCATGCCCCTCACGTGGTGGATTATCAGACTTTGGTGGCAGAGGCGCAGGGCTACGAAACCGAAGCGCGCGAAGCGCAGGAACTGGCGAAATGGCACGTTCACCACATCCGCCAGGCAATCGAAACAGACAGCCGCAACCCCGCCTTGCTGATCAACGTGCGCGGGACGGGTTACCGTCTCGTGACGGAGTAGGACGAAGGGCCGCATTTGCCCCTCGCGCGGCGGCCCGCATCAGGTCTGGACCCGAAGCGGCTGCCGTTTCCTAACTTTCGCCAACTTTTTTGCTCCCATCCCTATCATTTCAGCGGGAAATTTCAGGGAAAATGAGAGCAATGGATACTTCGACCTCCTCTGCTAATCCAACCCAGATGCGCGTGCTGGTCGTGGACGACCATCCCGGGACGGCTGCGACCCTGGCGCGCGCCATTTCACAACTTGGGCCCGGCGTCGAGGTGCTATCTGCTTGCAGCGGGCAAGAAGCCCTCGAGCGGGTGGGAAACGATTCGGTAGACATCTTGATTACCGACATGATGATGCCGGGCATGAACGGCCTGGAACTGATCGAGCGGATGCAGTCGCACCCGGCCGGACGGCCAACGCATTCCATCCTCATCACTGCCTACGACATCCCCGGCCTGAAAGAAACCGCCCGCCGCCTGAAAGTGGATGAAACCATCATCAAGCCTTTCCGGCCAGAACGCATCTGCCAAATCGTAAGCAATACCATGCAGACCATGGAGCGCTACACAGCGCCCACGCCTGAGACAGAAATCCAGCCCTTCAAAATCCTGATCGCCGACGACCTCCCCGATAACATCACGTTATTGGCGCGCTACATGACCAATGAAGGCTTCAACTATATAACGGCTTCCAATGGCGTCGAAGCGCTGGAGAAAGTGCGCGCCGAAACGCCCGACCTGGTGCTGCTAGACGTCAACATGCCGGAGAAAGACGGCTTTGCAGTCTTGGAAGAGTTGCGCACAGACCCGGCCATCGAACACATACCGGTCATTATCCTGACCGCTGCCCGTCCCACTGCCGACGACATCCATGCCGGCCTGAACCTGGGCGCCGATGATTACATCACCAAGCCTTTCGATAAGCGCGAGTTGTTTGCCCGCATCCGCACCAAGTTGCGCGTCAAAGATGCCGAAGATGCCCTGCGCCGCCGCAACAAGGAACTCAACGTGCTGCCCGAAATCGGCAAGGACTTGAGCGCCCGCGCGGATATTGATGAGTTGATGGATGTCATCCTGCGCCGCACAGTGGAGACTTTGGGGGCGATGCTCGGCCACATTATCATCTTTACGCCCAAAGGGGCGCTGCATCGGGAATACCGCATCCCCGACCCGGCCAAACCCAACCTGGAAACGCGCTTCCCATCCTTGAACAGTTTCCTCGAGCAAATCAAGGAGACGCGCCAGGGGCTAATCGTGAACGATACCCATAAAGATGCGCGCTGGCAAACGTCGCCAGAGGATCCAACGCGCTCTGTCATCATGGTTCCCATGTTTGGCCGGCTAGATTTGATCGGCTTGCTGGCGCTGACGCACGAAAAAGTGAAATATTTCAACACGGACCACCAACTGCTGTTACAGGCGATTGCCAGCCAGGCGGCCATTGCAGTGGAGAATGCGCAGTTATATTCCAGCGTTTCCCATGAGCAACGCCGGCTGGCGGCTGTCTTGCAGAGCGCGGCCGATGCGATTTTGATGTTTGACAGCGACGGCTGCCTGGCCTTGGTGAACCCGGCGGCAGAAAAACTGTTCACCGATTTCGAGACCAAACTTGGGCTGCCGCTTGCCAGGGGGCGCGGCTATGACCGGTTAATTGACCTGGTCGAAGGGACATGTTCATCCGGGGAATCCAGAACCGGGGAATTGGATTGGCCCGATCACCGCACGCTGACGGCCAGCGTCACCCCCATCGAGGATGGCGGCTGTGTGGTGGTCTTGCAGGATGTGACACATTTCAAAGACCTGGAGCGGGTAAAGAACGAATTCATCTCCACTGCCTCGCATGATTTGAAGAACCCGATCGGAGTCATTGCAGGATTTGCCGACCTGCTTCCCAAGGCCGGCCCGCTGACCGAGACCCAGGCCGATTTTGTGCGCCACATCTACACTGCGGCTTTGAACATGAATGAATTAGTGCAAAACCTGCTCGACCTGGCCAAGATAGACATTGGCCTGGAATTCAAGCGGGAAGAAGTGGATGTGAATGACCTGGTCTCGGAGGTGGTAGAGGAATTCCAACCGCAGGCCGAGGCCAAAAGGCAGACGCTGACCTTCCAGAAAACGGCGGACAGGCTCCAGGTCCAGGGCGATGCGCTGCAATTGAAACAGGCGCTGCATAACTTGGTGGGCAACGCCATTAAGTACACGCCTGCCGATGGCCGTATCCAGGTCTCTACCGAGATGGACAAAAACACGGTTCACATCCACGTGGAAGACAGCGGCTATGGCATCTCGCCAGAAGACCTGCCTTTCATTTTCGACCGTTTCTATCGCGCCCGCAGCGAGGCAGTTAAGGGTATCGAAGGCAACGGGCTGGGACTGGCTATCGTCAAATCCATTGTGGAAGGACACGGCGGGCAGGTGAGCGTGGAAAGCGAA
>DYKZ01000076.1 GCA_020722345.1 Anaerolinea thermophila | reverse complement strand
ACTCATCATTGCCAAGACAGGCAGTGAATCAGCCGCCTGTCAGGAACGCAAGCGTCGAACACTTCCTCCCCTCTCTCCCCTCTCACTCCCTCACATACGGCACGTACTCGGCGCGCGCCAGCCCCTGCTCGATGGCCTTGGTCGCCACGGCGTGGGCTACGGCGGCGTGCAGACGCTTGTCCAGCGGGTTGGGAACCAATTGATCGTCCGGGGTCTGGTTGGCGATGGCATGAGCCGCCGCGACGAGCATCTCGTGGGTGATGCGCGACGACCAAGTGTCCACCGCGCCGCGGAAGATGCCGGGGAAGCCAAGCACATTGTTGACCGATTTGCCGTCTGCGGCAAAGGCGGCGCCGGCCTTGCGGGCGGCTTCGGGTTCGATCTCCGGGCGCGGGTTGGAGAGCGCCAGAATGATCTGCCCCTTGCGCACCATCTCCGGCTTGATCAGCCCCGGCGCGCCGGTGGTGGCAATGACGGTATCGCAGTGGGCCATGATCTCTTTCAGGTCGGAGGCTTTGCCGCCGTTGGCAACGTGCCGTTCCACGGCCTCCGGGTTCAGGTCCGCGCCGTAGACCGGGTTGCCGGTGATACGCATCAGCATTTTGGCGATGGCGTTCCCCGCCGCGCCCAGGCCGATCTGTCCGATGACCGCCTTGCCCAGGTCGCGTTTTGTCTTGCGGCTGGCGACCGTCAGCGCGGCGGTGGTCACAACCGCCGTCCCGTGCTGGTCGTCGTGCAAAACCGGGATGTCGAGCCGCTTTTGCAGTTCCTCCTCGATCTTGAAGCAGCGCGGGGCAGAGATGTCTTCCAACTGGATGGCGGCGAAGGTGGGGGCAATGGCGGCCACAATCTCGATGATCTTGTCCGCGTCTTTCGTGTCGAGCAGGATCGGCACACCCGAAAGGCCCACCAGCGACTCCATCAGCATGGCCTTCCCCTCCATGACGGGCATGCCGGCCAACGGTCCGATATCGCCCAGGCCGAGGATGGCTGTCCCATCGGTGACGATGGCTACCATGTGGCTGGTGGAGGTGTAGAGGCGCGCCAGTTTCGGGTCGCGGGCAATCTTCATGCAGATCTCGGCCACGCCTGGCGTGTAGACCCGCCGCAGGGTTGTGACCGAGTCGATTGGATAGCGCGAGCGGACGGCAATCTTGCCCTTGAGATGCAAGGCCATCACTTCGTCGCGCACGTCCAGTAGTTTGGTGCCCCGGTTGCGGCGGATCGCTTCCAGGATCAGGTCCAGGTGCCGCTCATCGTCCGCGAAGACGGTGATGTCGCGCACCACCTGGCTGCTGGTCTCGTTGAGCAGTTCGATGCTGCCCACGTTGCCGCCCACGGCGGTGATGGCCGTCAGCAGGCGGCCAAACGTGCCCATCTCCTGGCTGTTGACCACGCGCACGATGCGCAGGATTTTGTCTTCCCAACTCATACCTTCCTCCGTTTCGAAAAGTACGTCTCAGCCGCCGATCTCGCTCATCACGCGGTTGACGGCGATTTCACCCTCGGCCAGTCCATGACCCCAGGGTTTGTTCCAGACAGCCTCCAGCACTAGGCTTCGCATTTCTTCCAGTGAAGCGCCCTTGCGCAGGGGGGTGAGCAGGTCAATCTCGAACTCGCGCAACAGGCACATGCGCAGGATGCCGTCGGCAGTGAGGCGGGCGCGCGTGCAATCGGCGCAGAAGGGGGCGGTGACGGACGAGATAAAGCCGATGTCACCTTTGGCGTTGGAGAGATGGAAGACTCGCGCCTCCCCATCCAATTTACCGCCGTTCACGGGCGTAAGCGGACCGAATGCCTGCTCCACCCGCCCGATCATTTCCTCCGCCCGCACCATTTGCCCGGTCTGCAGGGCAGTGGCGCCGCCAAAGGGCATCATCTCGATAAACCGCACCTGCCAGGGGTGTTCGAGGGTCAGGCGCGCCAGCGAGACCACGTCCTCCTCGTTGTAGCCGCGCACCACAACGGCATTCAGTTTGATAGGCGTCAGCCCGGCCTGCTCGGCGGCCAGAATGCCCTCCCAAACATCCTCGATGTCGCCGTAGCGGGTGAGGCGCTTGAACTTGGCGGGGTCGAGGCTGTCCATGCTGACGTTGACGCGTTTCAGCCCGGACCCGGCCAACGGTCCGGCCAGTTTCGACAGGAGGACGCCGTTGGTCGTCATGGTGACGGTACGTATGCCGGGAGTGGAGGCGATGCCGCGCACGATCTCGACTACGTTGGCGCGCACGGTCGGCTCGCCGCCGGTCAGGCGGATCTTGTCGAAGCCGAGACCGGCAAAGAGGCGCGTTAGGAGCAGGATTTCGTCATCCTGCATCATCTCGGCGTTGGGCCGGAAGGTCATATCCTCCGGCATGCAGTAGAGACAGCGCAGGTTGCAGTGATCGGTGAGCGAGATACGCAGGTAGTGGATTGGTCGCCCAAAGCGGTCGAATGCCATGTTGCCTCGTCTTTACCGGTAAAGGTAAGGAGATTATATCAAACTGTCCATCCCTGGTCAGGGATGCAGATTGGCTTGATGATCGCCGGAACAAAACTCGATTGAGCCTGGCTTCCGGTTGGGTGGCGCTCTTTCTCGCCAATTCCTCGAACTCGCCAACCGTGTATGTTACAGAGTCCCCGCAGGTGAGGGCTTGTCGCCCGCTGGAGGCTGTGCTAAACTCAATTCATGGCCGATGAAGATGAGTTGACTCCGTCCGAGACGGGCGAAAATACAATGCTGCGGGAAGCCCAGGAGGCGGTGCGCCAGGGCGACCGGGTGCGGGCGCGCGACCTGCTCACCCGCCTGTTGAAGACTGACCAAAACAACGCCACCTACTGGGTTTGGCTGAGCACGGTAGTGGACTCGGCCAAGGAGCGCCTGTATTGCCTGCAAACGGCGCTCAAACTGGACCCGGAAAATGCCGCCGCCAAGCGCGGCCTGCTCATCCTAGGCGGGCTTGCCCCAGACAACGCCGCGCCGCCCTTCCCCCTCAACCGGCCGCGTTCGTGGGAAGATGCGATTGCCATCCCCCGGGAACAGACGGAGAAACCGCGCGGCTGGGCCAACCCGGTGGTACGTGTCTTGGTCATTCTGGGCATCCTGGTCGTGGCAGGGGGGGGGTTCATCGGCGGATACAACCTGTTCCGTCCCGGCGGAACGATCCCGCTGATCTTGCGCACCTCCACCCCGCGCCCGACATTCACGGTCAGCAACACGCCGACCAATACGCCTCTCTTTCGTACCGCCACACCGACCTTCCTCGGCCCCACGCCGCTCTCCTATTTCCTGGCGGCCACATACACATCCACGCCGCTGTACGTGATCACCGAACACCCGGTGCTGACGAGCAATTCGTTCGAGGCCGGGCTGCGCTTCCTGGATAACGGCGACTACGAGACGGCCCGCGTCCAGTTCGATCAGGTGTTGCAGAACGAACCCGAAGCGGTGGATGCGTACTACTACATCGGCGAATCCTACCGCTGCGAGCAGAAATACGAAAAAGCCCGCGATGCCTACCAGCAGGCCATCGAGATCAACTCCAGTTTTGCCCCCGCCTTTTTAGGACGCGCCCGCGCCCGCCTGGCGCTCGACCCGGATGCCGATGTGCTTGCGGACCTGGACAATGCCATCGCCCTCGATCCGCTGTTCACGGAGGCGTACATTGAGCGCGCCGCATACCTGATCGGCCGCGGCAGCCACAACGCGGCGTTATCGGACCTGGAGACTGCGCTCGAACTAAACCCGAATTCGCCCCTGGCTTGGATGTACCTGGCGCAGGCCCAACTGGAGATGGGAGACGCGGAAGAGGCGCTCCAGTCGGCGCTCAAAGCCAACCAACTCGACCTGACGCTCATCCCGGTTTACCTGACGCTGGCGCAGGCCTATGTTGCCACCGGGCAGACCGCCGAGGCCGCAGCCGTCTTGCAGACCTATACGATCTATGAGCCGGAGGATGTGAGCGTCTTCCTGACGCTGGGGACGGCCTATAACGCGGTTGGCGATTACCAGGCCGCGGTGGAAATCTTGAACCGCTTCATAGAGGAAAATCCGCGCAATGCGGAGGCTTATTTCCAGCGCGGCTTGGCATACCTGAACCTCGACAGTCCCAACCTGGCCGAGCAGGATTTCAAGAAAGCCGTAGGCTACGACCCGGCCGACTTCGATTCCCACCTGGGACTGGCGCGCGCCTACTTCGAACAGGATAAGCCCGGCGACGCTTACGTGCAGGCCGAGACGAATGCCCTGCCGCTGGCCAAAACCGACCAAACGAAAGCCCAATGCTATTACTGGGAAGCCATCTTCCTGGAAGCCATCCCCGACAAGCCCGGCGCGAACGCCTACTGGCGCCGCCTGCTCCAACTCCCGGCCGATGCGATGCCGGAAGAATGGCGCAACACTGCCTTCGATAAACTCGGCGTCACCCCAACGCGCACAGCCACGCCGCGTCCCAGCCGGACGCCCACCAAGACGCCCTAGGGAAAACGCGAGGCAAAAATGTGGCCGGGAGCATCCCGGCTATTTTTGTTTTCTGCATTCCTCGCAAGGACACAGCGCCCGTAAATACCCCCATTGATAGATGCCGTAATCGTGCCCGTCCTCCCAAACCAGGGTGATCGCATACGCGCCCACCGGCACGATGGTTTTCAGGCGCGTGGCCGGAGAGTCGGGCAATTCAGCAGTGAAGATGGCCGGGTCGGGGGTGTCGCCCATCTTGTCGTGGCCGCCGCGGCATTCGGCGCAGGGACAGCCCGCCCGCAGGAGCGAGAAGGGATAACGGCTGATGTGGCCGTCATCCCAGATAACGGTGAGCAGTTTTTGTTCGCGGTTGGCAGTGAGAGAGATCGGTTTCGTGTTCATAGACACCATCAGGGGGAAGGAATCACGGTCAAAAAATCTTGGGCGGCCCAGCCCGAACGGGCGGCGTCATACGAAGCGGTGAGATACCACCAGGTGTAGCCATCGGCGTGGGTAGGGCCGTCTGCAATGAGAAAAACTTCAGCGTCGAAGGCCAGGAAGAGCGGGGCAGACTCCAGGCTGGGTTCGGCGCGCACGCGCAGGGCGTCGCCGCCGGTATCCACCTGGACGTAGACGCCGAGGCCAAACTCGCCGGGGGCGGGCGTGGGCGGAACGGTCGGGGTGGGCGGAATAGGCGTCAGGGTGGGGGGCAGGATGCGCGGCGTCCCGCTTGGGGCGGGGATGATGGTCAATGCGGCGGAGGCAGGCGCCAGGTCCGCGCCCGGACGGACGATGAGGATGTAGGCCAGCGTCCCGACCAGCAAGGCCGAGGCGATGAGCAGCCCGGCAATCCACACTTTTCCGCTAAAGATCTCTTTGATCATACCGGCAGGAGGAAGAAGGCCAGGCCAAGGATGATGTAGATGGCAATCAGGGCGACGCCTTCGAGCCAGGAGGATTCGCCGTCCGCCGAGACCAGCGCGGCGATGAGCACGCCGGCAATGAGCGCCAGGAGTTCAAAGTTGTTGAAGATGATGGTGAGCGGGTGGCCGAGCGCCAGGCTGAGGAAGACCAGAACCGGCGCCACGAGCAGGGCAATCTGCAGGCTGGAGGAGACCGAGATCTCGACGCTGAGGGCCATCTTGTTCCGTGCGGAAAATTGGACCGCCACCAGGTGCTCGGCTACGTTGCCGATGATGGGGATGAGGATAACGCCCAGGAAGAATTCGGAGACACCCAGGCTGGCGACAACCGGCTCTATGACACCGACCAGAACTTCGGAAAGCCAGACGATGCCGCCGGTGGCAAGCACCAGGATGACGATGGACTGGGCGAGCGTCCACTTGGGGAGGACGGAGGCGGGGGCCGGCTCGTGGGTGACGGGCGTGTCGCCGGACTTGGCCGCGTCCAGCAGGCCGAGGATGTAGAGGAGGATCATGACCGCCGCCACCCCCAGGCTGAGGGCCTCGACGCGGGGGCTGGTCTCCGGGCCGATCGAGTGGCCGAACAGGGAGGGGATGAGCATGGCCAGGACGGCCAGCACCAGCAGGATGGCGTTGCGGCTGGCGCCGCGTTTGTCGAAGGTCTGGCGTCCGTGTTTGACGCCGCCGATGACGAACGACATCCCCATCACCAGCAGGAGGTTGCCGAGGATGGAGCCGGTAATGGAGGCTTTCACCAGTTCGAGCAGGCCGGCGCGGATGGCCACGATGGTGATGATGAGTTCGGCGGCGTTGCCGAGGGTGGCGTTGAGCAGCCCGCCGATGCGCGGCCCGGTGAAATGGGCCAGCGCCTCGGTGGATTCGCCGATGTAAGCCGCCATCGGGATGATGGCAATGCAGGCCAGGATGAACGTCACGAGCGGCGCCCATCCGAGCAGTTCAGAAGCGAGGGTCAGAGGCACAAAGAGCAGGAAGGGTACCAGTGGGTTTTGTTTGAGGAAACGCAGGAGTGAGAATTTGGCAGGTTTACTCATCGAAGGATTCTCTCTTGGGGATTTGGGAAGTTATCTCTTCTCGCGACAAAGTTGCTGGCGCGCCTCGGACGGGATCAGAACGTGGAGGCTGCGCGGCAGGACCTGGATCTCGACGCGCGTTGCCCCAAGCATCGGCTCGCCGTCCATCTGCACCGGGAAGGCGGTTTCGGACTCGATGCTTGCCGCGCGGAAGGGGACGCAGCGCGCCAGGTCGGAGGTCAGGTGGCGGCCGGCGCGCATCGCGAAGAAGTGACGGAAAGCGTCTGCCAGAGTCGAGCCGGAGAACAGCCACAGGTCCATCAGGCCGTCGTTGATGAACGCAGACGGGGAGATTTCGGCCATGCCGCCTACGTAATGACGGATGTTGCTGGCTACAGCCAGGAGGAAGTGCCCCTCCACAGCCTTGTCATCGGCCAGGACGTGCAGGTTCATGCCGTGCCAGAGAGTCATATTCCAGACTGTGGTGGCGAAGTACTCGGTCACGTTTAGGTATTTCTGGAAGCGTTTGCGCGGCTCCAGTTTGTTGACCGTCATTGCATCCAGGCCCACGCCGGCCCACAGCATGAACGGCTGGCCGTTGCACAGGCCCACGTCCACGGCGCATGACTCGGCCTCGCACAGGGTGCGGGCATTCTGGCGCAGGGAACGCAGGCGGTAGAGGGTAAATGCGTTGAGGCCAATCTCGCGCGCCCAGACATTAGCCGTCCCGGCCGGGAGGACTCCCAGGGCCGTCTGTGAGCCGATCAAGCCGCTGGCAGCCTGCCCGGCGGTGCCGTCGCCGCCGATGGCAAACACAGCGCGGAATTTTTCCTCTGCGGCCATGCGCGCCAGCCATGTGGTGTGGCGGCCGTTGACCGATTCGGCCACTTCCACGCGCCAGCCCTGCTCGTTCAGGGTGCGCACGATGCCACCTATAAAATAACGCACCGGGATGCGTCCGGCAGCCGGGTTATAGATAAGCAGTGCATCAGCCATGTCTATATTATACTTTGGGGCGGTAAAAATCACCCGCTCGCAGTATAATTTCCCTACAGATTATGGCAGAAGCACCTCTCCTCAACAACCGGTACGAAATCCTTGAGCAAATGGGCAAGGGCGGAATGGCTATCGTCTACCGGGCGCGCGACCTCATGCTGGAACGCCAGGTAGCCATCAAGGTCCTGCGCGAGGATTACTCGCGCGACGTTTCCTTCCAGGAGCGTTTCCGCCAGGAGGCGCGCGCCGCGGCCAACCTGACCCACCCAAACATTGTCACCGTCCACGACTTTGGGCTGGACAACGGCCAACTGTTCATTGTCATGGAACTCGTCCCGGGCACGGACCTGAAGACTCTGCTAGGCAAACGCGGCCGGTTTCCCCCCGAGGAGGCCATCCCGCTGATAGTCCAAGCCTGCGCGGGGATCGGCTACGCTCACCGCGCCGGCCTTGTCCACTGCGACGTCAAACCGCAGAATTTCCTCGTCACCCCCGACATGCGCCTGAAAGTGACCGACTTCGGCATTGCCCGCGCCCTCTCCACGATCAAGCCCGACGAGCAGAGCGACATCGTGTGGGGCTCGCCACAGTATTTCGCCCCGGAGCAGGCCGCCGGCGCGGCGCCCTCCCCCGCCTCGGATGTGTATTCCCTGGGCGTCACCCTCTACGAAATCCTGACCGGCACCCTGCCCTTCCAGGCCGACACGGCCAGCGACCTGGCGCGCCTGCACCTCGAAGCCGAGCCGCCGCGCATCAGCGAAATGGTGCCCGAGATTTCCCCCGAACTGGAACAGATTCTGCTCAAGGTGCTTTCGAAGGAACCCTCCCAGCGCTATCGCACCGCCGACCAGTTGGGACGCGTATTGATGAACTTCGGCAATAGCCGCGCCGCCCCCTCGCTGGCCCTGACCCCCGAAGCGGCCCTCCCGCCCAAGACCGCCCCCTTCCCGGCGCAGAAGGCGGAACCGCCGACCAGCCTCGACTGGCTCTCGGTGGGGCTGGGACTGCTGGCGCTGATCGCCGTTCTGGGGCTGATTCCATTCTGGGTGTGGGTCTATTTCGTTTATAATCCGCCTATTCGCTGATGAACTATCGTTTTGCTGCGCCGTCTCCTGGGTACCTGATTGCCCCATCCATCCTGTCAGCGGATTTCACCCGCCTCGGCGAGCAGATTGCCGAATGCGAAGCCGCCGGCGCAGACTGGATTCACGTGGACGTGATGGACGGACACTTTGTCCCCAACCTGACAATGGGACCGTTCATTGTCGAACACGTGCGCCGGGTCACCTCCCTGCCGCTGGACGTCCACCTGATGGTGCAGAACCCGGAACGGCTGCTGAAACCTTTTGCCGAGGCCGGGGCCGGCCACCTGACCGTTCACGTGGAAACCTGCCCGGATGTGGCCGGCATCTTGAAAGAGATCAAGTCCCTGGGCTGCAAAGCCGGCCTGACGCTCAACCCCGTCACACCTGCCGCGGACCTGACGCCTGCCCTCCCGCTGGCCGACCTGGTGCTGGTGATGACCGTCCATCCCGGCTACTCGGGGCAGGCATTCATGCCCGAGGTGTTGCCCAAAATCGCTGAAGTCCGAAAAATGCTGGATGCCATCGGCTCGGCGGCCTGGCTGGAGGTGGACGGCGGCATTTCGGCGGAGACCATTTCCCGGGTCCGGGAAGCGGGAGCGAACGCGTTCGTGGCCGCCAACGCCATCTTCAAGCATCCCGACGGGATCGCGGCAGGTATTCGCACCTTGAAACAAGCGCTCGGCAGTTAAACAAAAATCACAGCAGTTTGCTGTGACCTTTGTTGGGCAGAGACTGTAACCGATCAAGCGGTCTTGGCCAAGGTGCGGATGCACTTGGCGCACAATATCTTCTGCACCTTGCGGCCGTTCTCGATCACCGTCACCTTCTGCAGGTTGGGGCGGAAAGTGCGGTTGGTGTTCCGCTTGGAGAAAGAGACAGCATTGCCGAAAACGGTGGTCTTACCACAATGAGCGCATTTAGCCATTTCGAACTTCCTTTCTTGCCGAATGATGCCGGCCTGATTGAGCAGGCGGCGTATTTTACCATAGGTTCGCATCCTTGCGCAAGTCAAGTGTTATATTACTTAGAAAATTGCGCCAGCGCGGCGCAGGCTCGACCCGCAAGGACGAACACAAGTTTTCAGAGAAGGAACAAACCATGGGCGAAGAAACAACCACTCTTGGCACGATCTACATCTCGCCGAAAGCCGTTGCGACGATTGCCTACCATGCCACCCTGCAATCCTACGGCGTGGTGGGGCTGGCGCCGAAGAACCTGGCCGAAGGGCTTTCGATTACCAAGGAGCCGGCGCGGGGCATCTCGGTACACTACGATGGCACGGAACTGAATATTGACATCCACATCATTGTGGAGTACGGCACACGCATCAGTTCGGTGGCCAATAGCGTCGCCAATGCCGTCCGGTACAATGTGGAAAAAAGCCTGGGTATGCCGGTGCGCAATGTCAATGTGCACATTCAGGGCCTGCGCGTCAGCAACGGCTGAACCCCTTTTTACTGGAGATTCCCTTGATCATGAACCCGGATGAATTAAAGAGGCTGGAGAATATCAGATCCGCCCCCCTCGATGGACAGGCGCTGAAAAAACTGGTGGAAGCAGGGCTAATCTGGCTGCGCGCCAACCAGCAGACGGTCAACGCCTTGAACGTATTTCCGGTCCCGGATGGCGATACCGGCACCAACATGGTACTCACCATGCAATCAGCCTACAACGAAATAGACGACCTGGCCCTGCGCAACGTCGGGCAGATGGCGGCGGCGGTGTCGCAGGGGGCGCTGATGGGAGCGCGCGGCAATTCGGGCGTCATCCTCTCCCAATTGTGGCGCGGCTTTGCTCGCGCCCTGCACGGCACCGAGATTCTGGATGGGCCGTCCCTGGTGCGCGCCTTTGCAGACGCCCGCGATACCGCCTACAAGGGCGTTGTCCGCCCGGTAGAGGGAACGATCCTGACAGTGGCGAAGGATGTGGCCGCGGCCGCCGAATCGGCCCTTCAGGAAACGGATGACCCGATAGAGATCCTGGCGCGCATCATCCCCGCTGCCGACGCCTCGGTTCAGCGGACCCCGGACCTGCTCCCGGTCCTGAAGCAGGCCGGCGTCGTCGATTCGGGCGGCAAAGGGCTGTTCTTCATCTTGGAAGGCATGGCGCGCTTCCTGCAAGGAGAACCGCTGGATGCGCCGGTTGCCACCGTGCAGCCGCTTTCTGCCATGAAACTGGAGAACACCATGGAAGCCGTCGAACCCGGTCAGGACTATGAAGTAGTAGTGGATTTCATCCCCGCGCAGGAATTGAGCCTGCCAGTCTTTTACGGCGACTTGGAAAAGATGGGTACTTCCATTCAGGTGGGCGAAGGGGAGGGCCTCTACCGCATGCACATCCATGTCCCCACCGAAAAGCGCTACGAGCCAATTGATTACATCATGGGGCTGGGAACCATCACCAAGATCGCCATGGAAAACCTGCTGGCGCAAATGAACATGCTTGATCGCAAGGCTGCCGCCGACCGCGTCGAACTCGCCAAGATCGAAGCCGGGCAAATCGCTGTGGTGGCCGTCTCGCCGAGCGCGGGACTTTCGCGAATCTTCGCCAGTCTCGGAGTCGCGGCGATCGTCGAGGGGGGGCAGACGATGAACCCCTCCACAAAGGACATCATCGAAGCCTTCGAAAACCTGCCGACAGACAAGATTATCATCCTGCCCAATAACAAAAATATCATCCTGGCTGCTCAGCAGGCAAAAGAAGTGACCGTCAAGCAGGTTGAGATTGTCCCTTCCCGCAACATCCCGCAGGGATTGGTGGCGATGATGCACCTCAATCCGGATGGCGACCTGGCAACGGTTGCCGCGAAGATGAACCGCGCCATCGAAGATGTGGTAGCCATCGAAATCACCACCGCCACGCGCTCGGTCGAAATAGACGGTGTGGCCGTGGAAAAGGGGCACGTGATTGGTCTCATCAACGGGAAATTGTCTGTCTCCACAGACACGGTCGAGGACGCCTGCCTGCAATCCCTCGAAAAAGCCAATGCCTCCAGCCTTGAACTCATCACACTCTTCTACGGCGAGGATATGCCGGTTTCGGATGCCAACCGCATCGCGGATGTGATCCGCGCCGCCTACCCCTCCCAGGAGATCGAGTTGCAGGATGGGGGCCAGCCGCATTATCAGTTCATTATTTCCGTAGAATAGACCTCTTGTCTAAGAGGTCTGCGCTCGATGTGCCTCCCCTTAAAACGGGTTCTCAGATTTATTCCAAGGCCAACCATGAATATCGGACTCGTAACAGACAGCACGGCAGATATACCCCTTGAACTGCAGGAACAATATGGCATCGAGGTGGTGCCGGCCCTGGTCAACATAGATGGGCGAAGTTATGAGGATGGAATCGAGATCAGCCGGGAGGAATTCTACACCCGCCTGCCCAACCTGAACCCGCCGCCGACTACCTCTGCGCCTTCGGTGGGAGCCTTCCAGCAAAGATACGAAAAACTCTTCCACAGCGGGGCTAAAAGCGTGATTTCCATCCATGCCGCCAACAGCCTGAGCGGAATCTTCAACGCAGCCCGCTTGGCCGCGCAGGAATTTGGCGAGCGGGTCACAGTGCTCGATAGCGGGCAGTTGAGTCTGGGGATCGGTTTCCAAGTGTTGTCGGCTGCTGAAGGGATCGCCTCCGGCATGGGCTTGAAAGCACTGTTGGCCCTCATTGAGGATGTTCAGCAGCGCGTGCGGGTGGCCGCCCTGTTAGACTCGATGGAATACATCCGCCGGAGCGGGCGCGTTTCCTGGGCCAAGGCAATGATAGGCACCCTGCTTCACCTGCGCCCGCTGGTCGAAGTCCGCCATGGTATCGTCCATCGTCTGGGGCAGGCGCGCACCCGCCTGCAGGGGATCACCCGCCTGACCGAAACGCTCCAAGCACATGCACCGCTCGACCGACTGGCGATCCTGCACACCAACGCCGAGGCATCTGCCCGTCAGTTGCTGGATGATGTGAAATCGCTTGTGAGGGGTGTGCCGTTCATCGTCAACGTGACAACTGCCATCGGTACGCACGTGGGACCCAATGGTCTGGGATTTGCTGCCGTGCCTGCCCGATAAACTTTCCTCCCCATTGTTATACAAATTGCATTTCAGAAAACCGTGAATATAATATCCTGCAAACACACACCAAATAGGAGCAGGAAGACATGGCACGGCGTTTGTAGGGCGAGCGGCAACTTACCGTCCTCGCCATCCTGGAGGAGGACGGCATCACCGTCTGGCTCATGCTGGAGGACAAACTGGAGCCGCTTCCCGACGAATGATCCGGCCCCGCTGGCGGCCAATGCAAAGTTTTGCGGCGAGTGCGGCGCGAAAACCTAAGCACTTTGGCACCAGCCATCAGGAGATGTTGCCTGAATCACACGACCGGACAGGAGAACGCCTGTCCGGTCGTATCATTGCACCCCCACGGTCGCCAGAGTGGACTGCCTTCCTGCGTGTCCGGAGACTGGGAGATATTCGCCGGGTTGGAGCACACCGCGCTTACCGCAATCCTTGCACCAGAACTGCTGACTGCCACTTGCATTGTGACCATTCTTCACAATGTTCTGGCTACCGCAATGACGACAAGTGTGTATGATGATTTCGACGACCATTTGCCCACTTTACCCCATTCACTTCGTTTGAACCACTACCCTTTTTCACAGGGGGGGCCTTTTTTCGTGCTTTGTCATTGTGAGTATACAGGAAAACAAAGGCCTAGACTATATACAAAGGTCATATGTCTGAT
>DYKZ01000262.1 GCA_020722345.1 Anaerolinea thermophila | reverse complement strand
GCTAGGTTTAAGGTATCCCAACCCAATCTAGCAGGAGCAACGCCATGCATAAGCATAGACCCGGTTCGCTTTCCCGTCAAGCGCAACGTCAGGTGAACAAGCAACATCGCCAGGCGGAGCGAGTCAAGAAGCGCCGAGCGCGTTTCAGCTGGAGTCGCCTCAAGGCGGGACAAGCTGCCCGTGAGCCGAAAGCCGCACCCCAAGCGGGAAGTTTTCTGGTGTGCCGGTTCTGGGAACATCTGCGGCTGGGCGAGTTGTTGCACAAAGCCGGCGTCAAGCAGAAACTCAAAGGGCTGCCCGCCGCGACCCTGATGCTCGTCGCCTTGATGTTTGGGGTCTGCAACGCCAACTCGGTGTCGGACTTGACGGCGAAAGCCCAGATCGATCCTGTGTTGTTGGAAGCGTGTTGGGTGCAAGGGCTGGAACGCAAACAGTTGTATCGCTTCCTCGGCCAAGTCAGCGAGGCGAGTTATCTGGACTGGCTGGGTGACATCGTCCGCGAACTGAACCGCGACCCGCGCACCGCGACGCAGCGCCACGGGGTCGTCATCGGCGACGACACCACGGTGTTCAAGTTCGGCAAAAAGATGCCCTACGTGACCCTGGTCTACAAGGCGAGTGGGCAACGCTTTGGCTTGGGCAACATTATCGTCTCGGTCCATTATGCGGACTGGCACAAGGATTTTCCCTTGTTCTTCGATTTCTGGCGACCCACGCCGCAGCAAATCGAAGCCGCCCAAGCCAAACGCGAGCGCAAGCGCTTGAAGGTCGACCAACGCAAGCCCGCCGATGTCGCGCGCTGGATCGAACATCAAGTCCAGCACGGGACCGCACCCGATCTGACAATCCTGCACGGGACACAATTCGGTCCCGTCGTCGTCGGCAAGTGCGAGGAACTGGGGTTGGCCTGGATAGCGGTCGGCGGTGGGCGACCCCAATATATAGTGGTGCGTCCCGACGGACACACTATATCTAGGGCCTCCGCCAAAGACTTGCTGAAGCGCGCTTATCGGCGCAGCGAATGGATCGAACTGACCGATGTCGGCTATCGCGTCGTCCTCGTCGGAGAGGCGGAAGTCGAAGGCGTCGGGCGCGTCAGCCTGCTGGTGGCGGAAGACCTGACCGACCAGGAACGCACGCTGTTCATCACGCGTGTGGACAGCGACGCGGCCGTCTTGCAGCGTGTGGAACTGGCGTTCGCGCAGCACGTGGACGCGGATACTTCGCGGTTGCAGGTGATGCTGCGCTTGCTGCACCTGGCGCGCCAAGCCGGGGTGCAAGCCGAGACGGCCGTGTTTGACCGCTGGTTCTACGTCACGGGCTTTATCACCCAGGTCTTGGCCTTGGGCTTTGCCCGCGTGATTATCAAAGCCAAGCGCGACATCCCCTACACTTACCACGGGCAGACCTATACGATTGACCAACTGTGGCGGCTGATCCCCGCCAAGCGTTTGCGCCGCCAGCGTGTGCGCGGGCAGTGGGTCAAGCTGGCCGCGCTGAAGGTAGGGCATGGCGAATTGGGGCGGGTCAAGTTGGTCTTTGTGAAAGAACTGGCGGCGCACAACAAAATCGTGCAGCAGTATGTCCTGATGTGTACCGACGCGACGTTTGAGAACGAGCGGGTGTATCGTGCCCACAAGTTGCGCTGGAAGATTGAAGAGTGTTACCGCGAAGTGCGGCAGAATCACGGGCTGGAACTGTATCATGCGCGCAATTTCCATGCGAACTTTGGGCATGTGGCGCTCAGCTTCTTATCGTATCTGTGTCTAGCCGTGACACGCCTGCTCACGCCGAAGCTGCAGAACAAGACGTTGGGGCAAGTCAAGCAGCGGCTGTTCGATGCGTGGGTGGAGTTGGAACGCTGTGGCGAGTGGCTCATCGTCAAGTTTGGCGCGCGCTTCCGGCGCGAGGTCGGGCTACCGGCTTACTGCATGTGACCAGAGAATCGGGAAACTTTTG